>CAYOWC010000222.1:6616-8418 GCA_964407525.1 uncultured Desulfobacteraceae bacterium | reverse complement strand
ATCCCCTACCCATATCATCAAAATGGCGCTTACCCCAAACAGGATTGTTTCCGCCCAGGTGATGGAAGTCAGAAAATATTTTTCCAAACAGATAACGAAGGCCGTAATGGCCAGGGTGGAGAATATGACTGTTTGGATTACCTCGCCGGTGGGGCCGTTCAAGAGGAGCGGATGATAGGCCATGATGATAGGAATGATATAGAGCCCTTTTGCCAATTTCCAGGATGTAAATGCGGTTCGCATGGGACTTGACCCGGCAATGCCTGCTGCCGCAAAAGATTCCAGAGCAACGGGAGGTGTAACATTGGCATCCTGGCTATACCAGAAAACAATCATATGGGCCGTAAGGAGCGGTATGCCCAGGTCCATGAGTCCCGGTCCGGCAAGAATGACCAGCACGATATACGATGCGGTAACCGGTAATCCCATTCCTAAAAGCAGAGAGGTGATAGCCACCAGGCCCAGAGCCAGCAGAGGAATTCCCTGTGAAAGGGATACCACGAGAGACGAAAAGCGGAGCCCTGTTCCGGTCAGGTTGACCACCCCTACGATGATACCTGCAGCCGCACAGGCGACAGCCACAATAACAGCGTTTCGTGCACCCAGTTCCAGGGTTTTCAAAAGGGTTTTGAACGATATGCGCGATCTTTCTCTCATGAGTGCGGTGAAATAAACAGCCAGTACCGCTACGAATCCCGCCATCATCGGGCTGTAATTCATCATGAGTACGGTAATGAGGATGGCTACTGGGATAACGAAATGAATGCCATTCTTCAGGGTTTTTCCGATTCTGGGCAGAACTTCTTTTGGCTGGCCCCATATTCCCAGCTTCTGGGCTTCGAGGTGTACGAACAGAATAACGGAAAAGAAATAGAGGACAGCGGGGATAAGCGCAATTTTGACAATCTCAAGATAGGGCGTCTGGGTAAATTCGGCCATCAGGAAGGCGCCGGCCCCCATGATTGGGGGCATGAGTTGTCCCCCGGTGGAGGCCGCTGCTTCTACGGCAGCGGCTACGTGGGGCTTGTATCCGATCTTTTTCATCATGGGGATGGTAAAAGAACCGGTGGCCACTACATTTGCCACCGCGCTTCCGGCAACCGATCCCATGAATCCGCTTGCAACCACCGCTGTTTTCGCCGGTCCCCCGGAAAATCGGCCGGTAATGGAATAGGCCATATCAATGAAGAAATTTCCTGCACCCGTCTTGTCCAGAAAGGCCCCGAACAGAATAAATATAAAGACAAATGTTGCCGCTACACCGGTGGGAAGTCCGAATATCCCCTCCGTAGTGAGGGCAAGTGTGGTGGCCATGCGTTCAATGGAATATCCCTTATGGACGAGGATGTCGGGCATGTACGGTCCGAAATACCCGAACAGGAGAAATCCGGAAGCGATGCACGTGAGATTCAGGCCGATTACGCGACGCGTTGCCTCTAATACCAAGACGACCAGGGTGATCCCGACAGTAATATCCCACTGGCTCCAGTCTCCTTGCCGGTCAAAAATGCCGTTCAGGTCGATAAAAATATAAGCTCCTACGGCAATACTCAGGGCAACAAGAAGCAAGTCTACCAAAAGAGCCGCATTCATGCGGTCCCTTCGGGCCTTCTGGTAAAGGGGCCTCGTCAGGAAGGCGATAACGAGGATTGAACTGAGAAAAACAGATCTGTGCTTCATGGCGGTCATGGCAACGATTCCGGCAGTATACAGCTCAAAAAGGCTGAGGCCTATCCCTATGACTGCAACGGCTTTCAAAATCGAGCGCCCGATGATGGAAGGAGAGTCTGTTGGCTCCCTGT
>CAYOWC010000222.1:1166-6516 GCA_964407525.1 uncultured Desulfobacteraceae bacterium | reverse complement strand
AGGTCTGGTCGTGTTTCCATGAGAAGAGGATACAGGTTCCCACCTTCCATGTCGGGCAGTTTTATGTCCAGTAGAGCGAGGTCGATATTTCCGTCGAAGGTTCTGGTTATATGAATAGCTTCGTTTCCGGTTGCGGCTACTTTTACTCGGTAACCGAGTCTTTCCAGTAGTGTCTGCGTGATTTCGATGACCATGTCTTCATCTTCAATGAGCAAGATGGTTTTTGATCCGGTTACCAGATCTCCTGTTGGCGCTTTGGTCTCTTCGGGCGCTACTTCAACAGCCGGCAGATAGATTCGTACCACGGTTCCTTTGTCCAGTTTCGAGTCAACAAAGATCGATCCCTGATGATTCCTGATGATCCCGTAAACGGCGGCCATGCCCAGACCCCTTCCCTGGAATTTTGTGGTAAAAAAAGGATCAAACAGTTTGTTCAGGGTTTCGTCATCCATCCCTTTTCCATGATCCTCGATCGTCAGGCTCACGTAACGGCCCGGAACAAAATCACGATGGTTTTTGATGAATTCTTTAGTGATTTTCACGCTTCTTGTGATGATTTTTATTTGACCGTCCCCTTTTGCAGCTTCATCGGCATTGGCAAGAATGGCTGAGAGGACCATCTGCATCTGGGCTGAATCTACTTTTACATGGGGAATGTTGTTTTGAAGATCCGTCTCTATTGTGGTGGTAGATCCTATCGCCTGTTTCTGAAGGGGGAGTGTTTCTTCTATGAACGCATTCAGAGAAATTACTTTAGGGCTATATTTTCCGCCTTTTGCGTAGGCAAGTAACTGTTTGGTCAGGTTAGCCATTCGCCGCGCAGAGGTTTTCATCAAATCAAGACGCTTATATTCTTTCCCTTTTTCATCCATTTCCATTTGAAGCAGGTCAATATTTCCTGTAATGCCCATCAGAGTATTGTTGAATTCATGGGCTATACCGCCTGCCAGGGTGGCAACGGATTCCGTTTTTTGCACATGTTGGAGTTCGGCTTCCAGGATTTTCTTTTCGGTGACATCCTTGAATATTCCAAGTGTCCCACTGATTTCGCCCAAGTCGTTCCTTATGTAAGAAACACTGATAATTACATCGACAAAATTCCCGTCTTTTTTTCTCATTTTCAAATCGTAGTTGTGCAGTTTCCCTTTTTCCTGAAGGCCTTTCATGATGTTTTTTGCGTCTTCTTTTCCTTCCCGGTAAAACAACCACACCTTTTTGCCGGCAATTTCGTTTTTTTCGTACCCGGTGATCTCACTCAGCCCCGGAGAGCTGAAAAGAAGCGTGCCATGCAGATCAGTGGATACGATGCCGTCAATGGAGCTGTTAATGATGTTTTCCAGAAAAGTCACGGTGTGTTCTAATTCCCGGACTTTCTTCTCTAACTGCTCATAGGTCGGTTTATCGTTCATTCAACTGCTCCAGGTGTTGCGTTATGGGGAAAAAAAGACCGGTACATGGCATAAATGAGGCTCACCGGGGCAGCTGAAAAACGTACGGCTTCATGGGGAACCTTTGCAGAAAGATTTGTCCTGGTATTTCTCCAGATGATCGTATGGTCTACACCCGGACTTCCTACCCTCAAGACAAAGTCGCCGGTAGGCATATGCATGTCTACAATGGCTTCATAGGGTCCTTTTTTGACCATTCTTCCTATTCCCGGCATCTTGCCCATGCCGGCGCCGAATTTCAGATATCGCTCTTCTTCTATGTAGATTTTCCCATGGGCATCCACACTGTGTTCTTCCCAGATTGGAGCGTTTTCCACGGAATGGTAGTAGTGAATGGTAAACCGTTCTCCCGGATCCAGTGGCAGTACGAGCAGCTTCCGGTCATCTTTTGCAGTGCTGATGGTCAGCTCCAGGTCGCCCGGCAAGTACCAGGCGACAAGGAGTAGGCTGACCGCAAGAAAAGAACTCCCTAATAAGAGAGAGACCGTGGATTTTCCATGGGTGTTCATGGGCTCAAAGGTTCGGCTCACCGCGGGTTAGCGTGAAGAATCCTTTTTTCCGGAACCGGGGTGTCAGGTTTCGGGTGTCAGGTTTCAGTACCTACTTCCTATTTTCTGAATAGAATAGCATAACTATTTGTTATTACGTTTAATATGCTGAATACGCCAGGTTTTTTCCTGACACCTGACACCTGGAATCTGAGCATGGCCTATTCAACAACTGAAAAAATATCACGTTAGTCCGCGATGAGCCAAAGGTTCAAGGTTCTATTTCCGCTCCTGGACTATTAAGGTCTGAGTCGATCCGGAACCTGGATGCCTTTTTCCTCTAGGTATTTAATGGTTCCCGGATGGAGCGGGATTGGCGAATATTTTACGGCATTTTCAGGTGTCGTATAGGAAGCCGACGGATGAATCTTTCGCAGTGTGTCATTATGTTCGTAAAGGGCTTTGACCAGGTTGTAAACGAGGTCCGTATCTAAAGACTTCTGGCAGATCATGACATTCCAAACGCCGATAGTGGGCACCGGTTCGTCGACGCCATTATATACCCCTCCAGCGAGATCAACAGAGGCATAGGTTTTATTGGATGCCAGGATTTTCGCGGTTTGTTCTGATGTGAATGGAATGATTCGAATGTCGTGAGTTGTTGCCAGGTCCATAATGGAACTGGTTCCAGGCCCTACCGACCATATGCCTAATTCGATATTCCCATCCCTGAGTGCATTGGAACTCTCCGTGAAAGACAATCGCGTATCTTTATAAGAATCCAGTGGGATGTCAAGGGCTTTCAGCACGGCCTCTGCCATGAAATTCGTACCGCTCCCAGGGCTTCCCGTGCTGATGGTTTTCCCCTTCACCTGCTCAATGCTGGTTATGGGGCTTTTTTTTAATGTTACACATTGCAGGAGATTGGGATACATGATGGCCATGGAAAGAATTTCCTGTTTTTTCCCTTTGAATTTGGACAGCCCTTCATAGCCGGCAACGGCCACGTCTCCCATCACTTCACCGATGACGGTTTCTCCTTTACTGGCCAGCTTTACATTTTCCACGCTTGCCCCGGTAACTTCTGCAACTGCTTTTACACCGGGAACATATTTGGTCCATATTTCAGCAACACCCCCACCATAGGGATAATAAATTCCTCCCGTGCCACCTGTCCCGATACCTAAAAAGATGGTTTTCCCCAATGCAGACCCTGCAGTGATAAAGGCAAACGCAGCAAAAATTGCAAATACGAAACTCAGTTTTTTCATGATGTGCAGACCTCCCTTTCTTGATGAGAATTTTCGTTAATCCATAGATTTAATCAAGAGTGTGATCGATTCCGGTTTGCTTGTCATGTTTCCGACCGGATACACAAAGGAGCCCGTTGCCCCCGGTTTTAGAAGGCCCTTCTTTGTTTTCCGGGGAATGAGCCCTCCTACCGCTTTTCCGTTATCGAGAAAAATGTTTATCCGGTAACGTTGTGGTTTGTCGGATACGTTCTTTACGCCCACTTTGAAATGAAGGGTGTTTTTTCCTTCCCATTTTTTGAAAAAACAGGAAAATTCTTCCAGTTGTGCATTTTCTGATATTTCTTTTTCGATTTTCCCCTGCGGAGCGCAGTCGAAAACTTCTTCCGTGGCATTGGCCTTTATCCAGCTGCCTCCGCCAAGACCCAGAACAACCACTACAGCCACCACGATCACCCAACGCAGAATGCCATTACCTTGTTCCATTTTTCCTCCTTTCTCCAAAGGGTTGATGAAAAAACTCACCTAACAAATAATAGAAAATTAGCATCATATAAAGGATTCGTAAATAACAAAATAGAAATTTCAGCAATTCTCATTTTGAAGACATCGCTGTGAGAGAGGCTTATAGCCTCGAAAAATCGTGGCAAAATGCCACTCACACAGCATTCGGAAATGAATGGGGCGCCATAATGAGAATTGCTGCCAAGCCTAAACTTTACTTGACGGGGTGTTTTTAAAGGCGTATATTCAGGAGCTAACATTAATTTTGAATTTTCAGGAGATTAAACTATGTCTACCAATTCCAAAGAAACCAAGTGCAAACGGGCCCGGAAAGCAAAGCCGAATAAAAAGAATATCAAGAAAAATCTGGAACGCATCAGCAACAATGCGGCTATTCTCAGAGAACTTGCATCTAAGGAGCAGCTATGAAAGAGGTAGTCATTGTTTCTGCGTGTCGGACTGCGGTGGGAGCTTTCGGTGGTACTTTGAGAGATTTGAATGCGGCGGTCATTGGCAGCGTTGTTATGAAAGAGGCTGTCAAACGCGCAGGGATTGACCCTGGAATGATTGATGATGTGCGTTTCGGTAGCTGTATGGAGCCCGCGGATGCACTGAATGTGGCCAGGGTGTGCGCCCTGATGGCCGGTATTCCCGATACGGTGACGGCTGTAACTATCAACCGGGTCTGTATTTCAGGGATGGAGGCCGTTATTTCAGGAATGGCCATGATACAGGCGGGTATGGCCGATATTATCCTGGCAGGCGGGGTCGAGCACATGTCAGGGGCTCCGTATATTGTGCCTGGCGCCCGTTGGGGTTGTCGCCTGCAGGATCAGGTTTTTGTGGATTCCATGATCCATGCCCTGCATTGCGGATCGCATCTCATACCTCATCCGGAAGAGGGTCCTTTGAAAGAGGGGATGCCCCTGGAACTGTTCAAGGGCAAACCGTATATTATGGGGCATACCGCCGAATTTATTGCGCAACTACACAATATTAGTCGGGAAGCGATGGATGAAGTGGCTCTGCGGAGCCACAACAACGCAGAACGGGCAACAAAAAATGGGGATTTCAAGGATGAGATTGTTCCCATAGAGGTGCCGCAGAGGAAGAAACCTCCGATTATCTTTGATAAAGATGAACATTTCAGGCCGGGAATTACCATGGAAAAACTGGCCGGCCTTCCTCCGGGTTTTATCCCTAAAATCGGAAAAGTTACGGCCGGCAACTCTTCCGGAATCAATGACGGGTCCAGCGCCATGGTCATTATGTCAGCGGAAAAGGCTGAGGAACTGGGTCTTACACCCATTGCAAGGATCAAGGCGGTCGGGCGTGGAGCTTGCCACCCGTCGGTTATGGGCCTGAGCCCTGTCCCTGCGGTCAAGGATCTTTTCAAGAGGAATCCTGGTTTAAAACTGGACGATTTTGAATTGATAGAACTCAATGAGGCCTTTGCGGCACAATATTTAGGTTGTGAGATTGACCTGGGTTTGAACCGGGAAATCACCAACGTGAACGGATCAGGAATTGGACTGGGCCATCCCGTGGGTTCGACGGGCTGCCGAATTATGGTTACGCTCCTGTATGCCATGAAAAATAGAGGTAAGAGCCTGGGGCTCGCAACCCTTTGCGGTGGCGGCGGTGTTTCTATGGCTTGTGC
>CAYOWC010000222.1:0-1066 GCA_964407525.1 uncultured Desulfobacteraceae bacterium | reverse complement strand
TTAAAGATATTTGGCAGACTTTAACCTTCGACCGATCCTGTATTCCATATGCAGCGTCAATACCGCGCGGATGCGGTCCGCGTCTATTGTATTCCAATCCAACTTTTTCAGTTCCTCCACAGGGGCAGATTGCAGCTTTTTCAGTAGAACCACCATGGAAGGCTGAAGCCCCGGCGCGCTTTTTGATTCCCTGAGGCATTTCAGACAGCTGATTCCTCCTTTGCTGCAGTTGAAAACCGCCGTTCCCTCGCCTGCATATTTCCTTCCGCACTGGCAACACCTGGAAAAATCGATGGCGTAGCCGCCAAGCGCCATGGCCCTCGCTTCGAAAAGCATTCGCAACCCGGTAAGATCACCTCCGCGGTCCATAGCGGAGAGGGAATCCTTAAAAAGCTCAAAAGCGATACGATCCGCTGTCTCTGAAGGAAAGAGCAACTCCATCACTTCCAGCATATAACTTGCCAATGACAGGGAAGCAAAATTGGTTCGTATGCCTGGAAAAGAGTGGATCAACTTCCCAGATTGCAGGAAACAGAGATCTCTGCCCTGTTTTATTTCGTATTCGAGACTACAAAGGCAGAACAGATCCAGACAGTTGGCAAACCGGGTGCGGCTTTTCCTGCCCCCTTTGGCAATCCCTTTCAACCAGCCCCGGTCCTCGGTAAAGAAGCTCACAATCAGATCAGTTTCACCGTATTCCCAGGTTCTCATGATGATGGAAGGGGAAATGTTTGAGGCCATGAGAAAATATACCCTTTCTGTACATTCCAGTTTCCGGTTCACGGTTTCCAATACCTGGTAAAAAATCTACCATGAAGAGCATGAAGTAAATGAAGAAACAGGTTCCCCGTTTGTGCGAAACATCTGGGTTTAAATTTTCTGGATTATAGTGCTTCCAAGATAGAAATAAGAATCAGATTAAGAGTAACTCAAAGACCTTATTTTTTTATCCTTCATGCTCTTCATGGTTGGATCCGTTTTCATCAAAAAAAAGCCCCCGCTTCCGATTCTGGAAGAGGGGGCTTAAAGTCAACATTGCGCTTCTAAACTACAGCGCTCCTCATAT
>CAYOWC010000221.1:0-8525 GCA_964407525.1 uncultured Desulfobacteraceae bacterium | reverse complement strand
GCAGCGGTCGTTGCATACCGTGGAGCTCTGAGGCCACTCGATTACCGCACTCTGCAATTGCTTGTCGGGTTGATAATTCCTGATGTGAGAGCACGTGGCGAGGCGCGAAAATGCATTCCCTTACAGAAAGTGGGAACGAGAAAAACTTCAATTAAAAAAATTGAACCGCCAAGGCGCTAAGGACGCAAAGCCTTTTTCGAATCGGAACGGACGATTCGAAAAAACAGCCATTATTGTTTCTGTGTGAAACGTAAACATTCTCCGAAATGCCCGAAGGGCTGATTGCTTTATCGAATCGTCCGTTCCGATTCGGTAAAAAACAAAATCTTAGCGTTCTTGGCGTCTTGAGCGAAGCCCCGCTAGCGGGACAAGCGGGCGGTAAAGTGGTGTAAAAGTTTCTTTCTAGATCTGATCCCGCTTTATAGCGGGACGGCGGCGCTCGTATGTAACACGCCGTTGGCGGTAAAATATCTAATGCTCACCTGACGGCTATAAGTTCAACCGACAAAAATTCATAAGCACATTTTTTAACGATTGGAACCAAAATGAAAAACGACAAAATTCAAAACGGAAGGCAGATTTCCAGTGATCAGGTTCAATGCGGAAAATGCGTCCATTTCAGATATTTTGAGAATAAATTCGGACACAACAGCCCAAATGCATTGGGAAAATGCGAAGAAAAATCGTGGGATGGAAACCGTGGCCAATGGGCCATGTTCCGACATCGGTGCAAATATTTCGAAGCAAAGCCGGACGAGTCTCAGGAAAATCCGTTATCTCGGTAATACTAATCAAGGAGGCTTTGGGTTTTTGATGGCAGAGCACACACACAATTTTGTGGAAGAATACGATGGTCTGGTAGGTTTTGGTTTTGATCGTGAAGGGGATGAAAATACGGTCGCCTATTACCTGCAGAAATTTTCCGATGATGCACACATGGCCCTGATCAAAAAACGAATGACTCAGGAAGAGTTGGAAGAAGTTTTCAATCTACTCACACGTCTATTGAAAACCCATCTTTCAGAGGAAGAATACCATGGGTATTTCCTCAAGGATAGGGAGTAAGGGATTGTAGATTGCGGATTAGGGTTATCAGATGTTCTTAGAAGCCCTGAAAGTCAACAGATCCTAAATATCCAAACCTCGTCAAGTGGTTGACTAGGTTAGTAGTTAAGTTGTTTTTTATCATACAAGTTCATGCCCTATATTCCAAAATTGGACATCGGCCAACCTTGAGTTCGCAATGCATTTGATATTACATGCTTTTTTCCAAATCAACGACTCGACCATTTAACTATTTAACGAGGTCTGAATATCCAACATCGATAAAACATTGAGGGACGCTTACTCTCCCGAAAAAACCGGTTTGCGCTTCTCCAGGAACGCCTTAAACCCTTCGAGACAGTCCTTGCTTTCGCGGACGCGGACGGTCCCCTCCGTTTCCACGAGGAGCCCTTTTTCAAACCCCTCGTACTCTCCGGCCGACATGGCCTTGAGAACGCAACCCACCGCGATGGGAGGCCTTTCGGCCAGTTTTTCCGCAAAGGCAAAGGCGTCATCCATCAGGTTTTCCGGAGATGAGACCTGGTTGACCAGGCCGATTTCCAATGCCTCTCCAGCGCTGACGGTTTTGCTGAAAAGAATCATGTCCAGGGCCTTTGCCCGGCCCACCAGGCGGGGCAGCCGCTGACTTCCTCCCCATCCTGGAATAATACCCAGATTCAATTCCGTGAGCCCCACCTTTGCCTTGGGCGTATCCACCATGATCCTGAAATGGCATGCCATGGCCAGTTCCAATCCCCCTCCCAGAGCGAACCCATTCATGGCGGCGATGACCGGCTTGTCAAATCGGTCAATCCGCTCCCAGAGGTTCCTGCCCATGGGACTGGTTTTGGCGCTGTTTGCCGCGTCGCTCACGTCAAAGCCCGCAGAAAAACATTTTTCCCCGGCCCCGGTCAGAATGACCACCCTGACTTCCGGATCCTTTTCCACGGCGTCAATGGTCTGTTCAAATTCCTCCATAGTCGCGAGGTTCCAGGCATTGACGGGAGGATGGTTGAATGTAATCAGAGCGATATGTTCTTTTTTTTCCAGTATGATGTTTTTAGATGTCATTTGCATATTCCTTTTCAATTATACGGTTATACCTGAGAGCCCTGCAGATTCTCCCAGATCACGGAATATCCCTGCCCCCTGCCCACACACATGGTGGTGAGACCATATTTAGTCTGGGGGTTCTCCTTGAAGAGCCCGGACAGAAAAACCACCAGGCGGGGACCCGATGCAGCCAGGGGATGGCCATAAGCTATGGAGCCCCCCCATCGGTTAACCCTTGCGTCATCCCAGGCCATTCCCATACGGTCCATAAAATAGAGCGCCTGGACGGCAAAAGCCTCATTGAGCTCCACCAGGTCCATATCGTCCATGGTTAACCCGGCCTTCTGAAGGGCTTTCTCTGTGGCAGGGACCGGTGCAATTCCCATGATGGTGGGGTCCACTGCCGCAACCGCCGAGGACACCCATCGCATCTTGGGACGGATCCCCAGTTCCCGGGCTTTCTCTTCATTCATAATCAAGACGGCGCAGGCCCCGTCGTTCAGGCCGGAAGCGTTTCCCGCAGTCACATGGCCTCCTTCCTTAAAGGGCGTCTTGAGATTTCCCAGGCCCTCCATGGTCGTATTGGCCCTGGGGGGCTGGTCCCGGTCAGCGACCGCATGGGTACCATCTGCCATCTCTACCTCGAGGGGGATGATCATCTCCTTCATTTTCCCCGCCTTGATGGCCTTGTCGGCATTTTGTTGGCACCTTTCAGCGTATTGGTCCGCCATCTCTTTTGTAAATTCGGGGAAACGTTCATGGAGATTCTCAGCGGTCAACCCCATATTCAGGGCCGAAGGACCGCCCATGACTTCCTCACTTCTGGGATGGGGATCCCGCATGAATCCCATGGGGAGATGGCCCATATGTTCCACCCCTCCGGCAATAAGGCAGTCAGCCATCCCCGATGCCACATAGGCCGTGGCAAAACCTATAGCGGAAAGCCCCCCGGCGCACATGCGATCAACGGAACAACCTGGGATCCCGTACCCCCAGTCCGCAAGCATACTCACCACCCGGCCGATGGTTCCACCTTGTTCCTTCATCTGGTTGGTAACCCCCCAGATATTGTCTTCAATCATATCCGGGCTGATCTCCGGATTTCGCTGAATCAAGGCCTTCAGCAAGGGAACAATCAGGTCATCGGCCCTGGTGTTCCAGAAAATCCCTTTTTCTCCGGCCCTGCCAAAGGCCGTTCTCACGGCGTCAACAACCACCACCCGGTTCAATGTTCTGTCCATCAAATATGCTCCTCTTAAATCAAAAGGCCCCTTCGGGCATCTCCACAATCTCCCGCCCATTACGCAGACAGGTATCCAGACGGGCCAAGGTGATGGGCAGGGTCACCCCGGCAAAATAGGTGGCCTGCATGATCTTGCCCCGACAATAGTCGTTCTCCCCCTTTTCATCTATGATTTTCCCGGAAATGACAGCCATGTCCAGGAGACGCCAGGTCACGGTGACATCCCCGAAGCACAAGAGGGCCGGATAGGTGTAAGAAGCCCACTGGAGGGTATCCGTTTTTGAACGTTTAGACATCTCCTCGGCTACCCGGACCAGCTTCTCCGCCGCGTTTGATAAGGCCTCCACCTCGCCGCCAAGGGTATCATGGTCCCGGTTTTCCGTGCAAAAAGATTCGATCTTCCCCATGAACGCCTTAAAATAAGCGCCGTCGTGGATACGCATCTTGCGCCCCAGAAGATCCATGGACTGGATGCCGTTGGTCCCCTCATACAGGGACATGATCTTGGCATCCCTCAGATATTGCTCCAGGGGATATTCCTTGCTGAAGCCATACCCCCCGAGACACTGGATGGCCGTCTCACAGACCCGGAAGCCCATATCCGAGCAATAGGCCTTAATGATGGGCGTCATGAACTCCACCAGGGCCTGGTAATTGGCCTTTTCTTCCCCCTCTTCCATTTCAAGGGCCAGATCGGACCAGAATGCCCCCGTATAGATCATGGAACGCATGCCGTCCACCATGGCCTTCATCCACAGGAGCATCCTGCGTACGTCCGGGTGTCCGATAATGGGAATGGAACCGGGTTTTCTGCGGGTCACTTCCGCACCCTGAATCCGTTCCATGGTATAGGCGAGGGCATTGTGATAAGCGTTACTGGCAAGGGTCATCCCACTCACCCCCGTATTGATCCTTGCGGCATTCATCATCTGGAACATGTGGGCTAGCCCACGGTTTTCCTCCCCGCAGAGATACCCCTCGCAACCGTCGTTGTCCCCAAAATTGAGGGCACAGGTGGGCGAAGCATGCAGGCCCAGTTTCTTTTCCACACCGCTGCAGATCACATCGTTGGGCTCTCCAACAGAACCGTCCGGGAGGACCCTGAACTTGGGGACGATGAACAGGGAAATCCCCTTGATCCCCTCAGGAGCTCCTTCCACACGGGCAAGGACGAGGTGGATGATATTCTCGGCCAGGTCATGGTCTCCCCAGGAAATGAAGATTTTGTTTCCCTTGATTTTGAACCGATCCCCAATCCTGACAGCCGTAGCACGAATGGCAGCCAGATTGGAACCCGCATCAGGTTCGGTGAGAGCCATGGTTCCGGCCCAGTCTCCCGAAAACATGCGGGGTATGAACTGTTCCTTGAGTTCCGGGGTAGCGAAACTTTCAATGAGGTGGGCCGCCCCGTGTGTCAGGCTCGGCGCCATATTGAAGGATTGCGAAGCCCCGTACATGAGATCGTTGATGACGATCCTCATCATGTGGGGGAAACCCTGGCCACCATACTCCGGGTCCCGGGCCGCTGCTGTCCAGCCGGTCTCACCGTACAATTTGAATGCTTCTTTAAATTCCGGGGCGCAGCGGACCTGCCCGTCTTCAAAGACAACGCCCCACTGCTCCCCCACCTCTTGCAGGGGCTCCACGACCCCCCTTGTAAACTTGATGGCCTCCTGGACCAGCATGTCCAGGGTGTCCTCATCCAGTTCACGGTACCGCTGGAGACCGCAGAGGGAGCCATAGTTCAGTTGATCCTTGAGGATAAAAAAAAGATCTTTTTCGTTTAACTTGAAATGGCCCATGGTTCTAAAATCTCCTTATTATATTTGATGGCTTGATACTGAAACAGAGATCTCGTACCGCTCTCTCAGCTTCCTTTTCAATACTTTGCCCGTATGGCTTTTGGACAGATCATCCACAATCCGGACCACACGGGGATATTTGTAGGGAGCCACCCTCTCCTTCACAAAGAGTCGTATCCCGTCAGCGGTGACGTTGGAGCCCGGCTTCAACACCACATCCGCGGCCACCTCTTCCCCCAGGCCCTGGTGATAGATACCATAAACCCCCGCCTCCACCACGGACGGATGCTGGAACAACAACTCCTCTATTTCGCGGGGATAGATATTGTACCCGCCACGGATAACCATATCCTTTTTTCGGTCCACGATATAGATATACCCTTCGCTGTCCATGCGGGCCAGATCACCGGTATGGAGCCAGCCGTCCACAATGGCCTCGGCCGTCTCCACCGGGCGGTTGAGATATCCCTTCATGACGCCGGGCCCCTTTACGATGAGTTCCCCAACCTGGTCCGTGGCAACCTCGCTGCCGGACTCATCCACAATGCGCGCCTCAAAGCCCGGAATGGGGACACCGATAGAACCCGCCTTGGTTTTCTGCCCGAAGGGGTTCTCGATGCAGACGGGTGAACACTCGCTCAGACCGTACCCCTCGTAGATCTTTGTATGAAATTGTTTTTCAAATTTGCGGAGCACCTCCAGCGGCAGGGACGATCCCCCCGAAACACAGAAGCGGAGAGAGGAGCGAACCGGACCGGTGTTTGTGGCATGGATGAGACGGTTCAACATCGTCGGCACCGCAAACAGGATGGTACTTTCTTCGGACTCAATGAGTTCCATGACCGGGCCAGGATCAAACTGGCGGAAAAGATGCAGGGTCTGGCCAAGATAGATGGAGGCATTCAGGGAGCTGGTCTGACCAAATATGTGGTAAAGGGGCAGGACTCCGATGACCACGTCATCCGGAGAGGTGGTCCGCATGTCTGCCACGGTCATGGCATTGCCGGCCAGGTTATTGTGGGTCAACATGGCTCCTTTGGCCAGGCCAGTTGTGCCCGAAGTATAAATAATGGCGGCGATATCACGATCTTCAACAGAACAGGCGGGAAATTCGTCGGGACCACTTACCGTTTCAAACGGAACAAAGCCGGAACCCGGTTCGACCCCCAAAGCCACACGGGTCTTGAGGTCGGGAAGATCGGAAAGGATCTTTCGAGGTTCCTCCAGAAAAGGATCCATACCGATAAATCCCCTGGCCCCCGAGTCCTCAAAGATGTGCGACAATTCGTGACTCTTGTAGAGGAAATTCACGGGAACAATGATCACCCCCATCCTGGCGAGGGCATAATAGGCCGTAACAAATTCTAGATTCGATTGCATCATCAGGATGCATGCGTCTCCGGACTCGAGTCCTAAGGCCGCAAGACCCCCGGCCAGAGAGTTGACCTTTCGGTCCAATTCCTGATAGGCAATCTCTTCCCCCTCAAACCGAAGGGCGATACGCCTGGGAAATTTTTCCGCCGAATTTTCAAGAAGGCTGGCAAGATTCATAGGGTGTCCTCGCTTCGATGTCATTGGGCTTCGCCGTCATTTGGTGCTCATTGAACATCAGACTTCGGACATTGGACATCAGACTTCGGACCTCTGCCCTCCGACTTCTGACTTCTGACCTCCGACTTCTGCCCTCCGACTTCCGACCTCCGACTTCCGACCTCCGACTTCTGACCTCCGACTTCTGACCTCCGACTTCTGACCTCTGTCCTCCGACTTCCGACTTCTGACTTCTGACCTCTAACCTCCGATCTCTATCCTTTTTTCCTTGTCCCGTCTTCATTGTATTCATACCACCCTTTGCCGGTCTTGCGACCCAGCTGGCCCGCCGTCACCTTTTTCCGCAAAAGCATTGGGGGGTACCATCGGGGATCACCTGTTTCACGGTACATGGCCATCATGGCCCCGTAGGTAATATCCAGTCCCACCATGTCTCCTGTCTCGAAGATCCCCATCTTACGGCCCGATGCCAGTCTCAGCCCTTTGTCAATATCCTCCACCGTGGCAACCCCCTGTTCCACAAGGCGCATGGCCTCCATGGTGGACGGAAAATTGATGCGGTTAATGACAAAACCGGCCACATCCATGTTTACCATTATCGGCTCTTTGCCGATCTGGAGGGCAAACTCCCTACCTTGCCGGGCGGTCTCATCCGCAGTTGCCAGGCCCTTGATAACCTCAACAGCCTTCATCATGGGCACCGGACTGAAAAAATGCAGCCCCAGTACCTTATCGGGCCTGCTGGTTACCGCCGCCAGTTCCGTAATGGAAATGGCAGAGGTATTGCTGGCCATGAGGGCCTGTGGGTTCGCTGCCTTATCCAGTTTTTGAAAAACTTCCCGTTTGAGTTCCAGATTCTCGAATACGGCCTCGATCAGCAAATCCGCCTCTCCGGCCTGGGAAAAATCCGTTACGGTCCGGACCCGTTTCATAACGGTGGCCCCGTCTTTTGTAATTTTTCCCTTTTCAAAGAACTTGTTCAGGGACCATTCCATACTCTTCACAGCTTTTTGGAGGGCCTCAGGATTGATGTCATAAAGCAGGACCTCAACCCCCGCCTGGGCGCAAATCTGGGAAATCCCGCTCCCCATCAGGCCGGATCCCACCACAAATATTTTATTTACGGTCATGTTTTTTCTCCCTAAAAAAATTCACATCATCATTCCTTGGTCAACTCCCGGGCAATCACCATCCTCTGGATCTCGCTGGTGCCCTCGTAGATTCGATAGAGTCTGAGGTCCCGGTAGAAACGTTCCACCGGGAAGCGACCACAAGATGTGAGACTCTTTTCTCACGGCTTAGACGATGCTTTCAACCTTGGAAAGTGGTAAGATTGAGCACATACATCAACCCTCGCGCACCTGATGTATCTCAGGATATTAACCGGTTTCTACCCATTCAAAAAATCGCGAAAATCACGATATTCATAACCCTCGGTGATCCGCTGAAATGATGATATCACAGATCTTTATCGGTGGGAATACATAGCAGATATCAAATGGGCCGTTCGGAAACCGGTCACCTCAATATGTTTTGACCGGGGCAGAATAGAGACGTTCATTTTTCGATAATTCCCCGGTTTCGCATTTGGAAAATGGAACTGATTCAGTCGTGTTCTTTTTGAATGGTGAAATCAAGGGCCGCTTGGTCTGAGCCAGTCTGGCCGCCTGATATGATTTTGCTGATCATTGGAATTGCTCGATTCTAAAATGGCTATGTTTGTTAAGGGGGAAAACGCCTGCTAACCGATCATATGCTAGCTTCCTTTTTCGCCAAATCGAATATTTCATATAGATGTTTGTAAGGAAAAAGATGTCCTTCGTCTTCTATGG
>CAYOWC010000220.1:0-8576 GCA_964407525.1 uncultured Desulfobacteraceae bacterium | reverse complement strand
GAAGTAAGCAGTAGGGAGTAGGAAGTATGCAGTAAAAAGTAAGCAGTATGGGGACCCCAGGCATTGCCGGGAACCTCCATAATGTATTACCTAAAAAATGCAATTAGCTTTTAGCTATTTGCCGTTAGCTTAAAGGTATCAAGTATTTGCATGGCCTCTTCCTATATTCGAGGCGTCACTTTTTGATGCTGTCCTATTTCACCGTAAATGTTTGAAATTGTATTCCTAATAGCTAACGGCTAACCGCTAATTGCATTTTTCAAGTATTATTTGACTTTGATCCAGAATAAAATGGCGGGGTCAGGCCCCGGGTTTTCCCATCTGGAGGGCATTTCCTAAGTCAGGTAGATGACATCTCCGGCGTTTGCGGTGTGGACTGCGTTCCCCAGTTTGAGTTGAATGCGGCCGGACAGCATATAACCAATTTTTTCCCCTTTGTGGATAAAAAAATGGGAGTTCAGGTTTTTACCAGGAGGGATTTCCACTAAAAATGGCTCGGCCTTGGGTTCGAAATCCAGTGGCGTCAAGGCCTTGCCCATAATGCTGTTTTCAGGAAGATTGGGAAATTTTATTTCAACGTTTTCTGTTTTTGGGAAAACGACTTTGCTTCTCAGTTCGCCTGATTCCTGAAAAAATGAACTCACTTCCACGGAGAGGATTTCGCCCATTTTGAGCAGGGCCGACAGAGACGGGTAAATCAGGTTGCTTTCTACCTGGGAAATGGTGCTCGGAGTTACCCCCATAAGTTTGGTTAATTATGGGGTCATAGGTTTAGTGAAACCATTCCACCATGATGTCTATTCACTTAAGATTATCGTATCTTTTCATGGTTCTCAAGACTTATTTGGTGAAATCTATCTCTCCAATATAAATGAAAGGATTTTGTTGACTTGGATGCCCGTGTCTCATTACAATAGCAAAAATTTTTGTCCGATTCGAAATGAATGAAATTTGACAAAATCGCATATGAGCGCCGCCTCCGGCTGAAAAAAAGCCAGTCAGATCAAGAAAGAAACTTTCACACGATCTTACCGCCCGCTTGTCCCGCCGGCGGGGCTGCGCTCAAGACGCAAAGAACGCTAAGATTTTGTTTTTTACCGAATCGGAACGGACGATTCGATAAAGCAATCGGCCCTTCGGGCGTTTTGGAGAATGATTATGTTTCACACAGTAACATGGGCTGTTTTTTCGAATCGTCCGTTCCGATTCGAAAAAGGCTTTGCGGCCTTCGCGACTTTGCGGTTCAAAAAACCAATAACCAGATGAAGTTTCATATGAGCGCCGCCTCCGGCTGAAAAAAATAGCCGGGCTGATCGAGGAAGAAACTACGAATTCCCACGCTGGAACATGGGAACGAGCAACCAGTAACGAGTAACCAGTAACCAAATGAAGAGCACGAGATAGGAGACATAGATGCCGGGGTTTGAAATTTTTGGCGATGAAGAACGGAAAGAAGTGCAGGACGTGCTTGAAACAGGCGTTCTGTTTCGGTACGGTTTTGATGCAGCCCGAAAAGGATATTGGAAAGCTAGAACCTTTGAGGAAGAACTGTCAGTACGACTGGGGATAAAGCATTCCCACTTGTGCTCAAGCGGCACCTCAGCATTATCCATCGCCCTGGCTTCCTGCGGAGTTGGAGCCGGGGATGAAGTAATTATTCCCCCATTTACTTTTGTGGCTACCATGGAGGCGATCCTTCTTGCAGGAGCCGTTCCGGTCTTTGCGGAAATTGACGACACCCTTTGTCTGGATCCCGAGTCGGTCCAGAATGCCATTACGAAGCGAACAAAAGCTGTTTTGCCCGTTCACATGTGTGGGGCAATGGCAAGAATCGATGATCTGGCAGCCGTTTGCTCGTCCCATGGACTTATCTTGATTGAAGATGCATGCCAGGCTCTTGGGGCGACCTTTCATGGAAAGGCGGCAGGAACTTTCGGGCGGGTTGGTTGTTTTTCGTTTGACTCGGTAAAAACCGTTACCTGTGGAGAGGGGGGAGCGGTGGTTACCGACGAGGAAGAACTTTATTTGAAAGCGGATGCCTATGCCGACCACGGCCACGATCATGTGGGCAATGACAGGGGACTTGAAGGACATGGGGTTTTAGGCAGCAACTATCGTATCAGTGAATTGAACGCCGCAGTAGGTCTTGCACAACTGAGAAAACTTGATTTTATGCTCGAAAGGCAGCGGGAGCGCAAGAAATGGCTCAAAGAGGCCCTTTCGCAATGCCCTGCTGTTCGTTTCAGGAATATACCGGATGAAGCCGGAGATTCGGCCACATTTCTCTCCTTTTTTCTCCCGGACGAAGAAAAAACCAGGGCTGTTGTAAAAGAACTGGGGGAAGCGGGCGTAGACGGGACTTTTTATTGGTATGACAACAAGTGGCACTATATCAGGGAATGGGAACATCTGAAAGGAATGAGAACCGCGGCGGTTCTGGCTGCAGATAAATTTGGGGTTTTGCCGGATTATTCGAATCTTCACCTTCCCAAGTCGGATGCCATCATCAGTAGGACGATTTCCATGCTTATGAAGCTTTCCTGGACTCAACAAGATGTGGACCAGCGGATTGAAAAGATAAACGGGGTCTTGAATAAGTTCTTTTAATTTTACGATTTCCATCCCATCCTGCATCAAACAACCAGCAAACAGGACGAATGAACCTCGTTTTTATGAGGGGCAGTCCTGAAAAAAAGAGAGAAAATATGTTTCGCAATTTTAGAATGGTTTCCAACGTCGTGTACGGACGAGGTTCCTTTAATCAGCTCCCTGACATCCTTTCTGTAGAACGGAAAACGTCCGATTCGTTTATGGTGTTCCTCGTGGACGATGTGTTCATGGAGGTCGCTTTGAAAGACAGAGTTCCGGTTGAAACCGGTGACCTGCTTCTCTGGGTCAATGTAGATGAAGAACCCACCACGGCCTATGTGGATGAGCTGACGGAAAAAGTGAAAGCCTCATCGGGCCGACCATCCGGGGTCATCGGGATCGGTGGAGGCAGTACCATGGATCTGGCCAAGGCTGTTGCCCTAATGCTCACGAATCCGGGATCTTCTTCCGATTACCAGGGATGGGATCTGATCAGGAATCCGGCAGTCTATCATGTGGGCATTCCAACCCTGTCGGGTACAGGAGCCGAGGTTTCCCGGACAACGGTACTTTCCGGTCCCGAAAAGAAACTTGGCCTCAATTCCGATCACACGGTTTTTGACCAGATCGTCCTTGATCCTGAGCTGACTGCAGGGGCGCCTGTGGACCAGTGGTTTTATACGGGAATGGATTGTTATATCCATTGTGTCGAATCTCTTTCGGGTTCTTATCTGAATGCCTTCAGTAAGTCCTACGGGGAAAAGGCCATCGATTTGTGCCGGGATGTTTTTCTGGAAACAGATCCGGATAGTGAAGACAAACTGATGATGGCATCCTATTTTGGCGGAATGAGCATTGCCTACTCGCAGGTGGGTATCTGCCATGCCCTGTCGTACGGGCTTTCCTTTGTTTTGCATATCCATCATGGTATTGGAAATTGCCTTGTTTTTAACCTCCTCGATGAATTTCATCCCGAAGAAGTTCTTGAATTCCGGAAAATGATGGTGCGAAACGGTATCAGTTTGCCGCAGAATCCGCTGGCGGGATGTACCGAAGTGCAAGTGGAACAGATGGTAGATGTGGCTCTGGTTCTTGAGCCTCTCTGGGAAAATGCCCTTGGCAAGGGGTGGAGAGAGATCATGACCAGGGAAAAGATCAAAGAACTTTATCGCACACTTGAAAGACCTGAGTAATTACGGAGCGAGTTGCCGACAATGGATGAAGAATTGAACAAGCCCAGGCCGGATGAAATTACGTGCCTTTACGAAATCACCAAGGCTATTCATGCAACACTGGATTTGAAGAAGGCCCTGTATACCGTGCTTGACCTCCTTTCGGAACATCTTGGTATGCAAAGGGGCTCTATCGCCATCCTGGACCCGCACTCTTCCAAGATTCATGTGGAGGTAGCCCATGGGATTTCGAGTTCGGAGATGAACAGGGGCATATACAAACTGGGAGAGGGCGTTACCGGGAACGTGATCAAATCCGGTCGTCCCATGGCCGTCCCGCGGTTAGACAGCGACCCTCTTTTCCTCGATAGAACCGGGGCACGGAGCCAAATCGACAAATCCGAGGTCTCATTCATCTGCGTTCCCATCAAGGAAGATGGAAAGGTTATCGGCTCCCTGAGTGCGGACAGGGTTTCGGCCGGATCGATTCCTCTTCAGGAAGATGTGAGGCTCCTGACGGTGATCAGCACCCTGATCGCCCAGAAAGTTCTGTTGCTTGACAAAATCAATCGGGAAAAACGGCGACTGCAAGACGAAAACCTACGCCTGAAAAAGGAACTGAACAAAAAATACAGTTTTACGAACATTGTGGGGAACAGCCGGAAAATGCAGGAAGTTTTCTACCTGATTACCCAGGTGGCGCGCAGCAATGCCAATGTGTTGCTGTTAGGAGAAAGCGGGACAGGAAAGGAGTTGGTGGCCAATGCCATCCACTATAACAGTCTGCGTGCGGAAAAACCTTTCGTTAAAATAAACTGTGCCGCACTTCCGGCAAACCTGGTTGAAGCGGAGCTCTTCGGATATGAAAAGGGAGCTTTTACGGGGGCGAACCGGGAAAAGGCCGGCAAGTTTGAGCGGGCCAATTTAGGCAGCATTTTTTTAGATGAAATCGGTTCTCTGGAACTGGAAAGCCAGGGAAAACTCTTGAGAGTGCTTCAGGAAAGAGAGTTGGAACGGCTTGGTGGAACAAAGACCATTCGGGTGAACATTCGGCTCATTGCTGCCACCAACAAAGATCTGGCCAAATCCGTGGAGGAAGGAAGCTTTAGGGAAGACCTGTTTTATCGTTTGAACGTCTATCCCATCTATATTCCTCCCTTACGGGAGAGAGAGGCTGATATTCTTCTTCTGGCTGACTATTTCTTAGAAAAATATGCTGCAGAATATGAGAAAAACATCAAGCGGATTTCCACACCGGCCATTGAAGCTCTTGCCCAGTATTACTGGACCGGAAACGTCAGGGAATTGGAAAACTGCATGGAGCGGGCCGTCCTTCTCTGCGACGATCAGGTCATTCACAGCTACCATCTGCCGCTCACCTTGCAGACTGCAACGGAAACCGGGACTCATCAGACCCAGTCATTTACTGAGGCGGTGGAACGGTTCGAAAAAGAGCTGCTGATCGATTCTCTCAAGACGAGCAGAGGAAACATGAGGCAGGCTGCCATGGCGCTCAAGACAACGGAACGGGTCTTTGGATATAAGGTCAGAAAATACAAAATAGATCCAAAGCAGTATCGTTGACCGCCCACTACTCACTCCCTACTGCTTACTGCCTACTTCCTTCTGTCTCCCCGCTACCTGTCATATTTAAAATTCCACCGCATGGTAAACTGTAGACGGTGATTCTGGCCGGTTGTACTGCCGTCAACCGCCGTGCTGTCGGTTACGGTGCGATGCCCGAACATGTATTCAAGGCCCACATCAAAGGGTGGCCAGGGGCTCCAGATGAGGTTTGCAGAGGCGTAATGGGTTTGTTTATAAGTCCCTGAATTGGGAGGACTGGGATACAAGTTAAAGTCCGTATCCATGCGAACATAACCGTAGGTAGCCGATGACCGCAGGGATTTCGTCCACCAGTGCTGGTAGCCTGCCCAGGCGCCGAAGGCAGGAATTACCTTCAGGTCTGAATTGTTTGCGGATGTAGGGGCTGCATCCAGCCCAAAACCCGCTGTGTCCTGAAAGTAGGCTCCGAGGGCGTTTCCATATTGGACTCCCCACAGAAAACTGTCATTTTTCCAGGCATCTACATTTCCGCTGAGGGCAAGTCCCCAACCGTTCAGGGATTGGTCATACCCAGGCCCTTCAGCCCGTAATCGGCGATAGAGCCCTCCCACTTCAATATGTGCCCAATCCGGTTCGTAACTTATTTTTCCTATGACCGCGGGGATTTGATTTACCATGGTAACGCCGGATGGGGTGGATGGTGTTGTAACATCTGCCGGGGCATCCTCCACGCCCAAAGTGAAAAATAGATGCCTCTTGTTGGTGTCCGGCTGCAGGGGGATTTTCAGGCTCGCTTGGGTAAAACGGACTTCGGGAATAGAGCCGGGGCCTTCGAAATCGAGAGTATCCGGCATGGCATCCTGGTTCAGCCAGATCGTATAATCCAGCCCCGCTTTGAGCCAACCCCATTGCGCGTAGGCCTTGTAAATTTGAAACTCCGGGCTTGTTGTGGAACCCATGAGGTTTACGTCCGCATACACCCGTAAAGGTCCCCAGGGCGTATCGGTTTCGGCCCAGCCGGCAAGGTAACTTTGATTCGGGCTGAATCCTGTCTTGTTATTAATTTGGGCGGCAGGGCCTCCCACGGGAATTTCGGCGGTAATAAATTCCCTTAGAGCCGTGCCATCGGGAGTCAGTCCCAAAGCGTTAAAATCGTGAATGGCATCTACCTGGATGGCTCCTTCAATTCCTGCTCTGACTTCATGGCCCCCTATCTGGAGAGGTTCTGGTGCGTTTGCCCCTACAGTATCTGTTTTCGCCTTTTTTAGCGGGGAGGGCGCCTTCGCTTTGGTTTCAGGCTGAGCGGGTGCGCCTTTGACTGGAGCCTTTTTTGCGGATTCCGGCTTAGCCTGTTGGGGGGTGACTGAGGTTCTGGTATAGGTTCCTGTTTTTTCTTTTTCAAGTTGTTGGATACGCTTCTGAAGGTCCATGACCATTTTCTGGAGCTTCAAAACTTCTTCTTTCATGGTAAGATCGGCGGCATCTCCAGCAAATGAGGGAATAACCAGGGCCGCAAAAAGAGATAGGACCAGCAACCCGTTTAGAACAATTTTCATCTATATCCTCCTGTTCCCGCGTACACTATGTTGATGCTTGAGATTCTTGCCGACTGGTCTATTTCTTCCTATCGTTCATGGTGTGTTGTTTCCCTATTTAAAACCATCACCCAGGTGCTTTTTTCTGACTTCGTACATGACAATGGCGGGAACGAAGAAAAAGACGTCTGCAATCGTTTTTCCGATAAACACTCCCAATAGAAATTGTCCCGTCAATTTAGGGATAAGGTACATGAAAAAAGGCCTGATCGCTAGGACATCCAGGATTTCAGCGGGGCCGAATTCTATGATCAGGTTTCGGAGATCCTTGAAATACGTTGCCAAACCGTAGGTAAGGTCTTGCTTTCGGTGATGCTTCAGGTTTTTGCGAATGTCGTTATATGCGACGATGCCGTAAAAGCTGACGGATGCCATGGCCGACCCCCCAAAGGCCGCTAACACATTGTCTCCGGTAGTTCGGTGAATGATCCATGCCGTGGTCAGAGACAACACGGTGCTAAAAATTTCCGCCAGCAGATATCGCCTTATCCATTCTTTTATCTTGTTTTTCACTTGGACCCGTGAATTGTTATGGGGCTTCTCCTTTCTTTGTGAAAAGCACCACGTATGTGGCCATTACGACCATAACCAGGGCTATGACCAGCCAGAGTTCATCAAGCGTGGCCGATGCAAAGGCAGAGATGATGAAAATGGATGACATGAGTACGATGATTTTAGTGGTGATGGAGTTTGCCCCTGTCTCCTTGTCCTTTTTAAGCAGGGCAATACCTGACCAGAAGTAGGGGAAGAGAAGCAAAAGAACGGAGATGGTTACGGTGATGTTGAATGCGGCGGCAACATTGCTGCCAAGCGTCATGAGTATCAGTTCAACAATGGTCATGATAACACCGTTGATGACGAGACCTTTGCTGTTGATCCCATGTTTGTTGGTATAGGAGTAGGCCTTGGGGAGGAATCCATTGTCTGCACTGGTTTTGGCGGCACTGGCGGATGAGAGATTCCAGACAAGGAAGCTGGCAATACAGGCAATGGCCATCACTGCGGAAACCACGTCGGCTACAATTTTTGAATCACAGATGCGCTGCATGGCTAAAGCAAATGAGGCCGGTGCGTTCTGGATCTCTTTGGCTGGAAACATCCCTTCAATGACGGTGGTGGAAGCGATGTAGATAATGGCCACGATAACAAAACCGACCATGGTTGCAATGGGGACAACTTTTTTTGGATTGTTGATATGTTCATTGTTTGTGGCAACACTCTCCACACCCACATAGGCAAAGATTAATATGGCGAATCCGGACATGATGGCGTTACCGGCAGTATTCCCCGAGACGTTCCAATTCTGTTTGAACAGGGTAGGATCAAAATCCAGCCATCCCGCCGCGCCGGTGATGATTACCGAGATAAGAAGTAAGGTTACGGTCCCGGATACCACTTTGGTGATGATGCCGACCCCTCTAAGAGACATGGCAATAAACAGCCAGATGAGTACAATTACGGTGATCCCAAGTACAATGGGATGATTGAGTTCGGGGACAAACAGGGCCAGATATCCCAGACCCGCAATCAGGATGGATACGTTGGAGATCAAGTTCCCATAGACATAAAAAAAACCGCTCTTTGCCCCCAAAACCGGGTTTACATACGTTGCTAATGCGGTCGGGCTGGGGTCATCAAAAAGGGTGCCCGCACG
>CAYOWC010000219.1:0-8600 GCA_964407525.1 uncultured Desulfobacteraceae bacterium | reverse complement strand
CGGACTTGGGAAAACCGGTATTCCCCTCGAAATAAGTCCTTTGATCGATCGCTCTTTCAAGCTCAAAAAAGTAAATCCTACCACCGGTTTAGTGTTTGTTTCAAGAAGTCCTGCCATTAATTCGCATTGTGTTTCTATCCATTGTCTGCTCATATCCTCGATGGCGTCCTCTTGTATCCCCATTAGCGTCAGAGTTCGCTCAACGGTTTTGGGAGCTGTAAGGAAGTAAACAAGAAGCGTATCCGTTTCCTTTCCCTTGATAAGAACTCCGGGGATGTTGCTGAAAAAATCATCCTGGTTTTTTGAAAAGGTGAGATCAACAGGATTGATTACGCTGCCGGTATGAGGAACAAATTCTGCCAGTTTTTCCGTAGTTTCCTGTGACAGATCCGGTAGTACCAGTCCAACCCTTCCGCAAGCATCCGCTGCTGCTGCTCCAGGTCCTCCTGAATGGGTTTGAATCACAACCCTGTTTCCTTTTGGCCGTGGCAATCCTCCTAGAACCCAGCAAAAATCAAAAAGCTCGGTTATGGATCCGGCTCTTATGATCCCGCATTGTTCAAACATGCCGTCGTAGATCCTGTCCGGCCCAGCCATGCTTCCGGTGTGCGAAAACCCCGCCTTTCTACCGGCCTCGGAACCTCCAACGTAAAAGGCAACAATAGGTTTGTGGGGAACTATGGATCGGGCTGTTTCGATAAACGCTCTTCCTCTTTTTATGCCTTCAATATACAAGGCGATCACCTTTGTTTGCGGACAGGCCCCGAGGTATTCCATGCACTCAACCAGGTCGATTACCGCTTCATTCCCAACGCTGAAAGCGGTACTGAATCCGAGACCGTACCGGTGAAGATAATTGAACATCTGCGTAACGAAACTTCCACTCTGGGAAGCCAGGCCTATAAACCCGCCTGGGCCTTCATGGGGAACGAAAGTGGTGTTGAGTTTGAAAGATGGGTTGGCTACTCCAATACAGTTCGGGCCTAGAATTCGGATTCCATATTTTTCGGCGATCCCGACCAGTTCCTTTTCGCGGGCTATCCCTTCTTCTCCTCCTTCCCTGAAACCGCCGGAAACGACGATTGCCTGTTTGATACCCTTTTTCCCACATTCCTCAAGGGTTTGATTGACAACCTTTGTGGGGAGTACAATTACGGCCAGATCCGGTACTTCAGGAAGATCCAGAACACTTCGATATGCTTTTTGACCCAGGACATTTTCTTCCTTAAGATGAACCGGGTACACGGTTCCTTCATAGCCAAGCGATTGAACAGACATGAGGAGGTTGGTTCCCATGGCCTGAATACTGTTGGAGGCGCCGAAAAAGACCATGCTCCTCGGATTTGCAATTCTGAACAGACGAGATTTTTCTATGGTTTCAATCATTCTCACCTTCCTTGTTATAGAGGTTGTCGAACTGGTTGAAAACGAAGGCGCAGCATCATACTTGAAAGATGCAATTAGCGGTTAGACTTTAGCTATTAGCCGCACAAAATCAGTTACTTACGGTGCAATATGTTAGCATCAAAAAGTGAGGATTCCAGCATGGAAAAAAGTCATTCAAACGCTTGAGATCTTTAAGCTAACGGCTATGTGAAAGCTAATTGCAGCTTTTAGGTCACAGGTTAAAACAGTTGACATACTGCGACGAAATCTTAACAATAGTTGTTCCCAAAGGCCGGGATAGAGATGTTGTCATTGAAACGGATAATCGGATGCCGAAACTGGAAATTCGAAATTTGAAACTTGATAACGCATTTGACCTTGTTTTTTTCCAATTTCCAATTTCCCCGGTGAAAGCTGGATATTTGATAAATCCCTCTACGAAAATACCAAATCAAGAAAGTGTAAACAACTTTTTGGCTTAAACGAAGGATGCCTATAATCCATATGAAGACACGCAAAAGTGAATTGACCTCTCTTAAAGACGTTATGGCGGAACTTCTTTCCGGCGGTCTGTCTTTCAACCCCGATGACGCTAAGATCTGGGATGTGTGGAGTGAGGTCGTGGGTCCTGATATTTCAAAAAACAGTTTTCCTATCCAGATAAAGGACGGTGTTCTTAAGGTTGCCGTTGCCAACGCCCTGTGGCTTCAGGAACTCCTTTACGATGAAACGTCCATTCGTGAAAACCTGAACGCGCTGTTGGGCAGAGAGGCCGTGAAAAAGATTTCATTCAACGTGGGTCCGAAATAGAAAACTCGCCCTGTCCCAGGACAGGAGGAAGAATTTCCAGGCCGGGCTGCCCGCCTAGCGTTGCTTCTATAAGGACCAGTTTGGCCGGTGATTTCAGACTGGGATGATTTATCTGCAGCCTTTTGGGTTCAAAACCGTAGTGCCGAAGTTTTGAAAAGATATCCGGCAGACGAACGGAAGGATAGATCAGCGTGAGCCGCCCTTTCTTTTTTAGGATTTCTTTTGCCGTGGCGGCGATGTCGTCGATGGAAATCAGGATTTCATGCCTCGCGATGGCCCTGCGCGGATCAGGGTTTATGCGACCGCTGTTAATCTTCCTATAAGGGGGGTTGCATATCACTCCATCGGCCCAATTTCTGCGCATGGGCACGTTTCGGATATCTCCCTGAACAATCCTCATTTTGTTTTCAAGGTTGTTTAAGATAGCATTTCTCGCGGCCTGGTTGGCCAGATCCTTCTGTATTTCCAGCCCATAAATGCAGCCTACCGGTTTCGTGATAAGCAGAATCAAGGAGATGATGCCGCAACCCGTTCCTAAGTCCGCAATGAGATCCCCGCTCTTGATGGTTGCAAAATTAGACAGCAATACTGCGTCAATGGAGAATCTGTAGCCATCTTTTGACTGGATGAGGAAAAGACGGCCATTTAAGAAACTGTCTATGCATTCATCGGGCCCGGCTTTGATTTCAGGGTGCCTGTATGATTTCATGGGGATCTATTTTGTTGAATACCATACCCGTAAGTACTTTTGGGAAAAAATAGGTCGATTTTCTGGGCATAACGAGAGAATTACGCGCCACTTCCTTTACCTGCTCCATCCTGGTGTGATTGAGCAGAAATCCCATCTGGTATCTCCCCGAATCCACTGCCCCAATGGCGGAGGGCATATTGCTTTCATAATGAATGATCTCTTCATTGTCCAGGTCTTCCATGGTCAGGCCGAGACTCTTCTGCAGGATCAGGCGGGAAAGGACGAGAACATCCAATTCCTTCAAGGCCGGGTGAAGGTCCTCCCCCATTTCATTTTCCATTCCGGGTTTCAGGGATAACAGATACCAGTGTTCGGCCTGGTAGTGGTAAAAGCCGAGGGCGGTGCTTTCTTTTCCATTTTCCCTGATGATTTTTTTCAGTTCGGAAGCTTCGCCCTTCATGTCCTGGTGACTAATGGGATGCCTCTTTATATCAAACCAATTGGCCGCCTTTTTCAGCATCATCTCCGGGTCAAATTCCGAATCCATTTTAACAAGTCTGTGTGAGGGAAGAATTGTGAGCCCTTCATCATTCATGTTGGAGAGATACATCATAACATATTCATAAGACCTGTTGGCCGGCTTTTTTCCGAATCGGGCCCTCATGATGTTTCTGAAATTTCTCGCGGTTTCATATCGGTGATGGCCGTCGGCAATGAAGATGGATTTGTCACGCATGGCAGCAGATACTTTTTCAAAAAGTCTCGTGCGACTGATCACCCACATTCTGTGTCTCGCACCGTCACCAAGTTTAAAATCCATCTGGGGATGTGGGTCTGCAAGCTTCCGGCATTCTCCAAGAATGCAATTGTCCGGATCTTCGTAAAGTCCGAAAATCTGGCTGAACTGGGCGTTGCAGGTCCTGAACAGTTTCAATCGATCATTCTTGTGGGCTGAAAAGGTCCTTTCGTGGGGAAGAACCACACCCGAATCCAGATCTTCTATTTTTACCAGGAGCATGATGCCCCATCTCACCCTTTCCGGATCTCCATTTCCGGGGCTGTATGTCATTGCCGTCAGATAAAAAGAGGGCTCTTTTGTGCGGATAAGGGTGCCGTTGGATTGCCATCTCTGAAAGTGATTTGCTGCCCGGGTATACTGGTTATCCCAGTCGGAATCTCCGATTTTTTTCTCACCCAGGATCAAACGGACAACATTATGGGGATCTGCCTGGTGCAGTGCAGCCTGTTCTTCTCTCGATATCACGTCGTATGGAGGGGCCATGAGACGGGAAAGATCCTGATTTTTTTTTAAGTTGTAGGTTAACCCTTTGAAAGGGGCCACTATTGCCATATTCAACTCCTTATTATAAGATAGTGTCGTTCCAAAAATTGGGGGCTAAAAGCAGCAATAAGCTTTTTAGCTATTAGCCGTTAGCTTAATGATGTAAGCAGTTTAGGTTAGTTTTTACTGTATTTCAACTTTCACTTTTCGATGCAGCGCCGTTTTTCCGTAAACGATTTATTTCATAGAGCTAATAGCTAACGGCTAAGTGCTAATGGCAGCTTTTAAGTGGGGTGTAATTTCCCTCAGAGTCAAACGTGTGTCAAGGAAATACGACTTTTTTTAAAAAAATACGGAATTTAGGGACTCGGCAACAGAATAATGACTCATCTTGGATTAACGTGATTTTTTTTGTTAGTTGTCGAATAGGCCATGCTCAGATTCCAGAATCCAGATTCTAGGTGTCAGGTGTCAGGAAAAAACCTGGCCACATTCAGTCTATTCAACGTAATAACCAACGGTTATGTTTATTAGAATTAGAATATAGGAATAGTAGTGCCTGAAACCTGACACCCGAAACCTGACACCTCGGTTCCAGAAGAAGGGATTCTTCACGCTAATCCGAGTTGAGCCATAATTAATTAGTCAACTACTGAACAAGGACTCAAATGGACAGACCTCGTTAAGTGGTTGAGTAGATTAGTAGTTAAGTGGTTATTATTACTTGAAGTTGTCCCTTTCACCTCAAAATTGGACACCCGATGGATTTGAATAGGCAATGTGTTGATTTCACGTGTTTATTTCCAACTCAACAACTCGACCACTTAACTATTTGACGAGGTCTGAATGGAGAAACATTTGTCTGAAAATGAATTTGGCAGGGGAGACTGGAATCAATTTCCCATTGACCTTGTGATCGATGGTGGAATGCTCCTGACCATGGCGGAGAACCAGGGTCCGATTGTAGATTCGAGAATCCTGGTTTCAAAGGGGCGCATCATGGCCATAGGGAGGAAAATGGATCTGAAACCTCCGGATGATTTCCCCTGCGAAATCATTGACGCCACAGATTGTCTGGTGATGCCTGGTTTAATCAATGCCCATGCCCATACAGCCATGACCCTTTTTCGAGGGGTTTCAGACGATCTGCCTTTGAAAAAATGGCTGTTTGAGAAGATATTTCCTCTCGAAAAGGAATTCCTGTCCCCGGATACGGTTTACTGGGGTGCACTTCTGGGATGTCTCGAAATGATATCTTCCGGCACCACCTGTTTTGCAGATGGATATTTCTTCCAGGATCAAACGGCCATGGCAGCAGATGCTGCTGGTCTACGGGGAATTGTTGCCCAGGGCATTATCGATTTCCCGGCGCCCGGGGTCCCGGATCCGGAAAAAAACATCTTTGTGGGGGAGCGGTTCATTCAGAGATGGAAGGGGAAAACCGGGTTGATTACCCCTGGGCTTTTCTGCCACAGCCCGCTTACTTGTGGTGAAAGGACCCTGTTGGATGCGAAGGATTTGAGTATCGAGTATCATCTGCCTTTACAGATACACCTTTCAGAAACAAGAGAGGAAGTGGATCAAATTTTTTTAAATACCGGTAAGAGACCGGTAGAATACTTGAACCGTCTTGGGCTGCTCAGTGAACAGCTGATTGTAAGCCATGCCATCCATCTGCATGATGAAGAGATTGACCTCCTTGCTGAAAAGGGCGTTGGAGTTGTACATGTGCCTGAAAGTAATATGAAACTCGGTTCAGGCGTTGCAAATGTATCGCGGATGTTGTCCCGTGGACTGGACGTAGGACTGGGTACGGACGGCTGTTCATCGAATAACAATCTGGATCTTTTCTGTGAAATGGATAGCGCTGCCAAGCTCTCAAAGGTTTTTAACGGGGATCCTTCTAATATGAAAGCTCGGGAGGTTCTCAAAATGGCTACGCTGGGAGGTGCTTCCGCTCTGGGGCTCGAAAATGAAATTGGGAGCCTTGAAAAAGGAAAGAGAGCGGATATTATTGTTATTGATCTGAAAAATCCCCATCTTCAGCCCGTCTATAATCCCGTTTCGACTGTGGTATACTCTGCAAACGGCAGCGACGTCAGGGATGTGATTGTGAATGGGAAAATCTTGATGAAAGGCAGGCAATTCATGGATCTGAATCCGCATGAAATTATGTGCAAAGTAGAGGAGGTCAGCACAAGGATCACGAAGTTTTTATAATAATCCCGACCCAGCAAAGCCGGAACTGAACAGGTTTCGCGCAGAGACGCGGAGGCGCAGAGGACTGAAAAGCATAAAACCGTCTGATTAGGAATTTTTAACACCATGAGAAGGCTTTTTTAATCTGCAACCCTCCACACTATAGGAGGACAAGTCCGCAATCCGAAATCCGCAATCGTGCCTGAATCACGCCTTGCCGTGATTTAGGCACCGAGTAGCTGCCTTTCGACCATCTCGATGGCCTCATCGCAGTTTTCCGCGTATTGAACACCGGGAATGGCTTCCCAGGTTTTGAGACCAATCACTGTTTTTCCTCCTTTCAATGCCAGGGCTATTTCTGAAAGGGTTCCATAGCTCCCTGCGATAGAAATAAGGACGTCCGCACATCGTACAACGAGTAGATTCCTTCCGTCCCCCAGGCCGGTGGGTAAAGAAACGGAAATATAAGGATTTGCCGATTCCCTATCCAGCCCGGGAAGGAGGCCTACAGTCAAACCGCCCGCTTCCCGGCATCCTCTTGCGGCCCCTTCCATGACGCCGCCTAACCCTCCGCACACAAGTGCCCAGGACTTTTTCCCGATTTGAAAACCGAGTTCTCTTGCCAGGGAGTAAATGTCTTCCGAACAGCTTCCTGCCCCTATTACGCCCACAAAAACGGTTGTATCCATGGGCTTTTTCCTCCCCTTTTTTGGAAATTATTTGCCATGTGCATTGAATATTGGTATACGCCCTTGTAAATGTTTGCACGAAGACTACCATTCAACATTTGGTGTTTGCTGTGAATTGGATGATGTCTGGTTAGTTTTTTCTATAAGTTCATCACAAAAAAGACAATAGGTTTCCATGCGAAAAAAAAGAAATATTGGTTTGCTTCTGGCAATTGGCTCTATCGTGGTTGTTCTTGGTTTGTTAGGTTGGTTTTTGACTACCATTTTTGAATCTGAGGCGCCTTCCATAACAGTGAAACCCCTCCCCGAGTTTCTTTCAAAGAAACAGACCTTTTCACTTTCCGTCCTTGACCTGAAACGAGGGGTGAAGCAGCTCAAAGTGACGGTGAAGCAGGGCGGGCGGGAGATTACCGTCCTCGAAAAGAAATTTTCGTTTGAAGGCCTGTTTAACGCGGAAGGCATACACCGATTTGATGCGGATTTCAGCGTGGACCCCTTTACGTTGAATCTGGCCCAAGGGCGGGTTGACCTGACGGTGAGTGCATGGGATTATTCAAGGAGAAAGGGTGGGGACGGGAATCTTTCTTTGTTTGAGCACAAGATGGTTGTGGACACGATTCCTCCCGCCATCAGGACAATCAGCAGGCTTCATTACGTGAATGTGGGAGGAAGCGGACTGGTTATTTATCAGACCAGTTCCGATGCGGTGAAAAGCGGTCTTTATGTGAACGAATTCTTTTTCCCGGGTTACCCTCTGGTGAGTGATTCAAAAGGCGGGCATAGAGTATGTTATTTTGCTATTCCGATCCAATCAAAAGGAAAGCCGGATATCTATTTGTGGGCGGAAGACATGGCGGGCAACCGGGCCAAAACGGCGTTTTACTGCCATGTAAGGAAAAAGCGTTTTCCCACGGATAAAATGAATATTACGGATAGATTTCTGAAACGGTTGTTACCGGGGTTTGCCCCATATTTCGGTAGCTTGAATACAGATGATGTTTCCAAGTTCCTGAAGATTAACCGTGCGTTGAGAGAAGAAAATGCCAGAACGTTTTTTGACCTCAGGACTGATACCAGTCCTGAGAGGCTATGGGATGGCGTCTGGGTCAGACTGAAAAACGCTGCAACGAGGGCCAAATTTGGTGAACGGCGTTTTTATTATTATAAAGGGAAGGAAATTGATGAACAGACTCATATGGGAGTTGATCTTGCCTCACTTGCCAATTCAGGCGTTCAGGCTGCGAATAATGGACGCGTTATTTTTGCCGAGACCTTAGGTATTTACGGTCTTACACTGGTTCTTGACCACGGGCAGGGGTTATCTTCCCTTTACGCACATTTGAGCAATATACATGTGAAACCGGGGCAGGAAGTGTTGAAGGGAGAAATCATCGGCACAACAGGGCAGACAGGTCTGGCGGGAGGAGATCATCTGCATTTCGGCGTCATGGTGAGTGGAATTCCGGTTAATCCTATCGAGTGGTGGGACGGCCACTGGATAAAAGATAACATTATGAAAAAGCTGGAACTTGTCAAGAAGTAA
>CAYOWC010000218.1:0-8601 GCA_964407525.1 uncultured Desulfobacteraceae bacterium | reverse complement strand
TAAGATCTCAGATCCTTTTTAAGGACTTTTCCCACATTGGTCTTAGGCAGTTCTTCCTTAAACTCGATGATGGTCGGGAGTTTGTACGCAGCCAGTTTGTCCTTGCAGTAGGTTATGAATTCTTCTTCTGTGCCTGTTTCCCCTTCTTTCAAGACCACAAAAACCTTTACCTGCTCTCCCCGTTTGGGATGGGGAACACCGAGAGCTGCTGCTTCCAGGACCTTGGGATGTTCAAAAAACACTTCCTCGATATCTCTTGGGTACACATTGTAGCCGCCGGAGATGATCATATCTTTCTTACGGTCGACAATATAAAAATACCCATCCTCATCCATCGTTCCGATGTCACCCGTATGGAGCCATCCATCCGTCAGGGTTTCAGCGGTTGCCTCCGGTTTGTTCCAGTAGCCTTTCATGACTTGTGGGCCTTTGAGAAGCAGTTCACCGGGTTCCCCCAGGGGGAGATCTGTTTCCCCGTCATTCAGATCGACAATACGACACAGGGTATCTGAAATGGGCAAACCGATACTTCCGACTTTTCGGTTCCCGTTAAAAGGGTTGATGTGCGTTACCGGGGATGATTCCGTCATGCCAAATCCCTCCACGATGACAGACCCTGTCTTTTTCTCGAAATCCCGTATGACTTCTACCGGCAGGGGCGCACTGCCTGAAAAACAGCCTTTAATACTTGTCAGGTCTGCCTGGCCGATTTGCGGATGGTTGAGCAAACCGATGAACATGGTGGGTACGAGAGGCGCAAAGGTAGGTTTGAATTTGGTGATGGTTTCCAATAGTGCCTCAGGCTGGGGTTTAGGTACCAGGATGTTGCCCCAACCCGCATAGATGGAGAAATTCATGGCCGTTGAGAGCCCGAAGACGTGGAAAAAAGGCAAAGCTCCTAACATAATTTCTTCCCCATCGTTCAGCATGGGAAACCAGGCTCGAATATGCTGGACCTGTTTGCTCAGATTGCTATGTGTCAGCATGACGCCTTTTGAAACGCCGGTGGTACCGCCCGTGTACTGGTACATAGCCGTATCGTCAAAAGACAAGGTCACATCCGGTGCATTTCCGGTGGAACTTGATAGGACACTTTTCCATTTGTAAACGTCAGCGGCTGATTTGACATCGGCTTTCAACCCTTTTTTCTTGCCGACGAGGGGGAAAAGCAGGCTCTTGGGAAAAGGAAGATAGTCGCCTATGGATGTGTAAATGATCTGCTTGATGCTGGTTTTGGGGCGCAGGTCAATCATGCGGTTTCCCAGGAGATCCAGCGTAATGAGTAATTTGGATCCGGAATCGTTAAATTGATGCTCCAGTTCCCTGTCCGTGTACAGGGGATTGTTCATAACCGCCGTGGCGCCGATTTTCAAGATGGCATAATACCCGACAACGCATGGTATGATATTGGGAAGCAGGATGGCTACGCTGTCACCTTTTTGAATGCCGAAATCCGACAGGCAGGCGGCGAACCGATCAACCATCTGTTTTAGTTCTCTGTAGGTTATCTTGTATCCTTGAAACAGGAGTGCCATGTTGTCAGGGAATCTTTCTGCGGAACGGTTCAAGAATTCGGGAATACAGACCTCTTCATAATCCACGAACTCAGGAATGCCCTTGTCATAATGGGCCAGCCAGGGTTTATTGAGATAAGGGTTTGATGTGGTCATGAGTTCTCCTTGTACGTTATAGTTGTTTCCTGCCATGTAATAATATTTTTTTGGGGGAGGCTCCTGGTTTCTATCCTTTTTTAAAATGCTTTATAGATATGGTTTATAAAAATATATTCATATGATAAGATATCGGGTATGTCAAGAATGACAACTAATCGATCAGCAATTCTAATTTTGAAAAAACCCCTCTGCGGGAGGGCTCTTGTCCATAGTCAGTTGGGTGGGTTCCAGCCGCGAAAAGTCGTGGCAAGATGCCACTCACACAGCCTTTTGGGATAAAATAGAACTCATAATGAGAATTGCTGACTAATCGATGTTTGTTCCAGCGAAAAATATGTTTCAATACTTTTTTGTATAAGATCTTGGGATTGGGAGAAAACGGATGAATAAGGATGACGGGTTGAATGAAGAGATGGAAGAAGAAATGGACGAGGAACTCGAAGAAGAGAGTTTCGCGGGAATGTTTGAGGCCTACTCTGCAGGTATGAACGAAGATATTCGTGTGGGAGATAAAATCAATGGGGAAATCATCTCCATTGGAAGGGACAGCGTCTTTGTGGATACGGGGACGAGAATCGATGGTTTTGTAGAAAAACAGGAGCTTCTTGATGAAAATGGAGAAATATCCTGCGAAGTTGGCGATTTGATAGAGCTCTACGCGGTCTCTGTGACAGGTACGGAGATCAGGCTTTCCAAAGCAGTTAGCGGAATTGGCGGTATCGATCTTCTGATGGACGCGTTTGAAGGGGAAATCCCTGTGGAAGGGAAAGTCAAGTCCCTGAACAAAGGGGGCTTCGAAGTGGAAGTGGTTCAGCGAAGAGCGTTTTGTCCGATCAGTCAGATAGATTTGAGATATGTGGAGAAGCCGGAGGAATACGTGGGAGAAACCTTCCAGTTTCTTATTGCTGAGTTCGATGAAGAGGGCCGGAACATTGTGCTTTCGAGGCGGAAACTTTTGGACAGGGAGTTGGAAAAAGAACGTAAAGCTTTCCTGGAAGGCCTCTCGGTCGGAGCTGAAATAGAGGGAGAAGTTACGCAACTGATGCCTTACGGCGCTTTTGTTGAACTTGGTCCCGGTGTGGAAGGCATGGTGCATATTTCAGAACTTGGCTGGTCGAGGGTGGAAAACCCCGATGAAATACTCAAAACAGGGGATAAAGTTCTGGTAAAAGTTCTCGGCCTGGAACCCGGGAAAAAACCGAATCAGCTCAAGATCGCGCTTTCCATAAAACAGACGCTTGAAGATCCGTGGGAAACCGTTGGTCAGAAATACCAGGCGGGAGATTCCGTCAGGGGAAAGGTGACCCGTTGCGCCGGGTTTGGCGCTTTTGTGGAGCTTATTCCAGGTGTTGAAGGGCTGGTTCATATCAGCGAAATGAGTTATCTGAGACGAATTTTGAAACCAGAAGATGTTGTCACCCCCGGTGAGGCTGTTCAGGTTGTAATCAAAGAGGTAGACGAATCGAAAAGACGAATTTCGTTAAGCCTCAGGGATGTGATCGGAGATCCGTGGGATAGTGTGACAGAAAAATACCGGGTGGGGCAGTCTATCAAGGGGAAGGTGGAGAAGCTCGAAAAATTTGGGCTCTTTATTGCACTGGAACCTGGGATTACCGCGCTTCTTCCGAAATCGAAATTCAAGGAATCTGCCAGGTCAGGGGATTTGGAGAAATCAAGGCCTGGGGATGAACTTGCTGTGGTGATTGAGAATATCAATGCCGACGAGCGAAGAATAACCCTTGGACCTGGGGATAAGGAAAATGTGGACGACTGGCGTCCCTTTGCTCAGGATAAAGGAGGTGCAATGGGCTCGCTCGGGGAGAAATTCCAAAAGGCGCTTCAAACAAAAAACAAAAAGAAAAAATAGATTGAAAATCCTGTAGTTTGGGAACCCCTGAACCGTTGAACCATTGAACCCAACCAAAGGTTCAGGTTTTCCTTTTGTAAATATTCACGAGGGTTTGGGGTGAAATTCTCAAGCATAAGCCTGCCAGGACGATCTGGTTCACCAGTGTTGCTCTAAGTGGACCGAGATGTTGCCATCTCCTGGATGAAGTGATTGCATCAGCATGAGCGATCCGTATTCGGTTTTCTTTTGAAATCCGTCGGACCAGGAGGAGGTCCTCTGCTAGAGGCATTTCAGGAAAGCCGCCCACAAAGTCAAAGACGTTTTTTCTTACGAACAGGGCCTGGTCGCCGTAGGGCATCTTCAGACAGCGTGCCCGGAAATTTGTCACCAACGTTATCAGTCTCATTATGGGAGTATGGCTGTCTGTTTTGAATCGAAATGCGCCAAGAGCTATCCGGGGGTCCATAAAGGCATTAAAAATGTGGGTTGGGTAACCGGAGGGAAGTTGTGTGTCCCCATGAAGAAACAAGAGAACACGTCCGCCGGCAACGGATGCACCAAGATTTTGCTGTGTTGCTCTTCCCCTCTTGCTGGTCTCTACCCTCGCACCGGCTTTTTCAGCAATCGCCACGGTGTTGTCCTGGCTTCCCCCATCCACCACAATCGTTTCGGCGTTGGCATCAACGGCACTTGCTATTGTTTTTTTCAGGTACTGGCTTTCATTAAGAGCGGGAATAATGACGGATACATAAGGCTTTTTCCACTTTTCAGCATCGGGCAGGAGTTCAAGATCCTCCTGCGTGTCAATATCGGTGAGTGGTTTTAACGTATGGACTCTCAGCCCCTCTTTGCGACCCAGTGAAACCGTTTTTTCCAATACGTCAGGCTGCCCCCAGCGTATGTCTTTGAAAATTGCTGCCGGTTTGCATAAGCCCACGAGGCAGTACCCACCGTCAGTACTGGGCCCCAGGACAAGGTCGTTTTCTTCCAAAGCCTGAAACCCCTGCTTCAGATATTGCTCGCTTAATCCAGGAATATCCGTACCCACTAGGATAACTCGGGAGTTTCTACTCCTAAATGCGTTGGAAAAGGCCGTTTGCATGCCTTGCCCCAGATCACCGGGGACCTGCCGAGAATATTCAAACCCCGTTCCAAGCCAGGTCCGCATCTTTTTTTCACTGCCGCCGTTCACGCAAATTTCCACGGTAGCTCTGTTTTCAGCAGCAAATGAAAGAGCTCTCTTGTAGGTCGTTTCAGTAAGACTGCGCTGGAGATCTGCAGCGCCTACCGGTCCCAGGGAAGGGATGAGCCTGGTTTTGGTTGTGCCGGGGGCAGGGTATCTGGTGAAAATGATAATGCGGCTTTGCATCTTATTCAAATTTCCCGGTAGTAGATTTCTGTTTGGAGAAACCATTCCGCCATAAGATCTTTTTCGTTGCCGCATCTAATTTCTTCTGGAGCCCCCGGTCCTTCCCTGCAGGGTACGGCAAAATGAGGTCGTTAATTAAAATTTCTGTGCAATGTACCCTGCGATGAAGGACCTCCATCACCTGTTGGAATAATCTTATCCAAGATGCGGCAACGAAAAAGACCTTATGACTCCATTCTTAATAGGTCTTTTGAATTGAGATACAAGTGCATCTGTATCCTTCATGTCCTTCATAGTTCATGGTCGAACCATATTTTCCCGGACGAAAGCAAAGATCCCGCTTCACGATCCAATAGCCATATCAAGCGGCCGTTTACCGGTTTTACCATCCCTGCAGGGAGTTTTGTTTCTGCATCTTCCAACAACGCTTTTACCATGGGAGCTTTTTCTTTTCCCGATACTAGAAAAACGATATTGCGTGCCCGGTTCAGGACGGAAAACGTCATGGTCAGCCGGTACAGATCGGGGTTCCCGCCTTTTACCTGCACAATTTGTCTTTCCTGTTCCTCGAGGGCTCCATCTTCAGGAAACAGGGAAGCCGTGTGACCATCGGTCCCGATTCCTAAAAAAATGAGGTCAAAAACAGGAAATTCTTCCAAATCCAAGTGAAAGAACCGGCTGATCTCCCTTTCGTATGCCATGGCCATTTCTTGTGATGCATTTTCACCAGACGCCATGTTCCAAGGCATGGGATGAACATTGCCCGGGGGAATGGGAACATTTGAGAGGAAATCCTTCTTTGCTGCGCCGTAATTGCTGGCGGAATTCGTATAGGGAACACAGCGTTCATCAACCCAGAATATGTGGGTTCTTTCCCAGGGGATAGACTTACGGAAAGGTTCGGATGCAAGGTTCCTGTGCATGGCAACCGGCGTAGAACCGCCGGAAAATGCTGCTGTGAAAAGACCGGTTGTTTTGCATTGTTCTATGGCGTTGGATTTGAAAATTCCTGCAGCCCTGAGAGCCATCTCTGCGGCATTGGGAATCACGATAATCTCTTTTTGCGAGGTCATTTTCGAAGTCTTTCGTGAAGTTTCCGGCTGAAAAAGATGAAGTCGCCCGTGTCTCTCTGTCTCGGCCTGGGAAGGTTCACAGAAATGCTGTCTCGGATGATTCCCGGATCTTTTCCCATGAGCAGTATCCTGTCGGCCAGGATAACCGCCTCATCTACATCGTGCGTTACAAAAACTATGGTGTAAGACATCTTTTTCCAGAGAGACAGCAGGAGATTCTGCATCTCTTCCCTTGTCTGTGCGTCAAGGGAGGCAAAAGGTTCGTCCATGAGAAGGACCTGGGGTTTTAAGATCAGTACCCGGGCGAGGGCCACCCGCTGCTTCATCCCCCCTGAAATCTCATGGGGCAGGTAGTTCTTGAATTCGTCAAGCCCCACAAGGGAGATGAAGCGATCTACTTCGGCTTCCCTCTCACGTTTTGCCTTTACGGTCCTCTTGAGTCCGAAGCCTATATTCTCGCTAACCGTGAGCCATGGAAAGAGGGTATCCTCCTGGAACACCATGCAGCGATCAGGCCCCGGCGCCGAAATCGGTTTACCATTAAGCAGGACTTTGCCAGAGCTGGGAGGCAGAAATCCCGCCAGGATTTTCAGGAGAGTCGATTTTCCGCAACCGCTTCTTCCTATGATACACGCCAGTTCTCCATCTTTTACACGGAGAGTTACGTCGTTGAGCACCGTATGAAAGGTCCCTTTACCGGCAAAAACCTTTCGAAGCCCGCTGATGGTAAGAACGGGCTCCTGCAAGGGGTCGTCAGATTTGTATCCCGATATGGCTTTAAGCTTTGGTTTCAAGCCATCCTCCTGGCGCTCTTGAAACAAAATTTCATGCTGGTTTTGAGCAGTTGATCGGCAAGCCTTCCAATGGTGGCTATGACAATTACTCCCACAACAATCATGTCAATGCGGCCAAGCATGCGCGCATCCATAATAAGCGCCCCAAGACCGTTTGGGACGCCGGTGAGTTCGCCGAGGACCAGGTAGGCCCACGAAATACCCAATCCCAGGCGAAGTCCTGTCATGATATTGGGCATGGCCCCGGGCAAAAGAATGGCAAAGGTGCCTCGAAGCCTGTTCACTCCCATCATGGCTCCGGCCTGCAGCAGAAGAGGATTTGCCTGTCTGGCGCCGGTTGCTGCATTCAGGTAGATCGGGAAGAAGGCGGCCAGGGCCACAAGGAAGATGGTGGTCTTCAGGCCGATGCCGAACCACACCATAGCTAAAGGGAGCCAGCTTATTCCGGGCACTGCCCGCAAGCCGTTGATGGTGCTTCCCATGAGCTTTCTGACTGTGGCAATACGACCGGACAATATTCCCAAAGGAATGCCCAATAAAACGGCGACGGCAAATCCGCCCGCCACTCTTACAAGGGATGCTCCCGCATCAGCCAGAAATCTACCGGAGTATGGAGACTCTCCCGGGTTCCCTAATACATAGGAATAGCCTGCCTTGCCCACTTGAAAAGGGTGGGGCATGAGATAAGTGGGAACTCTGCCGGTTTCGCTCAGGACAAACCACCCTATGATAAGCAGGGATGGGATAATCCAGGGAAGCCAGTGGAATGCTGTATGGTGGAGTGAGTTTTTTCCTGTTTGCATATTTGTGTTCCGATTGTTTGAAAAAAGCAATTGGCTATCAGCCGTTAGCCGTTAGCTTAAAAAACTCTAATGGCCGATATCAGGGGCAAACCCGAGCTTCCTGATCTTCTCCACAAAAGAAAGGTCCAGCAGCTTCTCGTAATCCGGTTGTTTCCGGATGACTCCCAGGGCTTCCATCCTTTCTCCAAGGTTGCGAACCTGCTTTGTAAAAACCTCATCCATATCCCAGGCCAGTTCTATGTTAGGCTCGGCTCTTTTGAGGATTTCAGGGGGTGTCCCGAAGGTCGAGGCTTTTTGGAGCCAGATATCCTTGTGAGTATTTAAATACCTGGTGGTTTTTGCATGGGCGTGTACAAGTTTGTACACCAGGTCAGGGTTTTTTTCAACGGTTTCGCGGTGTACTATCATTCCCGCATTGATGGATCCGATGGTTTCTCCAAAATATGGATAGGAAAGGATCCTGCCATATCCCTGCTCTACGGCCATGGTGGGAAATGGCTCTCCAGATAGAAATGCATCTATGCTTCCCCTCGCAAGGGCCATGCCCATATCGAAAAAATCAACCCGTATCAACAGGACGTCTTTGTCCGGTAGAAGTCCATTACGGGTAAGGGTTTCTCTCAGGAGTATCTCATGCATGGTCCCGGGAACGTATCCAATTTTTTTCCCTTTAAGCTCTTTTACTTCCCCGATCCCTCCATCCTTTCGAACGACAAGGGCGGAGCATTTGTTGCAGAGTGCAGCTACAAGGACCACCGGTTGTCCGGTTGATGCCGCATGGATGGCATGGGCAATGGTGGTTCCGCACATCTGGAGACTCCCTGCAAGGAGAGCCACTTTCTGATCGGCTGGATTGGTAAAAGGAAATATGGTCACCTTTTGCCCTTTGGGAAGAAACTGCCCATAAAAAAAAGGCTGGATGGTCTGGGGTGTTTTCCAAGTCCCCACCCTGATTTCTTCCGCACCGACTTCAGAGTGAATCAGTGTGAGGAATATCAACAGAAGTATGGATAATGATTTCATGTATGTATACATTTATT
>CAYOWC010000217.1:0-8675 GCA_964407525.1 uncultured Desulfobacteraceae bacterium | reverse complement strand
GCAAGGGCATGGCTGCTGAAAAAATATACCGATTCGTAATGCTGCCGCAAAAGCTGCCATTCATTCTGCTTTGCCACGGGCGAAAGCTGGTGCAGATCCCCGATCATAAGAAGCTGCACACCACCGAAGGGCTGTTCATTGCGGCGGTGCTGCCGCAGCACCGCATCCACGGCATCCAGCAAATCCGCTCGGACCATGCTGATTTCATCGATCACCAACAGATCAAGGCTCTTTATGATCCGCTTTTTTTCTTTGCTGAACCTGAACATGCGCTGACGGTTTTTTTCATAAGCCTCGCTGCCGGGGATGAAAGGACCAAACGGGAGCTGAAAAAAAGAATGGAGGGTAACACCGCCGGCGTTGATGGCCGCCACCCCGGTGGGGGCCGTGATGATCATCCGTTTGGCTGAAAAGCCCTTCAGATTATGCAGGAAGGTGGTTTTGCCGGTGCCCGCTTTTCCCGTTAAAAAAATATGGCTGCCCGTGTATTGAACAAAGTCTCCGGCCAGCTCCAGTTCATGGTTTATTAACGGCGTAGAAGTCATAGGTCTTTTCCCGATCTTTGGTTTTGTTATCTATTCCGTTTCTCATTTTAACCTTGACCCGTCATGCCTTTCGAACAATGGTTTACAACATGTCTTTAATCTACCATTTTCAGCAGATCAAACACGACTCTTGCAAAACCCTTAGCCTTTGACGGGTCAGACAATAATTGCATCATTTGGTTCTGGTGCGCCTCGTTACTGTCCATCACAGCGTCATCTACTGCTTTAGGAAAATCACCCAGCATGGCCTGTTCAGGAGTATTATTGGCAATCTGCATCATGACCAATTCATTTTCACTGACCTTATCTCTGATGGTACAGGCATAGTTCACCAAATCCTTACGGGTGAGTTGATCGGTGATAAACAGCTCATTCAATCGACTGATAATTTGCGATAGAAACGCTTCTTTGATGTCTTTGGGCTTGGCCGTTCCCAATCCTTCGCCGGGCTTCAGTGTATATTCACCGGCGTCTTCCTTAAGTTTCAGATCCTGCCGGCGAATTTCCGACAACCTGTAATGGCTTAAAACCACGTTGTCCAGATCGATAACTTCTTCGTCTATCAGTGATTCACGCAACAAAGGGCGCAGGTGACGGGCGTACAAACTCAGCTTTTCCAAATCCTTATTATCATAATCAACGATCTGGGACATAAACTCATAAAATCGTACGAAAGTGCCTAAATCTTTTTTGAAGATTTCCAGGGAGTCCTTTTCCTTTTTACATGCCTTAAAGCTGTTCTCCGCATTGGCAATCAATACCGCATCCGCAGTATCTTTGGTACGTTCAAAGATTTTTTTGGCCTGGCTGTATGCCTCAATCGCCGATTTATATCGAATCTTCCAGCGCTCTACCGCCGGTTTGCAGATGTTGGCAATGGCCGCATTGCTTTTACTCTTTTGTAAGAAGGCCTCGCAAAATTGTTCGACTTCGTGCCACAGGAGAATACCGGCGGCGCGCAGCTTTTCAAACAGATCAAAGATCAGATCCGGATCAGATACATCCGCCAGTTCCGCGGTTTGATAGTATGGCTGGAAGGCTTCAAGGATATCTTTGGGATCGTTAAAAAAATCCAAAATAAAGGTACCACTGTCAAATTTCCCAGGATAGATTCGGTTCATGCGCGACAGGGTCTGTACGCACTCCACACCACCGAGTTTTTTATCCACGTACATGGCGCATAACTTGGGCTGATCAAACCCGGTCTGGAATTTATTGGCTACGATCATCACTTGATAATCGACGGAGTCAAAGGCGTTACGCATATCACGACCTTTAAGATTCGGATTCATATTGGTTTCGGTAAATTTCTCTCCCAGCAACCCTTGGACATTGGGATCATTCTCGTTAAACGTCACCTCACCGGAGAAAGCCACCATGGCATGGATCTTTTTATACCCCTTATCGGCAATATATAGATCAAAACCCAACTTATAGCGCACCGCTTCTTTTCGGGAACTGGTCACCACCATCGCTTTGGCCTGTCCGCCTAACAGACCCATGACATGATTTCTGAAATGCTCAATGATCACCTGCACCTTTTGCGCAATATTATAGTCGTGCAAGCGTACCCATTGGTTGAGTTTTACCCTGGCCTTTTTCGTTTCCACTTCCTGATCAGATGCCTGAATTTTTAAAGCCAGGTTATAGGCGACTTTGTAGTTCGTGTAATTTTTTAAAACATCCAGAATAAACCCTTCCTCAATGGCCTGCCGCATGCTGTATACATGGTAGGCTTCCGGCTTATTGATTTTGGAAGGCGCTTGGTCCGGTTTCGGCAGGCGGCCAAACAGCTCCAGGGTTTTGGTCTTGGGTGTTGCGGTAAAGGCAAAATAGCTGAGATTCGCAGAAACACGGCGTGAGGCAACGATCGCGTCCAGAATATCGTCCGTCGATAGGTCCTCGTCACCATCCGCCTGTACATCAATCATCAGCACCTCTTTTAACTGGCGTGCCGTCGATCCGGCTTGTGATGAATGGGCCTCATCGGCAATGACCGCGTAGTGTCGCTCTTTTAAACTAACATCATTTTCGATGGATTTTAATACAAAGGGGAAGGTTTGGATGGTCACAATAATAATCGGTTGCGCGCTTTCCAACGCTGCCGCCAGTTTTTCCGATTTGGACCCGTCACCCTCATTTCTGTTAATTCTCCCCACCACGCCATCCACATGCTCAAACTGGTAAATGGTATCCTGCAGCTGAGCATCCAGCACGTTTCGGTCGGTCACAATAATCACCGAATCAAATTGTTTATGGCCCTTCTGATCATATAGGGATGATAGTTGATGGGCCGTCCAGGCGATGGAGTTGGATTTTCCCGAACCGGCGCTGTGTTGGATCAGATATTTATATCCCGGGCCTTCAGCATGGGCCGCATCAATCAGTTTATTGACCACATCCCATTGATGGTAACGGGGGAAGATCAGCGTCTCTTTTTTGGTTTTACGTCCTTCCCAATCTTCTTTCTCTTCAATCTGCAAATGCGCATACCGGGCTAGAATCGTTAACAGATTATGGGGCAGCAACACCTCATTCCACAAATAATCCGTTGCATACCGGTTGCCGTCCTCCGGCACATCGTTGCCGGCGCCGCCCTCTCTCGTGCCTTTGTTGAAGGGCAAAAAAAACGTCTCCTCCCCTTCCAGGCGGGTGGTCATAAACACGTCGTACTGGCTGACGGCAAAGTGAACGAGCGCGCCACGTTTAAAGGTTAATAAGGGTTCCGGTTTCCGGGTGGCCGGATCGACCGGTAAACGGGTGGTTTTGTACTGCCGAATGGCATTATGCACCGCCTGTTTAAATTCCGATTTCAGCTCTAAAGTCGCCACCGGCAATCCGTTGACAAACAGCACCAGATCAATGCGCCATGCTTTGGCCTTCTGCCCTGTTTCAGCAAGGTGTCCTTCGGTCGCCCAGGGGCTGTACACCAATTCCGGCACCACCCGGAGGCGGTTTTTCCGGTAACGGGCCAGGGTATCGGGATTCAGCTCATGCTCCGGTTTAAACTGGCACAGGCTGAACCGGGCGCCGCGATCCCGCACTTCATGGCGCAATACACCCAGGGTGCCGAATGTGCGCATCTCTTTATCGGCGGCGTTGGGGTTCGCTTTGTTGAGCTGGGAGGCGACACGCTCTAAAAACTTTTGCTCGGGATTATTGGGGTATAATTTGCAGTATTTTTGCCACTGATTTTCTTGGGTCTCTTTGACAAACCCCAGAAGATCTTCGGTATAGAGGGCCAGCTCGCGGTTATAGTTCTCGGGTTTGCCCAACAGCCAGCCATTGGTGACGAACTGCTGAATCATATCCTTTTGGAACGTTAATTCATTTGCTTTACCCATATCAACCAATTCCCTTTTTTGATGGGCGTACCGCGCATCGCCTAACCTACAATTCCGCCGCCAACGGGTTGGCCCGGGATCAGATCCCGCAGGAACTGCTCGCAGGGAAGGCATAGGATGTTATTGATTAAACGCCGTTCATTACCGCGGTAGAGAAGAAAGGCCCGCGCCTCCGGATAGTCTTCCTTAAAGGCCCTTAACCCGTTGAGCATTTTCCGGTTGATCTTCGTGGAATTCTTAACCCCTGATTTCGTTCGCCAGTAAAAGCCGAAGAGTAAAAAATGAACCGCTATTGCCATTTCTGCTTCCTTTTTTGCATATTAGGTGCAAAATATTGCATGCTTAAGGCTCGTTCAAGGGGATTTAGCTATTCTAAACCTCAATAGTCCCTGTAATGGGGACGTTTTCGCTTACCCATCCGGCATTCTTCGTCATTCCCGCGCAGGCGGGAATCCATTGGGGCTTGCCAGTTACGGACATCTATTTTTCCGGTGACGGCGGCGGAAATTAGGGCTGTTCGGCGTTCTTGTAATATTGATTCTGAAAACAACGCTTTATCAATAACGTTGTCAATTTTCCGAATTTTATTGTTCAATTTTTCGATAATCTGCGACTGTTCTTGTAAACAAGGAAATGAAATTTTGAGATTCTTTATATTTCCCATATTTAAAAAAGGTTGCACATTAGCATTTGCTACCAACATCAATTCTTCATGCATTGATTGAATAACAAAAACAAGAAATTCAGCAATATACTTATCTGGATTTACAGTTATTTTACAACTTCCAGTTGTCGATAGGATAGCTTTAGTGATCGATTCTGGAAGTATGCATGAGTTACCAATAGTCCCAACCTTCGAAAACAGAACATCACCAGGACATACGGCATGCCTTTTTAATTGGTTGAATTTTTCTTCTCTCATAAATTTAAGATTGTCGCTTGAAAATCCACTATTCGTAATATTCACAGTTCTAATAACAGGGACACCTTCATCCACGTAGTCTGAGTCTGTGTTTACACTTGAACCAAATGGGCCATCTACCATAGAATCTTTCTTAGGTGATACGATATTCTTTATGCCGCAGACTCCCCAATGCTCCGGCACCTCCCCCAACCACTCAACACCGGAGTCCTTCATGGGGGCATCGGGATTTAAACCTTTGGTAACGGCATGGCTGATCACTGCCTGGCGTTTTTCTTTCAGCAGTTTAATGAGCTGTTGTTGTTTTTCGATCAGGGTATCGATTTTGGTGGTTTCGTGGTCGAGAAAGTTGACTATCTTTTCTAATTCAATGTTTTCAGGAAAACCAATTTTTATTCCGCCAACTGTGTCAGTGTTAAGATTAAGTTGTGTTCCAAACTTACCCAACCCTTTATAAGCTTGCTCGCCAGCAAACACATAAAACAAAAATTTATTTGGAATTTTCAGTTCTGGGAAATATACGAAACCATCATGGATACAAGCTTTCATGCCTGTAATACAAGGCTTCCCAACTGACCCTGCAATGCTCAGAAAAAGAGATTCCGGTTCTAATTTTACACTTAATGAGCTACCTAAGCCTGACAACCTTTGGGATGCTTCTGTGAGATATACATCGGATGCTGTAACATCTGCAATCCTCGTCCAAGCATACTCTCCATTGTCATCAAAGTATTTAGCATCATCAATCGGTCGTGGAGAGGCTCCCCGTTTTACAGAACTCAAATGTTTAATCTGTACCACATCCCAGTGGTTAGGAACCTTATCTAACCACTCAACCCCAGAATTCTTATACTCGGGATACGCTTGATATCTCCGCGGCATTATGAACGCACCTCACGAAGCAACTCCATAATCTCAGCACTTACCTTATCCAAATCCGCATCGATCTCCACCAAATCCCGGGGCGGCTGGTACACATAAAAATGCCGGTTAAAGGGAATTTCATAACCCACAATCCCGATCTCCCCATCTTTTGCATCCTTTTTTCCGGCATCGATCCAGGCTTCGGGCACATGGGGCAACACCTCTTTGGCAAAGTAGGCTTCGTTTAGTTCATTCACCGGTTTTCCGGGATCAAGGGCAACGTTTTCATGGTCCCGCAGATCGCCGTCAGGCTTGTATTCAACCACCCTGCCGTCCAACGAAAACAGGCCGTAAACCGGATTGGGCTTGGCCTTTTTGCGAACTTTTTTGATGACCTTCTCGGCATCGGGGTTTTTCCAGCTGACCGCAGCGGTAATCTGTTTTTTCTCCTTGGCGTCCAGTCTAATGCCCGTGGCCTTGACGGCCTCGTCATAACCGTTCATATCATCAAACTGTTCTGTGCCGATGGTCTGCTGCAATTCCCTGGCTTTCAGCATTATCTGTTTTTGGCATACCCATATTTTGCGGTTGAGCAGGTCCTTAATCTGTTTTTCTTTCAGCTTGTTAAAGTCAGTTTTAATCGCTTTCCGAATATCCGCTGCGTGTTCGCTTAATACCCCATAAAGCTTGCAATCCTTATGGTCGGACCAGTTTTGCCCGTATTCGGCATAGATCCATTTCATGGGCGCGTTTAACGGTTTGGGGGCAAACCGCAGCTCGGCGATGCGTTCATTACTGAACTGGTAGGATTCGCACAAGGGGCTTTCGATAGTGATCCGGCGATAGCCGAATTCATAATAGTTAAGGATTTTACTGCCGAAGGTTTTGGGCGCCTTGCCATTACCATTGCCATTCGCCGATTGGCGACCGCGATTGCTCTTTTGTTCGGCCGGTTTATCCAGCTCACGGGCATCGATCACTTCAAAGTTTCCGAAGGCGCGGGTGATGACGGCCATGTCGTCATCGTCCATCACATTGCGTTTGGATCCCAAAGACTTGCGCATTTTCCCATAGAGGTTGACCCCGTTAATGAGTTGAACCTTCCCTTTGCGCGCTTCGGCTTTCTTATTGGACAGCACCCACACATAGGTGGCGATACCGGTGTTGTAGAACATATCGGTGGGCAGCGCCACAATGGCTTCCAATAGATCAGCTTCCAAAATATACCGACGGATCTCCGATTCGCCCGATCCGGCGGCGCCGGTAAACAGCGGTGAGCCGTTTAAAATAATACCAATACGGGCGCCCCCCTGGGACCCATCCCGCAATTTACTGATCAGGTGCAGCAGAAACAGCAGCGAGCCGTCTGATACCCTGGGCAACCCCGGACCAAAGCGGCCGTCATAACCTTTGAGGGTGTTTTCATCTTTTACCGCCTGTTCAATCTTTTTCCAATCCACGCCAAAAGGCGGATTGGACAACATGTAGTCAAATTTATCGGCATAAAGCTGGTCGCCGGAAAGGGTGTTTCCCAGTTTGATGTTGGTGACGTCTTGACCTTTGATCAGCATATCCGCTTTACAGATGGCGTAACTCTCCGGATTAAGCTCCTGACCAAAGGCCCGCATGACCGCTTGCGGGTTCAACTCATGCACATATTCCATACCGGAAGAAAGAAAACCGCCCGTACCGGCGGTGGGGTCGTAAATGGTGCGGATAATGCCCGGTTTGGTTAAGGCATCATCATCCGCCATAAATACCAGGGAGGTGGTAAGGCGCACAATATCGCGCGGGGTAAAATGCTCGCCTGCGGTTTCATTGGAACTTTCAGCAAATCGGCGGATCAGTTCTTCAAACACCAGGCCCATATCATGGTTGGAAATGGCCCTGGGACTTAAATCGGTTTGCCGGACCTTTTGCACCACTTTATAGAGCAGGTTGGCATCGTTCAGTTGACCGATGAACTCAGCAAAATTAAAGTATTCAAATATCTCGCGGGCATCCTTGGAAAATCCCTGAATATAAGATTGCAGGTTATCTTTGATGCCCGATTCACCCAGTTTGGAGAGATCCATCTTAGAGATGTTAAAAAATGACAACCCGCCGGTGGCCCGAAGCAGCAATTTTTCTTCCGCCTCTTCCGGAAGACCCATCTTTTGGACATTTTCATATTCTGTAAGGACGGCCTCTTTACTTTCCTCCAATACCCCTTCGAGGCGACGCAAAAGCGTAAAGGGAAGGATCACGCGGCCATATTGACTTTGCTTGAAATCACCACGTAACAGGTCGGCCAGGGACCAGATGTAGGCGGCCTGATTGTTCGCTACTTGAGTCATGTATGCCTTTTCCGATATTATGCTTTTAAGATTTCAATAAAGGTTACCAAACCTATTTTGTTATGGATGTTGGCACAAGGGCTAATGGCTTTGCCACTGCCGGTCTCTAGAAAATGACCAAGCCGTTGAGACAACCATCATTGGGGTGCCGCTGAGAAGAATAAACCCCAGTTTGTGATAATAGTCGTGAAGCTTTTTTTTAGCGATGTTTTCATCAGTTGGAAATTGATCTAAACACATCTTGTCACGCCATTTTTTTCTGTCCCCGTCTCTTACGGGCTCGAACTGAAGAGGAAAAGGTTTCATCGCAACAATAGAGGCCCCGGCTGAAAAACGGGCAATCATGTGATGCAAGATAGTGAGGCCGAGCTTCTTTCCACGGTACTGTGGTACCTAAAAGCTGCAATTAGCGGTTAGCCGTTAGCTATTAGCCCCACGATATCGGTTATTTACGGTTACATTAGCTTGGCATCAAAAAATGAAAGCTTCAATATAGCAAGAAAGCATTCAAATGTTTGAATCCTTTAAGCTAACGGCCAATAGCTAAAATCTAATTGCAGCTTTTAGGTGGTAGTATTTCCAATCTGTCTAAGATTAAAATGTTAGAACTGGTGTTGAGTAGCACAATATCCGAAAAGGGATAATCGTTTATTTTTTAGAATAG
>CAYOWC010000216.1:0-8710 GCA_964407525.1 uncultured Desulfobacteraceae bacterium | reverse complement strand
ATGGGTCTCGCATCAATCGCCATAGATGGGCCTCGTGACGACCGGCGGTGACACCCACGTAACAGAGGACAGCACGTACTTTCACCATTCTGGAGGCTTTACTTCCGGATTCGAGTCTTCTTTTTCCAGACTGAAATGACCAGCTACTCTTTCCACCAATTGGTGCAGATCTATCCCCCGCTGCCTCAGCAGAGAATACAACTTACAATCAATATGTCGCCAAGCCGATCGAGAAAGGACTCGTGATCCTCATCGTCCCGGAAGATAACCGTTCTCTCGATTCCTCGAATGATTATGTGATGGACCGCCCTGGAGCGACTATTCGTGATTCAAAGCCCGACCTTATCTGGGGCAAGAGTTGAAAAGTGCTGGGAGGAAAGAAATGGAATTCTCATTGATTACCGTTCCTTTTGTGCGTACATTCGGAACAAAAAAATAAGGAGGCATTTAATGGCCAAAAATCGTATCAATGTAAGCTTGGACCAGGACCTTGCCGAGTTTGCCAAGGTCTTTGCGGCTGAAAATCGGACATCCGTGGCAGATATTATCACGCAATATTTTTTGGCATTGAAGAGGCGCGTCGAGGGCGAACATATGGAAACCACTCTTTCCCATCGCGCCTTTGAGCAGGCCATGGTAGAAATGCAGGGCAGGCTTCGCAACGGAACCGCACAGTGGCATTCCTATGATGAGGTTTACACGATATGATCGATTCCATAAGGAAGCATTGTCGAATTTTCAGCTTTCAGGGTTTTATCAACGGTTATTAACCGAAATAATTTACATACCCCATCTTAAAGCGGCTGTGTGTACGGGGCTGTCCCAATGCTTGAGAATTTGCTCATCAAGTTTACATATGGTTATGGATGCGCCTGCCATTTCAAGGGATGTGGTATAATTGCCCACAAGGGACCGACTGATTTTTATTTTCTTCTTTTCCAGCTCTTTGGCAGCGCTGTTGAAAAGCAAATAGAGCTCCAATAAAGGGGTTCCGCCAAAACCGTTGATGTGTAGTAGAACTTCATCATTGTTGTCAGGTTTAAGGTCCTGCAATATGGTGTCCACGAGTTCATGCGCTATTTCATCCGCTTGTCTGGTTTTTTCCCTTCTTCTTCCAGGCTCCCCATGGATCCCTACACCGATTTCCATTTCATCATGACCGATATCAAATGTCGGTTTACCAGCGGCCGGAACGGTGCAACTTGTAAAGGCAATTCCCATAGAACCAATCATTTTGTTGGTATGATCTCCCAATTCCTTGCATTCGATAAGCGACGCCCCCGCTTCAGCGGCGCTCCCTACAACTTTATCAACGATCAATGCCCCGGCTACGCCTCTTCGTCCAGATGTATAGGTCGAGTCTTCCACGGCCACGTCATCGTTTACAATCACGGACATGTTTTCAATGCCCAGCATTTCGGACGCCATTTCAAAATTCATAAGATCGCCGGAATAATTCAAAACAATAAATAAAATCCCGCTGCCATTATCAACTGCTTCTGCAGCCGCAATCATTTGATCGGGGGTGGGGGAGGTAAAAACCTGCCCGGGACAAGCCGCATCCAGCATGCCAAAACCAACAGAACCGCTATTAAGCGGTTCATGACCTGATCCTCCACCCGATATCAAGGAGACCTTGCCTTCTCTGGACTTGCCTGCCCTTGTAATAAAATTGGGATTCATGTGTATTTCTAAAATATCGCTATGAGCTAAACCAAACCCGTTCAGGCTTTCCGTAAGAATATCATCCACATGATTGATAAATTTTTTCATTTTTCTTACTCCTGGCTCATCAAGTAATTGCAAATTGTAAAAATAATCAGTTGACAGGATTTAGCTCCCGGATCGATGTGGCCTATTGCTCTCTCTCCCAAATAAGAGGCTCTCCCCTTGGTTGCTGCGATATCTTTGGTAGACAGCATACCGCGTTCAGCCTCAGCCATCAACTGCTGCAGCATCTCGTTTTTCGGCAGATCGTTCTTTTCAACCAGTTCACTGAAAAGATTGGAGACCGGGATCAGGACGTCCATCATGGTTTTATCCCCTACGTCCGCCTTCCCCCTTTGTTTCACCAATTCAACACCGGAAGAGAACATTTTGGCAACTGTTGTCCTGTCATGGATATCATCTGAACCCGGGGCTTTGGCCATGCCCATAAACATACTCGCAAATAAAGGGCCCGCCGCACCGCCAATGGAGGACAGCAACGTCATGGCGATCTTATTCAGGGCTTCTCCAGGTTGTAAAGGAACCAATTCTTCTTTTTTTTCAAGAATTGCTTTCATGCCTCTTCTCATATTAATCACATGATCGCCATCCCCGATAGCCTGATCCAGTTTTTCGATTTCGGAAACATTGGCTTCATACGCTTTTTGCACTTCACGTATGATTTGTATGATCATTTCACTGTTCATAAATACACCCTTTGAGACTCGTTATCAAAAAACAGCATATTCCTTTTTTTGACGGCAATTTTCATATTATCACCTGATCTTGCAAGTGAGCCCGGCTTTATTACAGCCCGTACTATTTCACCCATACAATTCACGGTAACGATCTCTTCGACCCCTAAATTCTGTCTGGTTTCGATCCGTGCATCCACCGTTCCTTCGGGATCCAATGAAACATTCTCAGGACGAAAAGCCACATACTCAACCTGGGCAGGGAGGTTCATTTGGAGTAACTTAGATGGAACCACATTTATTTTTGGCGAACCCAATCTTGTGGCAACATAGACGGAATTAGGATCATTATATATCTTTTCGGGAGGATCGATTTGAATCAGTTCTCCCTCTTTTAAGACGCCAATCCGATCCGCCATCGTCGTGGCTTCAATATGATCGTGGGTGACATACAGCAACGTGGCGCCAAGCTGAACCTGAATATTCTTTAATTCCAGCCTCAACTCTTCCCTCAGTTTAGCATCCAGCGATGAAAGAGGCTCGTCCATCAGAAAGATATTGGGCTCCCTCACCAAAGCCCTTCCTATGGCGACTCGTTGCATTTCTCCACCGGAAAGATGCGTTGCCTTATTCTTCAATTTATCTTCAATATGCAGAGTTTTTGCGATATCACGAACAATTTCATCGATTTGTTCTTTGCTTAAAGACCGCAACGGTGATTTGAGAGGGAAAGCCAGATTATTATAAACCGTAAAATTAGGGTATAGAGAATATTGTTGAAATACGAAAGCAACATCTCTTTGAGCAGGCGGGGATGCGGTTACGTCTTCGTTGTTTATGAAAATCTTGCCCTCATCAGGCTCTTCCAGACCCGCTATCAACCGTAAGGTTGTCGTTTTACCCGCACCTGTGGGGCCTAACAAAACAACAAATTCGCCGTCCTTTATAGTAAATGAAAGATTGGAAACGGCATCTGTATCCTCGAATTTTTTAGATATGTTTTCTATTTTGATTTCAGACATGTACTCTCTTTATCAATTCATGAGTTGACTTTTAATTGCCATTTCGTCATCGCCATTAAAAATAATGATGCTGTTGGAATCAAATTCCAATCCCACATTATCACCAATTTTTGAATGAACACTACTTGGAACCCTTGCTTTAATCCTTCCGAATTCGGTGTCGACAGTGATGATTTTATTGGCGCCGAGGTACTCCACACCATATACACTCCCACTGATATCACCGCTGTCTACAATATTTATGTTTTCAGGTCTTATTCCCAAATAGTTGAAATCGATATGGCTATCCTCATGACACTCAGGAATGGCTAATTGAGAACCGTCTATTTTGACAGCCGAACTCCCCTTTTTTACAAAGGAATGAATATCGATAAAGTTCATTGCAGGGCTTCCTATAAAACTCCCGACAAATTTTGCTCGCGGTTTATTATAAATGGTTAACGGATCGTCTGCCTGGAGCATAACACCCTTATCCATAATACCGATCCGATCACCCATGGCCATTGCTTCATTCTGGTCGTGTGTGACGTAAACGGTTGTTGCATTAATATCGTTATGCATTTTTTTAAGTTCAAAACACATCAGTTCCCTGAATTCCGCATCCAGGGATCCGAGAGGCTCGTCCATTAAAAAAGCCTTTGGCCTCCGGATAATAGCCCTTCCCAAGGCAACCCGTTGTTTATCCCCTCCCGACAAAGCGGAAACGTTTGATTTCAAAACCTTGTCAAGATGCAGCAATTTGGCAACTTCCAGAACACTTTTGCTGATTTCGGATTTCTTCACGCCCTGGGTCTTCAAAGGAAAACCAATATTCTTTTCCACATTCATGTGTGGGTATAAGGCAAACATTTGAAAGACAAAAGCGATATCTCTCTCAGACGCTCGCAAAAAAGTTACGTCTTCTGCATCCAAGAATATTTTCCCATACGTTGGAAATTCCAAGCCCGCTATCATCCGTAAGGTCGTTGTCTTCCCACATCCCGACGGCCCCAACAACACGAAGAAATCTCCATCTCTGATGGTTAAATTGGAGTTGGTAACCGCTACGAAATCACCAAACTCTTTCTTCAAATCCTCTATTACAATCTCCGCCATATGTCCTCTTATTCCGGGAAGTGACTAACAACAATAAATGAAATTGTGCCAAACAATATAAACTTGAAAGAATGGGAGTATAGCGGCATAGAGAATGGCTGCATGAACATAAAAATCCCCAAACCGATAATTGCTGACGCAATATTTTCCAATGAATTTCTGCCCAGTAAATTGAATCTGCTGCCTTTTTTTGTTTTCACCGTTTCACTGCTCCGAATGTTATGCCTCTTAACAAGTGTTTCCTCAGTATAATCGTAAATACAACCACCGGCAGCAGGAATATCATGGTAGCCGCTGAGATGGCCGGCCAATCCAGGCCTCCTTCCCCGATGATGGTTGGAATGAAAGGAGGCAGCGTCTGCGCCTCTCTGAACGTAAGCAAAATCGCAAAAGCATACTCATTCCATGCAAAGATTAAGCAGAAAATAGCTGTGGCTGCAATACCGGTGGCCGCCTGGGGTAAAATAATTTTAAAAAAGGCGCTCATCCTTGAATACCCATCCACCATCGCCGCTTCCTCATACTCTTTTGGGATCTCATCAATAAAACCCTTTAACAGCCACACAGACAGGCTTAGATTCACAACGGTATACAGCATAATCATGCCCAAATGAGAATCACTTAAACCGAGTTTTCGATACATTAAGAAAATCGGAACCGCTGCCGCGATGGGAGGGAACATGCGCGTTGACAGGACAAAGAACAGAAGGTCATCCTTCAATGGTATTCGAAACCTGGAAAAGGCATAGGCCGCAATAGTCCCAAAGAACACCGAAAAAAATGTGGCGCCGAAACCGATTACCATGGAATTGACAAACCGGTGAAAAAACCTCGAAGGCCCGGCTATAACCATTTTTCTTTTGCGGACAATTTCTTCATACCAGGTTTTCGGGGGGGGCAATGTTTCGAGATACTCAGCTGATTGCCTGGTTCTTTGCGTGAACAAATTAACGAAACCTTCCAGTGACGGCTCGGCAAGGATCTTGGGAGGGTATGAAATGGCATCACTGACACTCTTAAACGCTGTTGATACAATCAATACCATGGGAATAAATGATATGGTCGCATAGAGTATGATTAAAAAGGCAGCAATCCTCCGGCTGGTTACGGAGGGCGCCAATGGGGACTTTGTGGTGTCTAATGTTGCTGCCATAGGGTTATTTCTCTTTCATTTTGTTCAAAAATTTAACATAAATGTTTCCTGCTCCCAATACAGCCACAAAAAGAACGACTGCAAAAGCAGAGCTATAGCCGGTTCTCCATTTTTCAAAGGCGGCTCTCTTAAGGTGTATGGACGCCAGTTCCGTAATGGATCCAGGTCCGCCACCAGTCAGTTCATTAACCAGATCGAACATCTTGAAGTTTTCTATACCTCTAAGTAAAACCGCAAGCATCAAGAACGGCAGTACGGAAGGGAGGGTGATATGGATGAATTGCTGCCATTTGTTCGCACGGTCGACTTCAGCAGCTTCGTAAAGATAATCAGGAATAGACCGTAAACCCGCCAGGCACATGAGCATGACAAATGGTGTCCACATCCATGTATCGACAATAATAATACTCCATGGGGCCAGAGAAACATCTCCAATCATCGTAAATTCACCGAAATTGTGAATAGCATTGACAAAATAATTAAAGAGACCTGCCTGGGGTTGGTAGATATATTTCCAGAATACCCCCACGACCGCCGGAGAAAGCATCATCGGCAAAACAACGAAGGTCGTCAATGTCTCATGGCCTTTGAATTTTTTGTTCAACAGGAGTGCCAAAGTGAGACCGAGGAGGCCTTGAAAAAAAATAGTCCAGAACAGAAAATGTGACGTGGCCTGCAGGTTAAGCCACACATCCTCGTCCGAAAATATTTTTCGGTACCATTTCAATCCTACCCAGGCAATCTCCATACCTCGCCGATTGGCCTTGTAGTCCGTGAAAGATAGATAGACCGTCCAGATAAGGGGGTAAATATTGATGAAAAGCAATAATATTATCGTGGGCAGGGTGAACAACCATGCCATGGAACGGTCGGACATGTTCAGTAGTTTTCTATTGATTGTTTTTAGCATATTACCGTTTATTGTATTCTTTTTGGGTAAAACTATAAGCCCCAAAATGCAGGCGCGGCTTCAGCCGCATGAATGTTGATGTACGGCCAAATCCGCACCTGCAAATAAACGAGGCTCTTCCATTCTATTATGAAGAAGTGAATAGAGGAACTATTTTTTAAGTTTCCCTTCTTCTATAAAGACCTCTTCCCAGTCGGCCTTGAGTTTATCAAGGGCTTCCTTCGCAGTGCCTTTGTTGCCAACCACATAATCGTGAACACGCTTTTGCATGGGCAGCATAAGTTCCACGAAAAAGGGTTCCTGCCAGAAGTCTTTAACTTTTTCCATTGAGTCTAAAAAGCCTTGAGCGTAAGCTGTTGATTTTGGGAATGTAGGGTCAAGAAGAACCGCCTTATGACAGGAAGAACCACCTATTGCCTGCCATTTTTTCTGAACCTCGGGCGTGGCAAACCATTTGATATACTGAAGCGCCAGATCCTTTTTATCCGAATAAGCAACCACCGACATGCCCTGCCCGCCCAACGTTGCTCCCGCGGCCAATTGGTCGGGATTGGCAAAAAACCCGGTCTTCCCAAACCCGACATTTTCATTCTTGTTGATGCCCGGGAAGAAGGCATACCAGTTCATCTGCATGGCAACCTGACCTGAAGTATAGGCATCCAAGTCCGCTGACATATACGCATCGGTATGGCCGGGAGGAGTACAGCATTGGAAAAGCTCTTTATAGAATTCGAGCGCTTCCACGGCATTTGGGCTGTTTACATATCCTTCCATATGGTACGGCTTATTGGGATCCTCATATTGAAACCCCCAGGCATACATGGCGGAGGTAACACCCATGGTAATCCCTTCCGAACCTCTTTCGGTAAAGATCGCTACCCCATAGCGTTTCTTGCCGTCAATCACTCGGCCCTGGAAGAATTTGGCAATATCCATCAATTCCGTCCATGTTTTTGGCGGAGCCAGGTCATAGCCGTATTTCTTTTTGAATTTTTTCTTAAGTTCAGGTTTTTCAAACCAGTCTTTTCGATAGGTCCAGGCGTTGGCATCGCCAAAAGCAGGCAAAGCGTAATAATTAGTGGAACCTTTGGGCCAGGTCGAATAACCGTAAACGGTGGGCGCAAGGAAGTTAGCCATGTCAATGCCTTCCTTATCAAAGAAATCATTCAACTTGACATAATGCCCGTAAACGGCGCCGCCGCCGATCCATTGACTATCCCCGATTAAAACATCAAAGGTTTTTCCGCCCTGGTTCAATTCGTTTAACATCCTGTCGGCAAAGTTCGGCCAGGGAACAAATTCAAATTTGACTTTAATTCCGGTTTGCGTTGTGAAATCTTTAGACAATTCGACCAATGCATTAGCGGGATCCCAGGCAGCCCATCCCAGAGTGATGAACTTGTCATCTGCCTGAGCTACGTTGAAAGCGAACAGGGTGAGTAAAAGGGCTGCCACAGTAAACAGTCTGAATTTTTTCATTCACTTGCCTCCTTTTTCTATACAATTGATTCCAAAGAAACCGTACAAGACTTGGATAAATCAGGGCAACATTTGCTCCTATTCCGGTTCACATTGTTATCCTGAAATCCTGCGAACTAAACTTTGGCTGAAACGTCACCTCCTTTCAACGGGTTGCTTGGTGTTCATCTCCGGTAATTCCATAAAATCGACCAAATGACCGGGTCCCAAAATGCTATTTCAAATTTACAACGTTTTTCAATTTATACGAGCATATTAGCAGTAAAAAACGATATTAATAAACGGTCAGTTTACATAATATATGGCAGTAGACAATAGGCCCATACCAAATTAAATGTCAAGTGTCTTTTTCCAGAAATTGTTATTATGGACTTTTCTAATACCCGGCCATAATGAGAATTGCTGCACCCAACAAGATGACGTTGGCAATATACTAAAATTTGTGATAATTTAGTTTTCTGCCTTTATCCAGAAGAGAAGATTTTGACTGAAAATGAACCACCCGTGGCAGCTACGGGGTATCGGTCGTCATTCCGGCGAAGGCCGGAATCCAGGTAAGCGAGCATGCGAGACTCCGGGTAAGCGAGCCTGAGAGACTCCGGTACCAATTTTTACTGGATCCCGGATCGGTGTCCGGGATGACTCGACG
>CAYOWC010000215.1:0-8725 GCA_964407525.1 uncultured Desulfobacteraceae bacterium | reverse complement strand
AATTTAGAGTTTTGTTGAAAAATTGACTCAGGAAGGGCCAAACCGAATATTTACTGAAGAAAGGCGAAAAGCTTAGAAATATAGGGCTTTTAAAAGGGAACGCGTAAACAACGGTTGCTGCTTTCCCTTTGACTCGGTAAAATAATAATGAAAGATTGATTCCGAGGTTCTCAAGCGATTTCCATGGTTGAAAGCGTTGCGGATGGTCAAGTCCCAGGAGATCTTCAGCGTTGGAATTTCCAAAGAAATGATTGGGTTGCATCGCGGCATAGATACCGAGTCGGGCGATTCTCGGCTGGTCTTTTGTTGGTTCAGGAAGGTCACAGTGCTCAAGGCGGTGACGGGCGTCGCGGTATCCATTCATGGAAACTAGTTTATAACCCAGTATCAAACTCCAATAATTGTCCTTTTTCGATAGTGATTTCACCAACCGGGAGAGCTTCATCCATGCCTTTCAGGTATACATTCACTTCATAGTTCCCAGGCGAGACAGGGAATGCTTTCCAAAGCGGGTAGTCGTTGTCCCACCGCCGTCGGACCTGGAGAACTTTTTCCTGGGTGGCATTATTTGTGAGGTCAAAACCTTCCATGTTCTGGTCGTTTTTTTTGATCTGAATGCCACTGTCTACCGTCAAAACGGTTTCCGTATTTGCCTTGATCTGTATGTCTCGTTTAAAAACGGCGGCTCCCGGCATGGTCTTGTAGTGGTATTCGAAAGAATAGGTGCCGGGGGGTAGGGGTTTGGTGGTAAAAAAGTAGTACCCGTTATCTTTTCCAGGTGTTGATAAAACAAAATTCCCGTCAACACTGCGCAGGGTTACCGATGAGGCTGGAATTTTCTTGAGACTCTCGGCCACATTAAAAACCAGGGTGCCCAATTGCAGTTCCGTTGTTTCGCCCCCATTGATGGTTATTCCAATGGGACCAATTTCAGAAGGTTTTTTATAGTTGCTATTGGCATAACCCAACATCACGTCATATTCGCCGGCCAATAGGGGATGGGTACTGTCGGCCTTTGGGTCGGCAGCAGTTTTCACGGTTTTGTTATCTTTTTTTCTGATTATCCGAATATGAGCAAAACTTTTTTCGCCTCCCTCCGGATAAGTTACCTGCAGTTTGCCGAGTCTGCTCTTGGATTTCTTTTTCGTCGTTTTGGCCTTTTCAACCGCCACTTTCTTGACAACTTCCTGCTGCATACTTTGAAATGCCAAGAGCAGATCGTTGGCATTAGAAGCACCGAAATACTGCCCGCCGCCTGCTTCAGCAAGACAGGAAAGTTGTTCTTGCTGCGTGTCGTTTACATCGAAGCCGACAACATGAAGAATGAATTTAATGCCGGTCTTCTTGAGCTCCCGAACGACACCGCAGGGATCCGGATTACAGGTTTCTTCCCCATCGCTGACAAGGATAATGGTTGTTTCGTTTTCCTTCGTCTTAAGTTCGTTGGCGACGACCTTGATGGAATCGGCAATGGGAGTTTTTCCTTTTGGGCTTATATTCTGGATATTGTCAAGAAGCAAACGGCGGTCGTTACTCCCGGCGGGAATGATGATCTCGATATCATCGCAACGACCCTTCTGCCGATGACCATAAACGGTAAGGCCTACCCGGACTTCTTCCGGAAGGGAAGGAACCAGCTGTTTGAGTACATTCTTGGCGGCAACAATTTTAGGTTCGCCGCCGGCCTGTCCCCACATGGAACCTGAACCGTCTAAAATAATCATGACCTCGGGAAAATTGGCCGTGGCTGCGTGCCCTGACAAGCCGAAGGCAGCAAGCAGAAAAACAAACAGGGTGGAAATCAGGGTTGCACGCCGCATGACCAACCTCCTCAGGATTATGAAGCTACTATTTCAGCCTTGATAATGGTTACCGGGCTACTCGGAACATCGTCGAAACCACCTTTAGAGGCAGTCTGTACTCCCTTTATTTTATTCACTATCCCGTGCCCTTTCTGGATTTTTCCAAAAACCGTATACCCCCAGCCTTTATCCGTTTTTGAGGTGTGATCCAATGTTTCATTCTTCTTGACGTTGATGAAAAACTGGGCCGTGGCGCTGTGTGGATCACCAGTGCGGGCCATGGCTACACTATAGGCAACATTTTTAAGGCCATTATCTGCCTCGTTTTCAATGGGTGGCTTCGTTGGTTTTTCTTGAAGATCCTGGGTCATGCCTCCTCCCTGAATCATGAAACCGTTGATCACGCGGTGAAAGATTGTTCCGTCATAGTGTCCGTCCTTCACGTATTCCAGGAAGTTGGCCACGGTTTTAGGCGCCTTTTCTTCATCAAGCGCTAATTCAATTTCACCCATATTCGTTTCAAATTTCACCATCTTTATTTTCCTTTCTTTCAAAAAATTGTTTAAAAAAGCTGTATTCTTCACATCCTGCTGGTTGTCTCGTATTTTTGACCAATAATCCGTGATTTTGTGAACCGTGTCAAGCCCGATGGAATCCATGATGCCAAATGGTCCCACTGTTGTGTGCCCTCAGCACTTCATGGTCGGGATTATTTTTTAAAACCTGTGCAACCGGTCATGAAAGCATGCTTTCTGCTCGCAGGATACTGACGGCAAATCCCGGGTTTCACATCCTGTATCAGGCACTTCCAACGATTTTCAAATGAGGATTTCTCCAGAAAAGGACAGATTTTCGCCAAACTGGCAGTCCCCGGGATTGTCCATATCCTGTATTCCGTCTTTCCATCTTCTTTTTTTAAAAAACGTACCCATTTGAGGAGATCTTTTCGCTCCATTTTCTCCCACAGGGAGACATCATCGGCCGTGAGTTCTTTTTCATAATCCAGCAATGTACAGCATTGGCCGCATTGCCGGCAGAAAAAGTCTTCCATGCCCGTTTCAATTCGGATGGCTGGCTGATGGGTATCCGGGTCAACGGAAGAAGTTGCACGGGTATGAAAAACCATGGAGCAGCTAGTCGATAACATGGCTGCATCCAGGCCTGCGTCAGGGAAAATCTCGCAGAGATATTCAGCCATTTCCTCTCCCTCCATCCAACGCATGTTCTGCCGGCCTTTTACCGTAAGCCATGCGCCATTCTTCAGGGCTTCCCTTTTTACAATGATCCTCCCTTTGGAAATCAGTTGAATAATTTGAGAAAATAGCAGGATTTGAGGATCGTACTGCAGAAAGTCTCTACAGACCGCGTCGACAGCCTCTTTCATGGTCAAAAGAATGCTTTCCCTGGCCACAATAAAAACCTCACGTCTACGAATTCGTTCTATGATACCTAAAAGCTGCAATTAGCTTTTAGCTATTAGCCGTTAGCTTAAAGATCTCAAGCGTTTGAATGACTTTTTCCCATGTTGGGATTTTCACTTTTTGATGCTAACCCGTTGCGCCGTAAGCCATTTATTTTGTGCGGCTAGGTAACCACTAACTGCTAATTGCATCTTTTAAGTGATATGGCAGATTATGGATTTTCCCTGAAACCTAAAAGCTGCAATTAGCTTTTACATGGCCGTTAGCTTACAAGGATTCAAACATTTGAATGCTTTGTTGTTATATTGAAATTTTCAACAATCGTCCCCCGATCCCTGAATACTTCATTCAGCACACCGTTTCAACTTCATAGGCTTCAAAAATTGAATCCGCAGTAACGACTGCCAGCCGTAGAATTTGGGCGGAGGCGATGATCATCCGGTCGCAGGGATCCTGGTGAATGGGAGGCAGTTCGGTTGAGCGAATGCAGATTTCAAGATTGAGGGGAAGCACCTGAAGATCGTGATGTTTAACGATGACGTTGAACCAATCGGAAGGCGGGGCCGGCAACTCGAGTTTCCTTTTTTTGTATTTAATTCCAATTTCAAAACCACTGATAGCAGAGACATAGACAAACGGTGCCTCGGCTAGCTTTTGAAGGACACCCGCGGACAATTGTCCTCCACCCTGACTCAACCAGAGAAGAGCGCATGTGTCCAGAAGCATCAGGTTATCTCCGGCCATTCATCCGGGGTCAAAGGCTCGATTGGATCATACTTGATCGTAATATGGCTCATGGTGGGGTGAGGAATGAGGCGATTCCGCCGTTCATGGGGCACCAGGTCTGCGACGGGTTTTCCATTCCGGCAAATGAAAACTCTCTCACCTGATTTTTCAACCTCAACCAGCAACGCAGAGAGCGTCGTTTTCGCTTCGTGAATATTAACCACCTTCATCCTATCCTCCAAGTTTATTTTCATTTAATATCTATCTTAGTCCTATTGACTAAGTTTGTCAAGGCACATTGCATGAAACGAACGGCTGATAGTCAAAAGCAGAATGGTAGACTTCACGCGTCATGATATCTACCTAATCCAAAACCGCTTCAAAGCATTGTTCTTTAACCTGAACTCCCCATTGTTCACCAATCTTTTCCCTTTGGAGACAAAAGCCCGCTTGTTCATAGATATGCCTGGCTGCGTCAAGTCCTTCAAATGTCCACAGGTAAACCTTTTTATACCCATTTCTTCGGCAGAATTTCATGGCATTTTCTGTAAACAGTGTGCCAACTCCCTGTGATCGGAGAACATCGGATAGGATGAACCATCTGAGGTGGGCGCCTTTTTCCTTTGCATGCAATCCATCGATAACAATAGAGCCTTCAATTTGCCCTTTTGTTACGGCGGTCTGCAGGAGGTCACGGCCATCCTCATACCTTTTCATGAACTCTGCCATTTCGGAGGCCACTTTCGCTTCAAAAAAAGAACCGAAATTCCAGTGCTCATAATAATACAAGGCATGCATTTGGGCTACTCTTCCAATAACGCCGGGCTGGTAGCCGGTTTTGAGTGTCAGTCTTTCCATTAGTACCTTATCACCTGGTTTTCTGTCACAAAAAACAAGAAAATCTTTGCGCCTTTGCGTCTTTGCGCGAGACATTTTGGTTGCGGCTTCGCCGCCTTAGAATTTATAGCCTCGCACTTTTTATACAATGTTCCTACTTCTGTGTTGAGAAATAATTCCCCTTCTTCTACTTGATCCGGTAATTTTTATTGGTCAGCCTTCTGACACGACGAGGGCGGTAAGGTTTCAACTTTCTGCTGCCATGGCCAGCGTCCCTCCACTTCCATTTGCAGGGCCATGCTGAGGAATGTACGGATCAGTACGATCAGTCCGAGGATTACAACATTTTCCATTGTCGGGGAAACAACAACTGTCCGTATAATATCTCCCGCCACAAGGAATTCAAGACCCAAAAGGATAGCCTTTCCAAGATCCTGTCGGTAAAGTCGGTACGAATTTCCGGGTTTTTCCTGCCTTCGGAAAAGGAAATTCCCTGTTGCAAGCAAGGCACCAACAACAATCACCAGAACACCTATCCCATCAATTGCTGTCCCGATGACATCCATTATTTCACGGTATTGGTTCATCATCCCTCCTGCCACCTGTGCTATTCCAGGATCTTCCATCGCAGGCCTGGGAAGTGGTCCGGGAACTTCTTTCGCGGCGCATCGTTCTGCGACCTCTTAGTATCGGTTTATCCGGATTTTTTGAGTTTCCAGTTTCTCTTTCGGAATGGCTTCCTTCTTTTCCGCAGGATATCCAATGCTGATAATCGATTCGACTTTCAGGTTTTCAGGCAATCCCAGGACTTGCTGAATATAGGCTTCCGAGGTCATCCCCTGGGCATGGGTTCTTTTTCGTATCTGTATCCAGCAGCTTCCAAGACCCAGGCTTTGCGCTGTCATCTGTACCAGGATGGAAGCGATGGAACAGTCTTCAACCCACACGTCCGACCTGCTTTCATCCCCGCAGACCACAATACCAAGGGCAGCCCCTTTTAAAAAGCCGGCCCCGTGCGGTTTGGCCTGGGACAGAAGAAGTAACAAATCCCTGTCAACCACAAAAATAAATTCCCATGGTCTGAAGTTCCTTGATGTGGGCGATCGCAATAAGGCTTCCTGCAGGATCTCTATCTTGTCGTCTTCAATGTTCCCAGGTTCGTATTTTCTGACACTTCTGCGCGTTCGGAGGTAATTAATCATTTCAAATTCCTTTCAATTTTTTATGGGGCAGGGGAATCAACGATCTGAGGAATAATTTTGTATTCAACCGACTGAGCTTCACATTGTCTTTAAAAAGCTTGAAATGGGATATGCGTTTTTTTCCTGCAGGGTAATATGCGGAAATATTGACGTCCTTCAATTCAATCCCCGCCCATGCCGCCTTCACCAGCACTTCAATCTCAAAAGGGAATCCTCTCTCTCTTAGTGGTAGGGCTTCAAAGAGGTGAACAGGGTAGGCACGAAATCCGCTCTGGGCATCGCCTAGTTTTTTTCCTGTTTCAACGCGAAGCCAGAAGTTGGAAATTTCTCTCCCTATACGGGAAGATCGAGGTGCCTCCGCTTTTTCAAGGTCTCGTTTCCCCACAATGATCGCATGGGGGTATTGTTCTATCATCCTGGAAAAATGCTGAAAATCAGCAGGGGCATGTTGTCCGTCTGCATCCATGGTTACGATATGGGTCATTTTCAGTTCACGGGCTCTCCTTGCACCGGAAAGGATCGCTGCGCCTTTTCCCATGTTTATCGGATGGCGGATTATTTCCGCTCCCAGACCATCAAGAATATTTGTTCCAAGGTCCGTACTCCCGTCGTCTACAACAATTACCGTTTCATGGACATCTTTGGCCTTTGAAACAACCTCTTCCAAGGTGGAACCATGGTTAAAAACGGGAATAACGATGGCTGTCTGCAGTGCAGGACGTGAGGATTCTTGAATCAGGGTATCGTGGTTCATAGGTTTTCCATATAGCATTCGATCAGGCGTTCACCGAAACACATTCCTTTGCGAGATGGGCAAGGTCACGTATCCGTTTCCCATTAAAAAGGATAACATTTTTGCCGTCTAAAGTAATTGTACCATAAGGTGGATATTCGGAATTTTGGGCCTTGTCAATGACAAAGAAAAGGGAGCCTGGAACCATCCCCGGTTTATTTTCAAAACCTGAAGGAGTGCCCGGATCACAGAAGCCCACCAATGCATTTTCGAACTCATCAAATGTGATTCCGTCCATCGCGGTTTTTAATCCGGACAGTCCCATGGAAGGCCATTCATTGATGACGAATGTTGCCCCCGTAAGTCCGAAACGGCAGGATGCTTCTCCTAAAAAAGAATTGGGAAGGGTATAGGAGAAAAGGGCAGGGCTGGCCAATTTCCCTGCCTCCGGCATCACCGTGTCGAAATAATCCATGTCTGTGTGCAGGCAGCCATAGGTAGTAGAAACGATGATCGCCATATCTCTGAGCTCACTGCAGGCCTCGTGTCGCGCATCCTTCAACGCCATGGCAATGGAGGCCAGGCCAAGTTTCGAGAACCGGTCCAGACGGCCAAAATGCTGGTAGGGGGTGTCGAAGACAGATTTTCTTGTGATGGGAGGAAGTTGCCCTTCAGGCATGGAAAATCGTATGCTTTGTCTACCCCGGCATATTCCTGCCGCCGTGGTCCACCCTGCTCCGGTGACAAACAAGCTCATGCGCTGATACCTCGTTTCAGAATAAGCGCCGAATTTACACCGCCAAAACCTGAATTGGTGGTAAGAAGGTAATCCCCGCCAAATTCCTGGAGATGAGAAGATACCATACCCTCGGCGGCTTCTTCAGGGGAAGTGAGTCCTACAGTCGGAGGAATGAGCCCTTCTGAAAGAGATCTTACTCCAAGCGCCACTTCAATCCCTCCTGCTGCTCCCAGTGTGTGCCCGATGGCTCCTTTTACAGAATAGACAGATGGTTTTCGGGCGCCGAATATGGAGTGGAAGGCAGCGAGTTCCATGCTGTCGTTATGGATTGTGCCGGTGCCGTGTGCACAAACCGCGTTTATTTCTTCCATACCGATCTGCGAGATGCCAAGCGCTTTACGAATCGCTCTGATAAGGCCGCATCCATCCCGTGCAGGGGCTGTAAGATGAAAAGCGTCTCCTGATATACCCCACCCTGTTATCCGGCCCAGAATCGGTCTCCCTTCCCGTTGCGCGCGCATCTCACTCATGAGGAGGATAAAAGCTGCTCCCTCTCCCAAGCTAAGGCCGCTTCGGTTTTTGTCAAAAGGCATGGCCGGTGATGCGGACAGGGCACCGAGGGAGGAAAATCCGGAAAACACAAATTCTGTAACGAGGTCGATGCAGCAGACAAGAACGGCGTCCACCCTCTCGTGTCGAATCAATGCGGCTGCCCTTGCAACGGCAATGGAAGAAGAAGCACAGGCCGCGCTGACATTGAAACCGACATCTTTCAGGCCAAAGGTTGAAGAAACGCTCTCGGGTATGGAAGAGAGAAGAATGTCGTTTCTGTCGGAGGGTGTCCCTCTTTTGAGTTTTTCAAGGTTATCAATTCCCGCCTTGGTGGTCGCTGTAATCAGTGTGGCATCAGGTGGCACATCTTTTACCTGGGAAGCCAGGCGATTCAACAGATCGTGGGTCATGGAACCTTTGCCCGATGGAGACAGGCCTTCGATACACGCAGCAAAATTGCTCCTGTAATGAGAGGAGGGAAAGCGCTGAACCGGTTGAATAGCTGTTTTCCCAAGGAGGAGCCCCTGCCATAATTCTTCAAGGCTTGATCCTAAGGCTGTGACAGCGGCATAATCCGTTACAATAACATTCATTCCCATCTCTCTGATTTTTTTCAACTGTCGAACGTATTCCTGGATGATCGGATTACGTGGACGAATTAGAACCAATACCCGTGAATGAATGAGATTCATACCGCTTTCCGGTGAAGAATT
>CAYOWC010000214.1:0-8726 GCA_964407525.1 uncultured Desulfobacteraceae bacterium | reverse complement strand
CCCGCCATCTGGATGTCGGCATCCTCGAAGACGTTTTCATCGCGGTAAAGCCCTTTGGCTTCCTGATTGAGCCCGGTCAGGGCGTTTACCTGATCTTCAACTTCCTCTTGGATTTCCCAGGCCAGATCGTCACGGGTGGTTTTGAGTTTGCCCATCCGTTTCCGCAGCACCAGCAGCACCGTGCCCTTTACATGGCTGCCCGTACGAAGGGCGCTGTCGGTTTCCGTCACCACGTACCAGGCTGCGGTCACCTGCAAGCCCGAAGCCCAAACGATATTGGCCATGTCCGCCCAGATGGAACCGGACTGGTGGGTAAACATGATGACCTGGATACCGTTATCCGACATACAGTCGGTCATTTGCTTGTAGGCGGCCACCATGCTCCGACGAAAGTTCTCGTCTTCACCCTTGATGGCAAGAGACCGGCGGCTATCCCATACCCAGTCTGAGAACTCGGCGGGCGGATTCTTGCGCAACCAGGCGATGAAGAACTCCAGAATCTCTTCATATTTTACGGCGTCGCCGTATGGGGGGTCGGTCAAAAATATATCAGCGCCCACATCCAATTCAACAGCGGAGTGACATGACACTATTGGGGCGCCATTTATGACGGACGAAGGGAGCTTTGAATCAAATAGTCGAAGGAGCGGAAAAGTAGCCCTGCATCCATAATTATAGAAAGTATTCAGTGCTTGATTGTAAAACACATGGGCGGGATTGTCGCTTGCGCCGCCTGTGCGTCCGCCGCCGCCCGTCTTGCTAGAACCGGCTTTTGATGTCGTCCACTGGCAAAGTTTACTAGTATAATCGAGCATCTTTGCCAAACGCAATAGTGTTTCACCGTTCGTGGCCTCCTTACGGATCAACCCAAGGAGCATCAGGTGGCGTGCCGGGAACAGGTGATGCCAGTACGTCCAGCCCCGAGTTCGGATGGGTTCATCGGTTTTATCACCCGGTTCGATGCGCATGTCCGGCACCCAGCCTTTTTTCTGCCACTCGGCAAGGTGCCGCCCAACGAATGCTTCGACAATTCGCTCGCGTTTTAAATCGTGATTTGAAACTTCGGTAAATTTGTAGTAAAATTTTTTCCCAGTCTTTTTTGGTTTCATCCAATGAATGGCATAGAGGCGTTCCTGGAAAACATCTTCGGGGCGAGGTTTATAATCTGATTTTTCCCACAGTCGAAGCGCGTTTCCAGTAGAACCATCTTCATCTCGGTAGTCCCCGCGCAGAGTGGAAATCTTTGTTCGGTAATCCCTGCCGTTCACGGTATGGCAAAAATAAGGTTCTTGACCTCGGCCATCCGACCGGAGCGTACCTATTGCTGCGGCAATCAGCTCCTCCGAAGACACCCCTGACTTTACCTTGATTTCATATCGCTTCTGAGCCATTAACGGAATTAATTCAACGATTGTCTTCCTACCGTGGCTCAAAATCCTCGAAGGGATAAGCGGCACCATCCAATCGGTCTGGGGGCAACGCACTTCCACACAATAAAGGAATGCTTTCGCCTTCCAACCGTTACCGTCGGTATCAACGCCCGATCTCTTGATTTCCGCCTGCACCTTTTCCACTATTTGACGCTGTTCCTTTTCTTGAGCCTCCCGTTGTTCAGGTGGCTTTCCAACCATGTGGAATGCACCCCAGGTAAGCATGCAGCCAATCGGATTTAGGTCTGAGGCATACACATCACAACCAAGCCTGGCTGCCTCGAAAGAAATTTGACCGGAACCGCTGAAGGTATCCGCTACTCTCGGTCTCTGACCAAAGCGCATAACACCCAACTGCTCAACCAATTCAGGAAACGAATGCGCCGACGTACTCAGATGGGCATTGACCGTATCCCAAATATGCTCGTGAACAGTGGATATGACCTCTTCGCCCCGTTTGCTCTGATTTACCCGCTCACGGTATGGAATTTTCGGCAACATTCGGGTCTCCAAACGCCGACGTTTCAACGTAGGCAGGCCTTCACGCCAAACCACTTTCACATCAGTGTATTCAAGATTCGACCAAACTATAGGTGCAGATTCAGGCAACACATCCGATGGTTCAATGATAAAATAGTCGGAGATTCGAGGAATAGAAAGTGTGGCGAGAATTTCCTTGGGCTTGGGATGGCGCTTGGCACGAATGGAAAACGCCTCATCATCCATCCCCATCAACTTCTCGAAAATAACAAGATCGCGCACTGGGTCATCGGTAGCCGGAAGCAGGCAGCCGAGAATACAGGCTTTATTCAAAATGAGTGGTTTGCGGCCTTTCCAATATGCTCCGAGAGGAACGAGGGTTTGCCCTGCGCCCGCCTTTCTTTCCTTAAAGACCTCCGCCGAAAGCTTCTGAACCGGCAACAACCGTTCAATGAGGGCAGGAGCGTCTTTCAAAGAAAATGGGACTATGGCTTTACTCATTTCAATTCCTTGAACAGCGGGGACTCAAACAGATTTTCCTGCCGGGGACGACGCTTTCTTTTAGCTGTCGGTTTTTCACCGTCGGAAAGGGCGTGAAACAAGGCACGCCGCCAACCACGCTGAGTGTCTTCCGGCAGGCCGGCTTCAGCCACGGTCATGGCAAAGAGCCACCAGCGTTCTTCCGGGCGCAGGGCTTCCCATTTACTGCAGATAACTGGAAATTGTTCAGCATTTGCGATTTCAGCGGCCCAGGCCAGCACACACAATTCCTTTCCCAGCAATCTATCCACCAGGTTCACGCCCGTGTGCCAGCGGCCCACCCGCACCTTGGCCGCCTTAAGCCGGTCGTTGAACTCGCGGCGGGCGGCGTCAGCGATGGCGGACCACACAGGGCGATGGAGCACGACCCGTTCTTCCTCCCTGGGAACACCGCCTTCATCTCCCCGGTACCCGTAGTCTTCCACAATCACCACCGGATCTTTCCTGGCCAACGGAATCATGACCCGGAACAGGTGAGCGCCAAATCGATCCGGTGCCCCAAAATCGATGGTTTGGAGTTTTTCAATCACTGCTCCACATCCTCAGACCGAAGCGCAATGCCGAGCTTGCCGGCAAAATCCTTGAGGTCATGGCCCGAGGCAAAATGAGCTTTCCGGAAGGTCATGGTAACGGGTGTATCGGGGGTGAACTTCTCAAGCACCTTGGTGAGGAGTGTTTCAATAAATGCACCATCGACCTGGATCTCCCCAACATTGACGGCAATCATCCGGTTGCCCTGCCCCACGGTCAACACGATTCCCTCGAAAGTAACGGATTTCTCGCCGGCCTGCTTTAATCCCTCAAAGGTCTTGATCCGTGAATCAAGTTTGCGGCCTGTACGAGACACAAGGCGCCCCGGTTTTAATTCATCAACCTGAACTCCCTTCTTGCCCTTGGCCTGGAAACGGAATTCCGCCTTAGCCTCGATATTTTCCGCCTCTGCAAAGGCGCGCAAAAGGACTTCGTCATCTCCGATGGCAATGGAACCGGTATATTTCGTACCGTCGCGCGGTTCGCTGCCATCAAGGGAATAGCGAATCTCACCCCTTGGTGCCACAAAGAGCTCAACAGTGCGGATGCCGTTGTTTTCCGATAATTTGTTCCTGAGAAAGAGTTTGTTGGTCCAGGTGACAGGATCGCCTGTTTCATACTGGCCGGATGGATCGCACACCAGAAAATTGACCCGCAAGGCTGCCGTGGTATACTCCTGGTCTTTGAGCTGAGTACTCGTATCACTCACCGGCCCGTCTTCAGCCAGATAGATGCGGGGGGCGGGGCCTGCGTGTTGCGGGTTGATACTCAACCGAACCTTGCCCGCATCATCGGGTCCGGATTCGGTAATGATTTGAACGGAAGTCCGTTTCTTTTTCGGCTTTTTGGTAACATAGCCATTGCCCAAGTCTTCCCACAACCCACGGTTGCAGGCAATGGATTTAAGGGTGTCCAGTCCTTTCGGTGGAAGCCACAACATACCGGCCTGCTCCGCATAGCGGTCTGCCACATCGGACCAGCGTGCTTCATCCATATTTTCCGGCCAGAGCAAGTCCTGAGCCTTGTCGCGGATGGCATCGAACTCCTTTTCCACATCAAGATACAGCTTCAACGGGTTGGCGGTCAGGGTTTTTTCAATCTGTTCCTCACCGTTAAAGGGCTTGGTGGCATCGCGGGTCATGTCCAGGGGTTTTGAGGCAAGCTTCGACGGTTTTCCGGCACGCTGAATGGGGAAAAGTACCTTGTCGAAAAGATTGAGGATGGTGGAGTTAAAATCCTGCTCATACCCCTGCTGCTTGCGCTCCAGGTCCTCCCGCTGTGAATGCCCCATGGGGATACGGCCGTCTGCTTTATTGGCGGCAAAAAACTGTCTTGCGGCTTTTTCAACGCTGCCCATGGCCGTCTTGTCGCCGGTGAGAACACAAAGGTTGTTCTTTTGACTTAAACCATCAAAGAATTTTTGGACCTCTTCGGGGGGAATTTTGGAATCAGGACTAACCACCAGCAGCACACGCCCGCGGCGCACCCGATCAGCCACCTCCTCCAGCCTGGGGAGCGGCAAAACATCTTCATAACAGGTTTTACGGCCAGCCTTGAACATGTCTCCGAGACGGTGACGGATCAAATCATCAACCTGGTTCTGCGGGGCGTCATGGGCCAGGCTTTGCAGAAGTTTGGTCAGGTTTTCCTGACGGTCGAAATAATATCGCCCTTCGGGGGTATGGTGGACATACCAGGCGATCTTTTCAAGTTCATCGAAGGCGCCTAAGAAATCCGACGGCTCCCGGAGGGGTGACACCAGACATTCGACCATCTCTTCCCGGGTAAGCCCTTTGACAGCATTAACAGCCGTTGAAAGGCTGGCGGAGAGTAGCAGCGCTCCGATCTGGGTGGCGGCTTCCTTTCCGGTGGAAAGATCAACGATCTGGGCGTGGGCCGATTGTTGCCCATCCCATAGATCCTTGGCAATCACATCCCGCATGCCGGAAATCTCGGTCAATTTGTCGCGGACCTCTGTGATCGACAGATCAAAATGTTGCGGACCGACCAGGAAAACGTCATTGGCCTGTCGCTCCCAGACGGATTTGAGAAGTCGTGACACCAGTTCAATGAGACCCCGGGTCTGCTTGAACTGTTCATTCTCCTTAAAAAGCGCAATGACATTCTTGAGTCGCGGATGAAAGGGGTAAGTCGCTTCAATTTCATCGGCAACGGCCTCCGCGCCACGAGCAACCGTCTTTGATTTGGCGGCTTCTTCCAGCTTTCGGCCGAATACCGCCGCAACGTCCTCGATTTCCGCTTTATGGGGAAGCGACTTGAATAGACGTTTGCGCAGGATATCGTATATCTCATTGGCAGCCAGGTCTACCGGCGTGATACTGCGCTCCTGACGACCCAGCTCGGCTCGTGCGTCTTCAAGGGCGCGGTGAATGAGTTTCGCCCCGGTATCATAGGCTGCCGAAAGATCGGAAACCACCACGCAGACATTTTTCTTTTTGCCTGCGGCTGTCAGCAGGTTGGCAAAGGCGCGGGTCGCAATGTCGGCTACCGTGCCATTCCCTACCTTCTGGGTGTCAAGATAATGGAAATAGGGAGGCATTTCGTCAAGCAGGATGAGGACAGGCCGGCTATCCTCAAAAAGTGTAAGCCAGTCTTTTTCATCCGGCGCCTTGGGACCGCCGGTCCAAAAGGGCCTGAACTGATCTCCTTTGCCAAGCTGGTGCGCAATCTCGCCCCAGAAAAAATGATCGGGACTGTTTCGCCCGTTGAAGGCGGCGATGTCGGCATTACCGAAGGCCTCCGCGTGGGGTATTCCGCAACAGTACGTCTTCCGAAGTTCCGTATGCCTGGCAAGCAGACCGAAACCCACCAGAAGATGGGTTTTACCACCACCCATGGCCTGTTTCAGATGAAAAATAGCCTGGGAGGATTCACCCGCCAGACGAGTAAGCCCTTCACTAATGAGGTCCTGCATACCCTGCGTGATGTAGGTTTTCTCGAAAAAGGCTCTGCCGTCTCCCTCAATGGTTATCAATTCATCAAGCTGTTCAATCTGATCGCTGAGTTTAATGGACAGCGCGTTAGGCTGCAGTTCACAAGCATCCTTAACTGTTTTCATAGGATTGTAACTCCATTCCAGTGGTGATACAAAACCTCATCTTTATTCAGGTTTTATCTGCACATATTATGTATGAACAGATATCTAACAATTCGTTCTTCTTGTCAATTTATTCTGGAGATTCTCTAAATGCATTATGTTCTTTTGGGGAATATGATCTCAATTAAGATCGATATAGTCCATAACCAAGTCCACCCATGACCCGTCGCAATGCCCGTCCGTGTTATCGAACCATTTCCTTTACAAGAAATGCCATCAGGATTTTTGACCACGCACCCGAGGAAACGGAGACCCACCGGCAGCGTACAGAAGAGAACAAATAGCCATCTTATTTTCCATATCTGTACCATAGGAAATACGGATATAAGTGGGCATATCCCAATCCTTGCCTCCGGCGACGAGAACATTTTGTTCCGCCATTCTTTCGACAATGATATCCGCATCAATGCGAACGTCGACCATAAGGAAATTACGGCGCGTGATAGCCCTGTTCTCTTTGTTCGGTTTCTTTTTAATCGTAGCACCTCCTTATTTAGAGACCAACTCGACCTCATAGATCTTCGGCCAGCATTTTCCGGTCACCAGGAGATGCCCGGTTTCCTCATCGTAGGCGATTCCATTTAAGAAAAAGGGATCTTTGAGTATTTCAGGATCCGGGTTGATCCCGCTCATATCGATCCATCCGGTCACGGCTCCCGTTTCCGGCGAAATCCTTACAATCAACTCAGTCTTGAAAATATTAGCATACACCTCGCCCTCAATGTACTCCAGTTCATTGAGATTTCCCACCGGACCTACCGGGTCGCTCACAATGACATATCTGGTGGCGACAAAGGTTTCCGGATCCACAAAAATCAGGGCCGCGGAACCGTTGCTCATGATGAGCTGTTCTCCATCGTTCGTCAAACCCCAGCCTTGATGATCAAATTGGAAAGTTCGTTGTACTTGAAAATCATCTTTTTGATATACAAATCCCATACAGGACTGATAGGTCCATTGAAAAATATCATCGTGAAAAAGGGTGATGCCTTCCGCAAAATAGAGCGGTGCCAGATCATACTGCTGCTCCACCCGTCCCGTCAAAATCTGGGTGCCCGTCAATCTCGACTGATCCCACAGGCCGGCACTTTCATAGAGGAGCCCCCGGTCCACCACCAGCCCTTCGGTAAAAGCGGTTTCATCATGGTCCAGTTCACGGATGACCCTGAATCCGTAAACCGGAATTTCTGTTTGTTTCAGGATATCCGCATAGCGATTATCTTCCCATTCCAGGGCCTTCTGTACGGCCGCGTCCCGCGGGCTGACATAAGAGGCTACGGCATTTGAGTCATTGTCGCAACCGGTGAGCATCATGGGCAGCAGAAAAATGAACGCCCCACAGACGTTAAAAAAGGTCTTTCTGAATGGATGTCCCATCATAATCAAATCAAATTTTTTCATTTCACATTCCTCCCTTGAAAAAGGAGGTTGCTGGTTCAACACGGAGCTTGCCAAAAACACAATAAACTATAGATAGTTGTAATGATAAGAGCTAAGATCAAGCCATTCTGCAAAAAGGTACAGGACCAATCTCTCCTGTATCTTTATCATATATTTTAGATATTTGGAAGATTTCAAACATTGAAAACATAAACGTTCTTTCCCGGAAACCAAAACTTATCAAACGACTCATTATCGGTTAAAATGGTTTTTCATGGTGGATGACATGCCAACGAATTGAGATCCATCGAAAGGGGGAAACAGCCTCATGACATATGACGTAATTGTAGTGGGAGCGGGACCGGGGGGGGGCTTTAACGGCCAAGAAATGTGTCGAAGGGGGCCTCAGACTCTGCTGCTTGAAAAGAGGGCCCTTCCATGAAACCCCTATGGAAGGATGGTTGCGCCATAGCCCTTCTACACGAGGCACTTGTGGATGGCTCGTTTGTTCCCTGCCGCGACAACGGGTTATTGGTGGGCGATGCGGGAGGAATGGTTTTCCCCATTACCTTTGAAGGGATCGGGTCCGCCCTGAAGAGCGGGCTTGTTGCCGGGGAACCCATCCTGGAAGCAAACAAGAATAATGTGCCGGCCTCAAGTGTGTACGGGAAGACGGTACGGCCGGTTATTGACGCAGTAGGTCAATTTCTGAAAATCAGCAATGCGCTCCCCAGAAAACCCCAGAGAGATGTGGAATCTCTCTCCCGCCAAATTACCGAAGCCTACCTGAAAACCCTTGAGATCAAATGAGGCCCTTCCATGGATGTTGTGGTCTTTTTTTTTATTGACTCACAAGGGGTATTTTTCTACAGTCTTTCCGAAAAGTAAGATTAAGGAGTGAACTGATAGATTCAATTACGTGATATGGTTTACGGGTTTATTAACTTGTTTCCATCCATAAATGGCCCTTTTCCGCAATATCGGCGTCAAACTGCGGGTTTCCTTGTGCGACGTACTATCGTACGTCTCCGCGCAAACCCTTGTTTTCCCCCGCAGAAAGCGCGGGATCTACGACTTGATTTTGCGAAAATGTCATTTCTGAATTGGAAACCCGCAGTGTTTACAATTGCATTAATGGATGGGCACTAACTTTAATTGGTTCGGGGAAAAGGGGGTTTAGCAATGAAAAGATTTTACAGGTTAATGGTAGTTGTCGCCTTATGTCTCGTCATGTCTTCAGGGGTTGC
>CAYOWC010000213.1:2893-8783 GCA_964407525.1 uncultured Desulfobacteraceae bacterium | reverse complement strand
AGTGGGTCGCCAGAACCCTGGGGCACGTAGACACTTCCATGGTCTACAGGACTTATGGCCGCTACATCCCCAACCTCACAAGGCAGGACGGTTCTGCCTTTGAAAGACAGTATATGGGGAGCCATAAATGAAAAAAGAAAACAGCTTTAGACACAAAATAGGCACAATTTTGGGCACAATGGCCTATTTAGGGGGTGCCTTACTACCTTAAGCTATTGATATTACTACAATTTAAGTTGGTGGAGGCGGCGGGAGTCGAACCCGCGTCCGGAAACCTTCCATTCAGGTGTCTACATACATAGCCCGATTTTAAATTTCACCCTGGGGGTCGCAACCGGGCAGACTGCCTCAGGGCTAACCCGCAATATAGTTTCGCATTATTTCCTTGCAGGTAATAAAAATAACGCTATCCTGCTAGTCGACGCTTTGTTCGGTCACGCAGGAAAAGACCGACAAAACGCTAGCTTTTTATGCAGCTAGGGCATACGCATAATCGTCTGCGTTTACTTAAAGCCCACCTGTTTTACGAGCAGCTGGAACCTCGATATGCAACCTGAAATTCAATTATCCCCGTCGAAGCCGTATCGCCCCCTATGTTTCAATTTACAGTGTTTGATGTTCAGAAGCCCGAATCGGCCAAGCTTCCCTGAACACATGCTATGATAATCATCATAAAAATAGATGTCAATATCTGTCTTCTTTTCGTGACTGAGCTATTTCTTTTTTAAGGTCTTTTTCTTTGAGCGATTGTCGTTTGTCGTACTTTCTTTTACCCTTTGCCAGTGCAATTTCCACTTTTGCCCGGCCATTTTTGAAATAGACTTTCGTCGGGATCAAAGAGAATCCTTTTTGCTCGGTCTTGCCGATCAGGCGCCTTATTTCTCTTCTATTTAAGAGAAGTTTTCTCTTTCTGGTGGGATCAAGCTGCATATGGTGTGCGAAGGGATAGGGCGTAATGTGCATATTGTGGAGAAACACCTCCCCCTTTGTGACCTTTGCATAACTGTCCACCAGATTACTTCGTCCATCCCTGAGAGATTTCACCTCGGCGCCCAGCAGCACCAATCCCGCCTCGAGGAACTCTTCAAGAAAATATTCATGTGCCGCCTTTTTATTCCGGCAGACAATTTTTTGGCTCATAATTTTCCTCCTAAAAGCTGCAATTAGCGGTTAGCTTTTAGATATTAGCCGCACGATATCGGTTACTTACAGCTACATTAGGTTGGCATCAAGAAATGAAAGCTTCAGTATATTAAAAAGGCATTCAAATGTTTGAATCCTTTAAGCTAACGGCCAATAGCTAAAAGCTAATTGCAGCTTTTGGGTTCCTCTTTATATATACCCTCTTTCCTCCAGTTCAGGAAACTGGCTTCTGATGTGCTCTAAAACATAGCTGCGGACTTCCCTGGCCGTATTGAGCGACATCACATTTTCAAAATCCATCCTGGCCTGCGGCATAGACGTGGCCCTGATAATCTTTTTGACAAGAGGGATCGCCCTGGCATTCATGCTGAGGCTGTCAAATCCCAAGCAGAGCAGGATAGCAATACAAAGGGGATCTCCCGCCATTTCTCCGCATAGGGAAACTGGAATATCCTCTGTTTTTGCTGCATTTACCGTGAACTTCAGCATCCTGAGGATTGCCGGATGGAACGGTTGATACATATACGCAACATGTTCGTTAACCCTGTCAATGGCGAGGGAATACTGTATCAAGTCATTTGTCCCAATACTGAAAAAATCCACATGGCGGGCCAACACATCGGCCACAGCAACGGCTGCGGGAACCTCTATCATGATACCAATTTTCATGTCCCGATCATATTCAATACTTCTAAAATCCAGATCATTTTTCACATCGTTCAGAATCTCTTTGGCATCCAGCAATTCCTGTAATCCGGATACCATGGGAAACATCAGTTCGATTTTACCATAGATGCTTGCCCGCAAAATAGATCTCAACTGGCTCTTAAATATCTCCGGTTCTTTTAGACAAAAGCGAATACCCCGCAATCCAAGGGCGGGATTTAATTCTTTTGAAATATCAAGCTTGGAAGCAAATTTATCCCCTCCAAGGTCTAAAGTCCTTATCCTTACCGGAAAAGGATTTATGATTTCCGCTACTTCTCGGTAATCTTCAAAAAGCTCCTCTTCACTTGGAAAGCCTTTATTTCTCAAGTAAAGAAATTCCGTCCTGTAAAGCCCGATTCCTTCGCCTCCATTGCCTTTTACAGCGGCAACTTCCTCAAGAAATTCAATATTGCCTGACACAGCTATCTTGAACCCGTCAAGGGTCTCCGCGGGAAGATGGCTTAACCTGACAATGCTTGACTGGTATTTCTCAAATTTAAGCTGATTTTCCTGGGCGTGGAGAATAGCCTGGTCGTCCGGGTTAATGATCACATTCCCCGTGGTTCCATCCACGATAAGAAAATCGCCGTCCTGTACCAGCTGTGTGGCTGATTTAAGCCCTACCACCGCTGGAATTTCGAGGGCCTGCGCTATGATGGCGGTATGGGAAGTTTTCCCTCCCATATCTGTAATAAATCCCTTTACTTTGCCGATGTTCAACTCGGTCGTGTCTGCTGGAGACAGGTCGTGGGCTACTATGATAACCCTTTGGTTGATTTCAGCCAGGCTTTGTTGTGTATCCCCCGAGAGTGTTCTCAGTATTCTTTCCGTAACATTTTCCACATCGGAGATACGGTCCCTGATATAATCGTCTTCTATCTGGCCAAAAACTTCCCTGATTTCCTCGAGCGATTTCTTGACAGCCCATTCCGCATTGATCTTCTCGTTTCGAATCTTTTTGATCGTGGCGTCCCGGAACATGCTGTCTTTGAGCATCATAAGATGACTGTCGAAAATAAACGAATGGTCCTTGACTCTTTCGGGCATCCCGTTTTTTAAGGCAATCAGTTGATCCTCAACGGCCTTGATCGAATCCTTGAATCGTTCAATTTCTTCTTCGATTTTTCCGTCATTGACAATATACTGGTAAAGGATCTTGACCCTGGACCTGTCCACGAGATGGGCTTTTCCGATAACAATCCCAGCATGAACGGGAATTCCCTGCAAGGTTTTTGTCTGAGCGCTGGAATCCTCTATCATCTTTCTTCTCCAAAACGCTGTTCAAACAATCGGGAGAGTGTTTCCATGAAATCCTCTGAGTCCTCACCAGTAATTCTCGCTTGCATTTCCGTACCCTTCGGGCATGAAAGTGTCAATATGGACAGAATGCTGGAACCGTCCACTTCCTGTCCGTTTTTTTTGAGAATCAAGTGCGATTTATACTGTTTACCAAGTTCCACGATCTTTCCGGCTGCCCGCGCATGAAGTCCCAGGCTGTTTCTTATCGTGAGTTTTCTTATTGCTTCCATAAAACTAAGATTTATCGAGTGCATTTTTTCTCGAAATACATTCTTTATATACCCGTCTGTAGGAAATTCCCTCTTCCATAGCAATGCTTTCAGCAATATCCCTTACGGATTTACTGCTCTCTTCAAGCAGGGCATCGATCTTTTTCATAGCCTGTTTGCTTAATTTCCGGGGAGTTTCCGCCTCCTCACTGCCGGATACCACCAGGGTAAATTCGCCTCTGATTTCACGAGATTCAAGGGTTTCGAGGATACTGCCAATACAACCCCTTTTAATCTCTTCAAAAACCTTGGTCATCTCACGGACCATGACCATTGGCCTGTCCCCCAGAATATCACGCAGGTCCGTAAGCATGGCCACCATACGATGGGGTGCTTCAAAGAAAACCAGTGTCCGCTTTTCGGAAGCAATATTCGTCAATTCCTGTCGTCTCTTCCCTCTTTTGTTTGGCAGAAATCCAACGAAAACAAAGGCACCAGCCGACATTCCCGATATGGAAAGAGCAGACACAACTGCAGAAGCACCAGGAACGGGAATAACTTGGATCCCTTCCTCAGCGACCTTGCACGTGAGATACGCGCCGGGATCAGAAATGCCTGGAGTTCCAGCATCGGTTACCAGCGCGACGTTCTCCCCGGATTTCAGCTTGTCCGTGAGTTCTCGTGCCTTTCTCGCCCTGTTGTGTTCATTGTATTTGGTTATTCGTACCCGTATTTCATGGTGCCGGCAGAGCCCCCTGGTTCTTGTTACATTTTCCGCAGCAATCAAATCAACGCTTCTCAGGATTTTCAAGGCGCGTAATGTAATGTCATCCATGTTTCCCAGAGGTGTTGCAACCATGTACAGGAGGCCTGCCTGGTCACTTATCTCGGCTGATTCGGGGTTTCCCATTTAATAAGCCAATTCAAATGCATTTTTTATGACTTCAAGTTCCGGCTTACCCCGGCCTAGGGAGACCGCCACAACGTCGAATCTCGCCTTTACTCCAAAGCATTTTTTGTTTTTCATGTAGGTCAATGCCACTTTTGAAATCTGCCTTTGCTTCCTCTCATTCACCGCCTCTTTGGCGTAATCGAGAGACCGACCCTTCCTGGTCTTTATTTCTATAAAAACCAGCGTATCTCCATCTTTTGCAATAAGATCCACTTCCCCTAAAGGGCATCGGTAATTGCGCTCAATCTCTTTATAACCAAGACGCCGGACTTCCTTAAGCGCCATTTTCTCTCCGAGATGTCCGAGTTCAAGCCTCTCTTTTGTCAATTATAATACCCTGTTGAATGTCAGGCGATGAATTGGGCTTGGGCCATTCTTTTTTAGTGCCTCGAGATGTTTAGACGTCCCGTATCCTTTGTTTTGGGCAAAACCGTATACTGGGTAAGCATCATGGTATGCCGTCATAATGCTGTCTCGATACACCTTGGCAACTATGGAAGCGGCAGAGATGCTTAGACTGATCTGGTCACCCTTTTTCAGACATTGCTGGGGGATGGGTAATGAAACCGGATGAATTCCATCGATGAGCAGAAATCCAGGCTGTGGATCAAGGGATTGGACAGCACGCGCCATGGCTTCAAGAGACGCCTTGAGGATGTTGAAACGATCTATATACCCCCAGGAAACCACACCAATCTTTGCAGACAGTGCCTCACGACAGATGATTTTGAACGCCTTCTCTCGCGACCTTGGCGTCATCTGCTTGGAATCTTTCACTCCCGTGAGAAGAACGCCTTCAGGCAGAATAACCGCAGCAGCAACAACAGGCCCTGCAAGAGGCCCCCGGCCAACCTCATCAACCCCCGCAATCACAGAAAACCCCGCCCCCCGTGCAGCCTCTTCATAGAAGGTAGATCTGTCAGGCACACGGAAAGCATTTTCTGGAAAAAGATTCAGATTTTCAGGAGGGAGCACGTCCTCTTTTCTCTTGAAATAGCTGTGGGTTTGCTGTCTTTGAGGCCTTTCTCCAGGGATTAATATCTCTTTTCTTTTATTCTAGCAGCCTTTCCTCTCAGTTTCCGCAAATAATACAGACGAGATCGTCTGACCTTACCCCTGCTTACCACTTCCACTTTATCAATAAGGGGGGAATGAAAAGGAAAAATTCGCTCTACCCCTATCCCATAAGAAATTTTTCTGACCGTAAATGTGGCCCCGGTAGTTCCGTTTCGTTTTCTGATAACAACCCCTTGAAACACCTGGATTCGTTCTTTTTCCCCTTCTTTGATCCTGGCATGTACCTTAACGGTGTCCCCAGACGTGAAGTTTGGGAGATCACCGCGCATTTGCTCCTTTTCGAGCATTTCCATTATATTCATTTTTTTGCTCCTTCGTGTTTCGTTTTTGGTGCTTGGTTCGTCGTGGTTCATTTTTTTGGCACGGATTTCACAGATTACACAGCTCTATTCTTTGTGCGAACAATCCTTCGGAAACGAGGAAGCCTATGTATCTGAATTCCCCAAAATTTGAATACTGGATGTTTTTACGACTTTTTTTCTCTGCGTCTTTGCGCCTCTGC
>CAYOWC010000213.1:0-2793 GCA_964407525.1 uncultured Desulfobacteraceae bacterium | reverse complement strand
CCTGCCTGCAAGTCGATCCATAATGATGGCGGCTGCCGCCCTGACCGACAGGTGATTGTATCCGTTCCGACCAGGTATGGGGGCTAACACATAATCGACTGTTTCCAGGAGTTCATCATGAAGGCCCCATGCTGTTCCGAACAACAACAAAACGACCCTGTCTTCCTCAATTATTCTTCTTGCATCGGAATAGGACAGGTAGCGTTTCTCCTGCTCTCTCGCATCGGTTGCAATAACCAATGGCGCTTGACCTTCGTTTCTTTTTACAGCAGCAACAACCTCTTCCAGGGATGGTACAATAGCCACGAGGTCAATGGCTTTCTTTCTGTCTTCATTATATGACGCGCCATATCCTGTTAACCAATGTTTTACAACCTGGGCCGCAATTTCCTGCTGATCTTCCAAGGGCGTAACAATAAAAACGCTCTCAACACTGTAAGTTCTTGCAAGCCGGGCCAAGTCATGAATATCCAGCGTCGTTATGGAAGAGGCAATTTTCTGTGAGTTTCTATTGTAAACAGGATAATGGATGAGCCCTGTGTAAAGATGCAATTTTGAACCCTTCACATTTCCGATAAAAACATTTTGTCCTGATCCGTAAGTTCCGCTTCAGGCAACAGATCCGGCCTTCTTTCAAGAGTCCTTCTCAAAGACTCTGCCCTGCGCCACTTGCGAATCCGCTCATGATTTCCAGATAACAACACTTCAGGGACCTCTTTTTCCCTGAAAATCCTGGGTCTGGTATATTGGGGATATTCCAAAAGCCCTTCTTCGAACGAATCTTCTATAGTCGACCGTTCACCACCGAGAACCCCTGGTATCAGCCGGCTGACGGAATCAATAATGACCATGGCACCCACCTCTCCACCATTCAGGACATAATCCCCAATGGAAAGTTCCCGATCAATGCAGGTCATCCGAACCCGCTCATCAATTCCTTCATACCTTCCACAAACCATAATGACCTGATCCAGTTCCGCAAGTTTCCAGGCCTCAGATTGCTTGAAGGGTACCCCCTGGGGACTTAGAAGGATAACGAGACTTCGACCACTTACCCGTTCAACCGATTCGACCGCCTCGAATATGGGTTCCGGTTTCATAACCATCCCCTCTCCTCCGCCATAGGGACGATCATCTGTTGTCCTGTGCGGTCCTTCGGCAAAGTCGCGTATATCTACCAGTCGTATATCTACAAGACCTTTTGTGATTGCCTTTCCCAGCAATCCTTCATTCAGGTAGCCTGCAAACATTCCAGGGAATATGGTAAGGACATCAAACCTCATTCAAATCAAACATTCCCTCCAGAGGACGAACGATCATTGTTCCGGTTTCAAGATCAATCTTCCGCACCACCTCATGGGTCGCAGGAATAGGCAATTCCTTATCCCCATTCCTTACGACATAAATATCGTTACCCTTTTCACTGATTATGCTGGATACATCGCCAAGATAGGCTCCTGTATTCAAGAAGACCTTCAAACCAATCAATTCATGCCAGAAATATTCATCATCCGCACGAACTAGTGAGCCCTTTTCAATGAGGACTTCCGATCCTCTTAAACGCTCCGCCATTTCAACGGAAGAAACCCCTTCCAAGGCCAGCAAAACCGTGTTTTTATAGTCTGTTACAGACAGAAGCTCGAATTCCCTGACTTTTTCCCACTCCTCTTTCTTTAAATAAACAGCATCAGAATTGTGAAAAGTTTCTTCCGATTGGGCATAAGAAAGGACCTTTAAAAGACCCTTGAGGCCATGGGCTTTCACCACTTTCCCTATCACTAACAAATTTCCAGATGAGTCTGGGTCCAAACCTATTCAATTATCTCCAGTACAGATCGTTTGTTTATCTTCGTGGAGGCTGCACTGAGAATTGTTCTCATAGCGCGCGCGGTGCGGCCCTGTTTGCCTATGACCTTGCCCAGATCGTCCTTGGCAACTTTCAACTCAATAACGGAGGTTTGTTCTCCCTCTATTTCAGTAACGCCAACTTCTTCCGGACTATCCACAAGCGCTTTGGCAATGTAGGAAATTAAGTCCTTCATCCCGATTCACCTCCCATCTGATTTTGTAAAACCGTGTTCACCAACTTGGCCCCTGCTTGAATATTAAAGAAAAGCACAGAGCATCATCCCGAGAGATTTTGTCTTTTTGCACATTATCCGGGAAAGCAGGATAAACTTCGTATTAATTTGGCGCCGGCTGAGGCTTTAAAAGCCCTTCTTTTTTCAGGATAGACTTGGCTGAACCGGAAATCTTCGCACCTTTTTCAAGCCAGTAGGTCACCTTTTCTCCGTGCACTTTTACTTCAGCAGGTTCCTTCATGGGGTCATAATACCCCAGAATTTCCAGGAATCTTCCATCCCGAGGTGATTCTGAATCTGCCGCAACCAAACGGTAAAAAGGCTTTTTCTTGGCGCCCATTCTTGCTAATCGGATTCTAACTGCCATCTGCTTGTATTAACCCCCTGTTATAATTATTCGTTTCATTTATAGGTACCTAAAAGCTGCAATTAGCTTTTAGCTATTAGCCGTTAGTTTAAAGATCCCAAACATTTACATGACGGTTTCCGATGTTGGAACTTCATTTTTTGATGCCAATCTTTCGGACCGTAAATCACTGACTTTGTACTGCTAATAGCTAACGGCTAACCGCTAATTGCAGCTTTTAAGAGATACAATAATCCCAGACCCATGATTTATGGCTCTATCCAAATAGAGAGGCAAGGTTTCGCAACCCTCCTTTTTTTGTAAAACGTTCCATCATTTTCTTCGTTTGTGCAAAATTTTTCAGAA
>CAYOWC010000212.1:0-8838 GCA_964407525.1 uncultured Desulfobacteraceae bacterium | reverse complement strand
TGGAAGCCCTTTCCCTCTGGAAAGGCGACAAAGCACCTTTCACGGCCTATGAAATCTATGAAGGGTACGACAGTTTCATCAACCTGGATACTCTTGCCGCCATTGATGCACTACCTGGCGCAACAGGAAAAAGGCGATTGCGATTTGCCCTCATTGACCACTACCTGCAACGCGCCCTCCTCCCCCACGAAAATGAGATGCGTGCATGGACGCGGGGCGCCGCAGCCCATGTTTCCGGGGAAAAAATCTATTTCCGAGACATCATTACCTGGTGCCAGAAATCCAGCACCTATGAAAAAAGGCAGATCCTTCAGAAAGAAAGTGGCCCCTTGTGTAAATTCCTCAAGCCGTTTGCCCTCAATTACTGGAACATTCTGATTGAAATGCTTTCCAATGACCTGGGTTTTGAAAATTACATCCAGTACTGCAGCGAAAAAAAAGCGTTAGATTACTCCTATTATTATGAAGCATTAAAAAAGCTCCTTCTAACAACAGATACACTCTATTTTGATGCCATGGAAAAGTGGTGCAGAAAACGGTTCGGCATCCCCCTGGCGGATCTCACTCGGTTTGACTCCATCAACATATTGAGTCTGCGGGAGTTTGACGGCTTGTTTCCCGAAAAACCATTGGGAGAACTGACTCCTTTTTTTAGACACTGGGATATGGATACCGATCATATTCCGGGCCTGAATATAGACATAGGGAAAGAAAAGGGAAAGAGCGCCCAGGGCATCTGTTTTGTTCTTCAGGCCCCTGACGAGATAACCATACTCATGAGACCCGAAGGAGGCTGGATTGACCTGGAAACCCTGTGGCACGAACTGGGCCATGGGTTTTCGGCTGCCTATACGTCTTCCGACCTTTCCTTTGCGGAAAAAGACATGGCTACATCGTTCAGCCTATCTGAAGCCTTTGCTTTTCTTAACCAAAATCTCGCCCTTTCCGTCCCTTTTCTGACAAAACAACTGGGGCTCCACGCAAAGGAAGCTGAAGACCTCACTTACCACAAGGTTCTCAAAGATTTTTCCATGTTCCGGAGGTACGCCGCCAAGTTCATAGCGGAATACGAGATGTTCATGGGTGGAGATCTTACCAGTGGAGAGCCCTATGCGAGGACGATGGCACGATATACCGGCTTTTATTATCAGCCTGAAAGTCACCTTTTCGATCTGGTTCCGGAACTATACTGCCTTGATTACATTCTGGGGTGGATGGGGGAGGCGGTTATGGAAAGTCACTTGAGGGAAGTTCTTGGAAAACGGTGGATGTTCACGAAGGAAGCGGGAATTATTCTCAAAGGTTGGTGGTCACAGGGGAATCGAGATGACCTCCCTGCTTTTCTGGAACGTAACGGTTTGACGGAAATGAGCATGGAGATCATGGTGAAGAAGTGGGAAAGGGCTCTGGGATAAATGAAATTATGGCTCAACGAGGGTCAGCGTGAAGAATTATTTTTCCGGAACCGAGGTGTCAGGTGTCGGGTGTCAGTGATTCAGTACTTTCTATTCATGCTTTGCGATTTTGCAAAATGTAACCATTTGTTATCAAATTGAATACGTAGAATCCCGTCGGATTTTTTCCTGACACCTGACACCTGACACCAGAGCATGGTCTATTCGACAATAAATAAAAATATGACGCTAATCCGTGATTACCCGAAATTATTTACTCTTCCTCAATACTATCCAGAAACTCCCATCGGGAATAGGCCGCATCTATCTCTTTTTCCAATTCTTCCAGTCGCAGTGTTGCTGCAGCCATCTCCTCTTTCCCTTTTTTGTAATACATAGGGTCGGACATGCTTTTGAAAAGGTTCTCTTTTTCCGTCTCCAGTGTATGCAGGTGATCGGGAAGTTCGGAGAGTTCTTTTTTCTCCTTGAACTTCAGGGTCCGTTTTTTGGCAGGTTTTTCCCGCTTTTTTTCCTTCCGATCAACGGCTTTTGAAGGCGGTGGAGAATCATCTATCGCAGGTCTCTGGATGACCCAGTCATCATACCCACCCGCATATTGGGTCACGCGACCTTTCCCCTCAAAAACGAGCGTACTTGTCACCACGTTATTAAGAAAAGCCCGGTCATGGCTCACAAGCAAAAGAGTGCCTTCATATTCAAACAGTAATTCTTCCAGAAGTTCCAGGGTCTCCGCATCCAGGTCGTTAGTGGGTTCATCCATTACCAGTATATTTGCCGGTTGAGTAAAAAGCCTGGCGAGCATCAAACGATTTTTTTCTCCACCGGAAAGAACGCGCACGGGGGTGCTGCACCGCTCCCGGGAAAAGAGAAAGTCTTGAAGATGTGTGATTACATGGCGTTTCTGGCCGTTAAAAATAATGAAGCTGTTTCCCTCTCCAATATTTTCTGCGACCGTCTTTTCCTCATCCAGCTGTTCCCTTAGCTGATCAAAATAAACGATCTGCAGATTGGCGCCATGGCGAACCGCCCCCATATCAGGGTCCGTATTTTTGAGTAAAATCTTCAGAAGGGTTGTCTTTCCAGCCCCGTTCGGCCCAATGATGCCAACCTTGTCCCCCCGAAGAATCGTAGTGCTGAAATGTTCAAGTATGGGGTTGTCCTCATGGGAAAAACTTACCTCTTTTGCCTTAATAACAAGCTTTCCACTTCGCTCCCCTTCCTGGATCTGCAATGTCACATTCGCCGTTTTTTTCCGACGTGCCTGAAATTTCTCCCGCATTTTCAAAAGGGCTCTCACCCGCCCCTCATTGCGGGTTCGGCGCGCTTTGATACCCTGTCTGATCCAGGCTTCTTCGGCGCTTCTCTTTCTGTCGGACACCTTGTCCTGTTTTTCTTCCGCCACCATGGCAGCCTGTTTTCTCTCCAAATACCTCTGGTAGTTGCAGTCGTAAGAGAAAAGCCGGCCACGATCAATTTCTACAATTCTGGTTGCAATCCGTTTCAGAAAAGCGCGATCATGGGTAACAAAAAGGAGGGTTTTTACGTGTCGAAGGATAAGCTCCTCCATCCACAGGATACTATCGATATCAAGGTGATTGGTAGGTTCGTCCAGAAGTAGCAGATCAGGTTTTGCGACCAGGGCCCGGGCAAAAAGGGTACGGCGTTTCAACCCTGCGGAAAGCTGGGCGAAGGGCCATTCACCGTTCAGTTCTGTCCGGGAAAGTGTCGTTTCAATCTCACTCAGCATTCCCCATTCATCATTGGTACTGAATTTTTCCTGCAATACCCCGATCCGTTTCTCGCTCTCGCTGGAAAGCAAGGCAGAGGGATTGCGGCGAATTGTCCTGTATTCGACAAGCGCCCTTCCCTTCTCACCAAGCCCCCGGGCCACTACGTCAAAGACCGTTCCAGCAAAGCCTTCGGGGACTTCCTGCTTAAGGGCTGAAACAGTCACCCCCTTCTGCGGCCAGACCTCCCCCTTGTCAGGAATCATTTCCCCATGAAGAAACTTGAGCAATGTGGATTTTCCCACACCGTTTCGCCCTAACAGGCAGACCCGCTCCCCTTTTTCAATCTGCCAGGTGATGTTTTCGATCAGCGGAGGATCCCCGAATCCCCAGGATATGTTTCTCATCCCGATCAAGGCCACGGACATCTCCTTATTTTCAAGCTAACCGGGATCATTGGAAGAACTTTCATTGAACATCCAGGGTATTTGAAAACTCGATATCCGGCCATTGCTCCATACAGTATTCCAACTGCCATTTACTGGTCGTCATATAGGAAAGTCGGCCCTCTGCGTCCCGGGCCATATTAGACATATTCTTTTTTTCGAACGCTTCCATTTTTTTTCGATCATTGGAACTAACCCAGCGGACAACTTTGAAATCAATCGGTTCGTACGTAGCATCTACGCCGTATTCAGCCTTCAGCCGCGCAACCGTTACGTCAAACTGCAGAACACCCACTGCTCCCAATATGTAATCATTCCCCATGACAGGCCTGAAAAACTGAACCGCCCCTTCTTCCGTAAGTTGGGTCAATCCCTTCTGGAGATGTTTCATCTTCAAGGCATTTTTAAGGCGGATACGCCTGAAATGTTCCGGGGCAAAATTGGGAATTCCGGTAAATTGAAGGACCTCTTTTTCGCTGAACGTATCCCCGATTTTCACCGTTCCATGATTATGAATGCCAATAATATCCCCGGGAAAGGCCTCCTCCACATTCTTTCTGTCCTGGGCCATAAAGATGGTGGCGTTGTTAAGCGCAACCTCTTTTCCGATCCGGTGATGAAGGACTTTCATCCCCCGATTGAATTTGCCGGAGCAGATTCGTATGAAAGCGATCCTATCCCGGTGTGCAGGGTTCATATTGGCCTGGATTTTGAATGTGAAGCCTGAGAATGGTTCCTCGTAGGGAGAAACTTCACGGGAAATCGCGACACGTGCTCCAGGATGCGGCGCCATCTCCACAAAGGCATCCAGCATTTCTTTTACTCCAAAATTATTGATGGCGCTTCCGAAGAAAACCGGTGTCTGGGTTCCATTGAGAAAATACTCCATTTCGAAGGGATCCACAGCACCTTCAATCAATTCTATGTCTTCTCTCAGCCTATCGGCCTGGCTTCCAAGGTACTCATCCAGTGCTGGATCACTCAGGTCATTAATGACTACGCCTTCCCTTCCAAGAGTCTCCCGCCCAGCCTCAAACAGATGCAGTCGTTTGTGAAAAAGATTATAAACTCCTTTAAATCGTTTTCCCATACCGATGGGCCAGGAAAGAGGGGTACATTCAACCTGCAGTTTGTTTTCAATATCATCCAGAATATCAATGGGAGCCAGGCCTTCCCTGTCCAGTTTGTTGATGAAGGTAATGATCGGGGTATTACGCATTCGACAGACTTCCATGAGTTTTTCGGTCTGCGTTTCTACACCTTTTGCGTTGTCAATCACCATCAACGCACTGTCGACGGCAGTCAACACCCTGTATGTATCTTCCGAAAAGTCCTGGTGCCCTGGCGTATCGAGAAGATTGATTTCGAAGTCCCTGTAATTGAACTTCATAACAGAGCTGGTAACGGAAATACCTCTTTCTTGTTCGATAGACATCCAGTCACTGGTGGCGTGCCTCTCAGCTTTTCTTGCCTTGACTGCACCGGCCTGCTGAATGGCCCCGCCGAAAAGAAGAAGTTTTTCCGTCAAAGTCGTCTTTCCCGCATCCGGATGGCTGATAATGGCAAAGGTACGCCTGCAATTTATTTCTTTTTCATTGTATTTCTTCATTACTGTTCTTTATACTGCTCTCTTAAATAAGGTTACCGTCAAAACCCCCGCGATTTCAGGGGAAATATAATGGTGAAATAGGCATTGTCAACTATCTGGGCGGAATAGGAAACCGAAGGAATTCAAAGTGAAGACCGTAGGAAATGCCCTATTTTTAAACTTTTTATACAATCTATTATCAAACAGTTATATGGAGTAATTATGAAAAAACTTGAAGGTTTTCAGAGGAAATTTTTACGAGGATTGGCCCACACTATGAAACCGGTGGTCTTCATCGGCCAAAAAGGGCTCACTCCCCAGGTAGCGATCTCCGCAAAAGATGCCATTGAAAGTCACGAGCTCATCAAAGTAAAATTCAACGATTTCAAAGAAAAAGAGCAGAAGCTGGAGATCTCATCCCAGATAGAAAAAGAGACCGGAGCAGAAAATGTAGGCATGATCGGACATACGGTGATCTTCTACCGGCAGAAGAAAGACCCTGAAAAACGCCGGATCACATTGCCACGGCGTAGTGAAAGCGTCTGATTGTCTTTGTCTTGAGAGGAGTCGAATGTCCGATGTCCGGAGTCACCACTGCCCTCGGTAGCCTCCTGGTTCCAAGGTTCTAACATGGAATCTCATTTTGCTCATTTAGCATGCATTCCCACGCAGGAGCGTGGGAACGAGAAATGGCTCGGGATAGGAACGAAAAACGGGTCTATTATTCAACTGCGGACGTCGGAGACGGGACGTCAGACTTCTTGAGGATTTTCTCCAGCGCTCTCACCAGCGCCCCGCATTGTTCATCCGTCCCAACCGTAATGCGCAGATATTGCTCAATACGCGGTTGCTTGAAATGACGCACAATAATCCCCATCTCTCTCAACTCGAGGGCAAGCCGACCCGCATCTCTTTCCGGATGCCGAACAAAGACGAAATTGGCAGCGGAAGGGATTACCCCAAAACCAAACCTTTCAAGATCCGCAGCAAGAACCTCGCGGGTGGAAACAATCTTCCTGCATGTTTCTTCAAAATACCTACGATCTTTTATAGCAGCCATTGCTCCGGCAAGGGCAAAGCGGCTCATGGGATAGGAATTAAAACTGTTTTTGACCCTTTCCAAACCCTCGATCAATGCGGAATCACCGACGGCAAACCCGACTCGAAGACCTGCGAGCGACCGCGATTTCGACAGGGTCTGGATAACCAGCAGATTGGAAAAACCGTCCAGAAGAGAAATGGCGGTTTCGCCCCCAAAATCAACGTACGCTTCGTCGACTACCACCACGGATTCCGTGTTCTGTTTCAGGATTTTTTCGATCGCCGAAAGAGGCAGCAACCGCCCCGTAGGGGCATTGGGATTGGGAAAAATAATACCGCCGTTCGGGCGAATATAGTCTCCCGGGTTGATTTCAAGAGCCTCTGTAAGGGGAACCATTTCATATTCCACGCCGTACAGACCACAATAAACCGGATAAAAACTGTAGGTGATATCCGGAAACAGGAGAGGTTGAGAATGCTTTAAGAGACCCTGAAATGCATGGGCCAGGACCTCGTCCGAACCATTACCAACGAAGACCCTTTCGGGAGTCTGCCCGTAATACTCCGCCACGGTTTCTTTCACACAATCCGCATTCGGATCAGGGTAAAGCCTCAGGCTATCCGCGGCTTCATTTTTCAATGCCTCCAAGGCCCTTGGTGATGGTCCATAGGGATTTTCATTGGTATTAAGCTTAATCAAGTCCGGATGTTTGGGCTGTTCCCCCGGCACATAGGGAGTAAGCTTGTGTACGATAGGACTCCAGAAAGAACTCATGGGAAACCTCAAATTTTAGTAGGCAGTAAGTAGTAAGCAGTAGGCAGTCACACACCATCGGACTATACGGGTTGCGGGTTTCAGGTCTCCTCGTTCCCATGCTCCAGCGTGGGAATGCGTAAGTTTCTGTCTCGATCTACCCAACCTTTTTTCCGGTCCGTAGGTTGGGGTAAAGCATGAACCCCAACACAAAACGATGATAAACCGGAAAATGTTGGGGTTCGCACCTCACCCCAACCTACACAAACTGGATGTTCACAAGGCTGAATCTAATCAAAACCTTTTTCAAATGTCAAGTTCTGTGAAGTCCCGAATACGCGACCCTGAATACGCTGCATCAAAAGCATGTGCAAATCCCATAAGATCAGTGTATAAAGGAGGAGTTTCTGAATCTGCCTTCTTCATGCTCTTCATGGTCGAGCCCTATCTGTTTCCGGTTTCGCCTCGCCAAGATGCGGATCGAACAACGGATCGACCTCAAAATTTGTAGGAATTAGATTCTATGAATATTATCTTTTTTGCAATCGTACTCATTGCCTTTGTTTCCGCAGGATGGCGTGAGATCTATTGGTCCCCTGGTTCGGGTGAACTTTCTCCTATGGAGGGGCTTTCGAGCGCCATGGTGGATTCAGCAACAGGATCTGTTGAACTGGCTCTGGGACTCGTTGGCGTAATGACGCTCTTTTTAGGGTTGATGAAAGTGGCGGAAGCCGGTGGAATGCTCGCGATCCTTGCGCGTCTTATTCGCCCGCTCATGGTGAAACTCTTCCCGCAGGTTCCCCCGGATCACCCGGCCATGGGGAGCATGATTTTGAATATGTCCGCCAATGCCTTAGGGCTTGGAAATGCCGCCACGCCTTTCGGGATCCGGGCCATGCAGGAACTGGACAAACTGAATACCCAGCGAGGAACGGCCACCGATTCCATGGCACTTTTCCTGGCCATAAACACTTCTAACGTCACGATCCTGCCTACAGGGGTCATGGCCATCAGGGCCGCGGCTGGATCCGTTGATCCAGCCGGTATCCTTCCCACGACATTGTTTGCGACCATCTGTTCAACCATCGTCGCTATCCTTGCCGCCAAGGTATATGGCCGTATGCCCATTTTCAGGAAGACTCGCCCCGAGGAAATACCAAACATAGAGGAAGCGCCAAACGAGGAAACGATCGAGAATACGGAAGGAGAAAAAGAAGCCATCCTGGATTCATCCGGCAGCTATCCTCCTTGGATAACCTGGCTCGCAGTAACGGCTCTTTTCTCCCTTATCCCGGTCACCATATTCCATGGGAAAATCCTATCGCCGTGGATCATTCCCGGCCTGATGCTCGGTTTTCTGACCTTCGGGATCATAAGAAAGGTTCCCATCTACGAGGTGTTCGTGGAAGGGGCAAAAGAAGGATTTCAGGTGGCCATCCGGATTATCCCCTATCTTGTGGCCATTCTTGTGGCCGTCGGAATGTTTCGCGCCAGCGGGGCCATGGATGTCATGGTGAATCTTTTAGGGCCGCTCACCGGCAAATTAGGCATGCCTGCGGAAGCCCTTCCCATGGCTCTCCTGCGACCCCTGTCCGGATCGGGAGCTTACGGCATCATGGCTTCCATCATCAATGATCCGAGCGTCGGACCTGACAGCTACACAGGATATCTCGTTTCAACCCTTCAAGGCTCCACGGAAACCACCTTTTATGTCCTCGCAGTTTATTTCGGGGCTGTCCAGGTAAAGAAGATAAGACATGCCCTCGTGGCCGCGCTGACAGGAGATTTGGCAGGGATTATTGCGGCGATTGTGGCCTGCAGTTTTCTTTACAATTAAATACTCGTGTGAAACTGGTTGCTGGTTACT
>CAYOWC010000211.1:0-8857 GCA_964407525.1 uncultured Desulfobacteraceae bacterium | reverse complement strand
ACGTGTTAATTATCCAACTCAACAACTCGACCACTTAACTATTTGACGAGGTCTGCAAAGTTTAAAAATGGCCTTTCTTGTTCGCAATGTTTACATTTCCATTATCTTTTTGGCGTTAAAGCGCTAATCAGAAAACATAGAATCCCGAAACAAAACAAAAATAAATACAGAGGCATATTAACCACATAGTTAACGGCCTCTTGAACACTTACCCACGGAATATTATCGATCCAATGAAGATACTTTTCCTCAGCAACATCAACGATAGCCAAGTTCTTCCACTCCACCTTCTCTTCCGCACCCATAAACATAGATATGGTTTGAAACCCAATTAGCAATGCACCTGAAATCCACGAAATCCAACCGATAATTTTTAATTTTGACATAAAATTTATTTTTCTCTTGAGATAGTTTTAACATCAACACCCGTGAATGAATTCCATTCATCTTTGTTTGTCAGGCATTTGCGCGTTACTCGACTTTGCTCTCTTGTAGACCTTTTTCAGGTGTCAGGTGTCGGGTGTCAGGAAAAAACTTGTTGTCATTCGATTGATTCAACATAGAATCATAGAGTTATGTTGTCTCAAATCACATTTCTGGGATATTGGACCCGGAGCCCTGACACCCGACACCTCGGCGAGGACAGGATCTCGACATTCTTCACCGGAAAGCGGTATGAATCTCATTCATTCACGGGTATTGAAACTAATATCAGCAGCTAATGGCTTGTTTTAAGTAAAACAACAACAACTTAACCACCCAACTACTCAACCATTCAGGGAGCCTGAATTATGCCGAGGATCGACGATTATATAAATGCGGTTGCACTTGGAAAAGAAACATTACGGGAAAAAGATCCCGGCCGGATCGCGAATTTGAGCGGCGGAACACTTGTTGAAGACGCCGCCGGAAATCCTTCCCTGACCATCCTCTTTCTAAACAGAGAGATTGTCATACAATGGCCTGAACTGGACTGTCTTTTCAAAGACTCCGGGGAAGAGGTGCCCGTTCAGCAACAGGTGCTTATTTTTCATTATCTGAACGGTGCAAACGGACTCAGCCCAACGGGGCAATGGATTGCCTATCAGGAAATCCCCGACGGCAGATTTTACCTCGATGCCTTTCTTAGAAGGGCCAAAAACCCCATGGTCCAGGTTTTCGGAAGTACCCCTAAAAAACTGCTGGAACTTGCTGTCCAGGCTTATGGAGCGCTCCCCTTTGACCAGGGGGATATGTCTGTAACGATTCAACCCTTTCCACTCGTCCCAATGGCCTTGATTCTCTGGGAAGGCGACGAGGAATTTCCACCGGAAGGAACGATCCTGTTCGACCGGACTGTATACAGTATGCTATCCGCAGAAGATATCGCCTGGCTGGCGGGCATGATCATTTACCCTTTGATAGGGATGGCAAAAAGCGGATGATAAAGAACAGATAGCCACGGAGGAAACAGATGTCTCTACAAAAACCGCTTGTCGCTGTAATTATGGGAAGCAGCTCTGATTTTGGTGTAATGGAAGGCTGCATGACGATCCTCGAAGAACTGGGGATCCCCCATGAGGTGAAAGTACTCTCTGCTCACAGAACACCAGAGCAGACCAGGGAATATGCCACAACGGCCGCTGAACGGGGGATTGAGGTGATCATTGCCGGAGCAGGATGGGCTGCCCATCTCGCGGGTTCCGTCGCAGCGCACACCACCCTTCCCGTCATTGGTGTTCCCATAGACTCCTCTCCGCTCAGTGGATTCGACGCACTTCTATCGACCGTCCAGATGCCGCCGGGAATCCCGGTAGCCACAGTTTCCGTGGGAAAAGGAGGCGCAAAAAATGCGGCAGTCCTTTCCTCACAGATTCTCGGCCTCAAACACCCTGACATCGCAGAAAAAGTAAAAATCTACAGAAAAGGATTGGCGGAAAAAGCTTCAGAAGGGATCGATTCCTGGAGCAACCGCGACAGGTAGATATGGAGAAAGTTATTCCCATAGATCCAGGTGAGGATTTACAGGAAGCCGTTATAAGGGCAGGAAGAACCCTCCTGTCAGGCGGCCTGGTGGCCTATCCCACCGAGTCTTTTTATGGTCTTGGCGCCCATATCAATCTGGACACGGCCTTAAAAAAACTGTTTGAGATAAAAAGCAGGGCTTCAGGACACCCGGTCCTGATCCTCATCCCGGACAAAAAAACCATAGAACCATATGTTTCCCAAATTTCGCCCGTTGCCGAACGGCTGATGAACGCATTCTGGCCGGGAGGGTTAACCATCGTATTCAAAGCAACTTCCCTTGTGTCTCCGCTACTGACAGCGGGGACAGGTAAGATCGGGATTCGCCTTTCAAGCCATCCCATAGCTACAGCTCTGTCCCGGGCAACCGGATCTCCTATAACCGGAACGAGCGCGAACATATCCGGAGAATCTCCCTGCCGAACTGCAAAAGGAGTCATTCGGTCTCTCGGAGACAAGGTAGATCTGGTGCTGGACGGAGGCAAAACCCGGGGAGAAAAAGCTTCCACCATCCTCGATGTAACCCTGGATCCCCCCCGTATTCTCAGGGAGGGTATGATTTCGAAGGAGCAGCTTGAACCTTTTTTCTGATTGGGCTCAAATAAAATCAAGGGGGTCCAGCAACGTCATAACTTCAGAGGAACCCAGTTCAGGCCACACAAGCTTTTCGTTGGGGATGGAACAGGAAATCCAGCCAAGAGAGATGTGCAAATGGGAAGAAATATCGGTCTTTGACTTGAAAGAGTCCTCCACTGTCGCAATAACACTGCCTTTACTTATTTTCGCACCCATGGATACATGGGGCTGTGGCCGTAAATGAGCGTAAACGGTACAAAATCGGTCTTTACAACGATTCTGGAAATCATGTTCAAGGACAATCGATCTGCCTAAGAAATCGTGGACGATTGCGATAACAACGCCATCGTACATGGCAGGAATCATCGTTTTTCCGTCAAGATGAACGACCCGGTTCTGCCCATCTTCGAACATACAGAAATCCAAACCCTCGTGGGGCCTGTAACGCTTTCCACGGTGGCCCCACCACATTTCCGTTGAGCGATACAACATGGGTGGTTCAAAGATCCATTTTCTAAAACCTGATTCACTCAACCCGTTTTTTTCCGTATAAAACCGGGTAAACTGTGATCTGGGTGGTGAAAAATATGATGGAATATTGAGTCTCCTACCTGAAAAAGAGTAAGACAGCACAAATGAGCGGTGAAAGAAATTAGCTCGATTTAACCACCGTGTCAATATTTCAAAAAGGATATCACATAGAAACCGCAATCGGCGGTTGGCCGTTAACTATTAGCCGCACGATATCGGCTGTTTACGGTTACATGATGTTGGCATTAAAAATATAAGCGTTGATAAAACACCTTCCATCGACATTCGGCATTCGCCTGCCATCAGCAATTCTCATTTTGAAAAGATATCCTGTGGGAGCGGCTCTTGTCCACAATCCGTTTGGTGGGTTCCAGCCGCGAAAAGTCGTGGCAAGATGCCACTCACACAGTGTTTTCAAATAAAACCGAGTCCATAATGACAATTGCTGGCCTGCCATGATCGCCCTTGCCTACCAAATGAAATCATGGTATCAGATTCAGCAGGAATCGGGGGGAAACTGCAACCGCTGGCACGAGACAGGATTACCGCTTGCGACAGCGCAACGGGGCTTTAAAACAAACACTCTTTGATGGAGAACCCATTTGGAAGAACTGACAAAATCTCAAAAAGCCAGGATTGCCATACGCCTCTTCAAGACCACGGCAGATGCACTGGCCCTCCGGGGGTTCTATAAACCATCGGGAACTTCCGGACAAACTCTTTTCGAAGCCCTGAAAATGCTGAGTCCTGAAATCTACGGAACCATGAATGATCCCAGAATCATTGAACTGAAGGGGCTGGAATATGTTATTGAGCGACTCCCGAGGGGAATAGAAGAATGTACGCAGATCATACTTACAGCACAGGAAGATCTGGAAAACACTTCCTTTGAAAAAATTATTCCCCCCAAACGGCGCAGGACATCATACAGGGTCAGTGAAACGGAAATCGCCTTTGTGATCACGCGCGGTTTGAGTGAAATCTATGATATTTTGACGCACCTGACCTTCCTCGAAATTGAAGCACGGAAATTGTTAAGCCAGATTCAGGATCATCGGGGAGAGCTTTCCAGGGAATGGCGTCAGCTGGTAACCATCGTACAGGAAGAGAAATCTCTGAGTGGATCCGAGCTGGATCAGGCCCTCTGGGACTTGGGCGTGATTTTAGGACGTACGTTTCAGGAAACCAGGGCCACCTGGGAAAACCTTGAACAGCCTTCCGAAACAGGAGAGCGCAACAGCGGATTGTTTCGTTTTATCTATAATCTCGGCAAGCGAATGCTGGAAGAGGGCCTATCCAGGGACAACGAACTGATGGTCCAATTTACGCCATCCCTCAAGGAAATGATCGGCCGACACAAATATGGGGAAAAATGGGCGCGAAACATTCACACAAAACTCCATGAACTGGGGCTTGATCATCGTCCCATCCACGTTATAAGTGCAAATCTTCACAGTATTGTAAACCTCCTTTACGCCTATGGCGCCCTCCGACGGACCAGCAAAGTAAAAGAAGATTCGGACATCATCTCTCTCATTCTTCAAATCCGCAATCACGCGGACAGTGTGCTGACCTATGCCCGTGATCATGGTCTACACGAAATTCCCGACACGTCCGGAACCCTCATTGACTGCCAGGTAATCGATACATCCCAACTTTCAGAAGTCCCGCTCCATCCGGACCTCGACCTTTATTTTTCTGAAGATCCTTCAAAAAGTCCCGTTATTTTAGTTATGGACTATGCGTTCGGAACCCAGGCCTTCGAGTTGATGGATGAACTGTTAACCCCTTTCACCAAGGATTCAAAACCCATCCCGCACAATTTCCACTCCATTTCAGTGATGGGAAAAGCCGGAATTCTTCCGGGAGAAAAAGGGGACATCATGCTAGCCACGGCCCACGTCCTGGAAGGGACTCCCCATAACTATATCGTCCGGAATGACCTGAAAAAAGAGGATTTCGGCCCCTCCGTCCCTGTATATGTGGGCCCCATAGTAACCGTCCTTGGGACTTCTCTTCAAAGTCGGGATTTACTCCGAAAATTCCAGACCTCCAGCTGGAAAGCCGTGGGTCTCGAAATGGAAGGGGGACATTATCAACGGGCTATCAGTGCGGCCATTATTCGGGGGCACATCTTGCCCGAAATCAAAACAAGGTATGCTTATTACGCATCGGACAATCCCCTCCTGAGCGGTCAAACCCTCGCATCCGGCCCCATGGGGAATGAAGGGATCAGGCCCACTTATCTGATCACCGAGGTAATTTTAGAAAAAATCCTGGATGGAAATCCATAAAAGGAGAGAAAGATGCGCCGGATAATGACGATTCTGATTGCGGTTGGACTGCTCATCGGTCTGCTCTACGCGGAATCCAGCTTCTGTACGACGGGAAACAGCTGGCTGATAATTGCGTTCAAAACACCGCTTTCCATACTTTTTGTCATAACCGCACTACTCCAGCCAAGAGTGTTGCCCAGGTACTTCAAATTAATCTTCATTGGGTTGATGTTAGGCCTTATTGGAGATGTATGTCTGGCTCTTCCAGGATCTGGGGCTTTCAAGGCAGGACTTGTAGCTTTTTTAGGAGGACATATCCTGTACATTGTAGCATTCGGCGTCCTCGCGCACATGAAAGGATGGCTCTCTCCTGCAAATATTCTCATTGTCGCCCTAAGTGGATTTGTAACCTGGTGGCTCCTGCCCTACCTTGGAAAGATGGTCGTGCCGGTTACAGTCTATATTGTGGTCATATCCGGGATGGTAGCTGGAGCGTGGGCTGCTTTTCAAAATCCTGAAGTACCGAGGAGCGGGGCCTGGGTTATTCTGATTGGAGCAGTTTTTTTCTACGCTTCGGATATCTTTGTAGCCCACCAGCGCTTCGTCATGGAACATTTCTATAACCGTCTTATAGGCCTTCCACTTTACTATATCGGGCAGTTTCTATTGGCATTTTCGGTAGGGCTGGTGAAAAAATCCTGATGGAGAACCCATTTATATGGTTCACTGATATATGCTTTTTGACCCGAGCATACAGACCGGAACGCATCAGTGGAGAAATAAAATGATAAAATCGATGAATATCGGATGGTGGGTTCAACGGTGGAGCGAACTGAATCCTGAAAAAACCGCCATTCTTTTTGAAGAAGAAAAGATTAGCTATTCTCAGCTGGATGCAAGAGCAAATGAAGTCTGTTGCTGGCTCCAGTCCGTGGGGATTGAAAAAGGCGACAGGGTGGCGGTCATGCTCGATAACCGCCCTGAATTTATAGAGCTTTATCTCGCCTGTGCACGGCTCGGCTCCATCTTTGTACCGATAAACTTCCGGCTGACAGGAAGAGAGCTTGAATATATTTTAGAAAATTCAAGGCCGCGGCTTTTTCTCTTCGCCGACAGTTTCGCCCCTATTGTGAAAACCATTGAACTTGAAAATTTCCTTCCACCAATGATAGTAGCAACCGTCGGGGTTCATTCCAACACAATGGGGGTATTTGAGTATCTTCCCGAAACGGCCCGATTTCAAGGGCAGAAACCGTTTATCACACAATCCATAGGTCCCTCCAATCCTGAAGAACCCCACGTCATCATGTATACTTCCGGGACAACCGGCCAGCCTAAGGGGGCCGTTCTTTCCCATCGTAAGACCTTTTTTAACTGCCTGAATGCGGAAACTTTCTTTAAGTTAGACTTCGAAGACATCATGCTCATCATTCTCCCTCTTTTTCATTCCGGGGGCCTCTTCATCCAGGCATCTCCGACCCTATACAAGGGGGCCACCATGATTATTCACCCCAGATTTGATCCTGCCAGGACTTATCGGGACATAGAATATTACCGTGTCACAAAACTTCTCGGAGTACCAACAATTTATCGGGCCCTTCTTGAAGTGGAAAACGAAAAACGGCAAGATATCAAAGGGCTGAAAATCTCTGCCATTGGAGGAGAGAAAACAACCCCCGAATTCCTTTTGCAGTGTAAGAATGCAGGGTTCCCCCTTCGGCAGATCATGGGACAGACAGAGACATCTATCCTTCTTTGGGCTTCAGAAAAAGATCTTCTGCTGAAACCTGGAACGGTAGGTAAGCCCGTGTTCCATGCGGAGGTGGCTGTTGTCGACAAAAACAGTCGTCAGGTTTCTCCAGGGGAAATTGGAGAGATTGTCGTCAGAGGTTCCATTATGATGCAGGAATACTGGCGTGACCCCATCAAAACCGAACAAACGATTCGAAATGGATGGCTTCATACCGAAGACCTGGCAAGCATAGACGAAGACGGATATTTTTTTCTGGCAGCAAGGGCAACGGAAATGTATATATCCGGAGGCGAAAATGTATATACCGCGGAGGTAGAACAAATCCTTCAGGAGCATTCCCGCATCAAGGAAGCTGCAGTAACAGGAGTTCAAGATAAAGAATGGGGGGAAGTCGGCCATGCTTTTCTAATACTGAAAAAAGACGTAGAACTCGATACGGGTGAGATATATTCCTTTTTACAAGGGAAAATCGCCCATTTTAAATATCCTAAGAAATTCACCTTCTGTGAAGATTTTCCACGCACTTTTCTTGGAAAAGTCCGTAAAGGCGCGCTCATTGGGAGCGAATAAAAAACCTTCACTCGGAAAAAGGAGAAAAAATGATTGCCGGGAAATTACGTAAACTAAACATCGGTTTTGAAACGGGAACTCAAGCTTTCAGAGAGGATGACCCTTCCCTGGTCATGATACACGGAGCAGGAGGATCTTCTGTAGCATGGAAAGCCCAGACCTATCTGTTACGAAACCAATGTAATACTTTTGCCCTGGACCTTCCCGGTCATGGAAAAACAGGAGACAAGGACAAGTCGGAAATTGGCGAATATGCCCAGTGGTTGACTCAAATTCTTGGGGAAGTATTTGATGAACCGCCTTATCTTATGGGACATTCCATGGGCGGCGCAATTGTCCAAACAGCAACCCTGTCAAACCCGGAATTAGTCAAAGGCATCATTCTCGTGGGAACAGGGCCCCGATTGCAGGTTGCCCCCATGTTTCTGGATGGTCTCAAAAATGACTTTGAAAACGTCATTGAAAACCTGCTCGGGTATGCCTATGCTCCAGATGCTGAAAAAGCGCTTGTAAGAGAAGGCATAAAGCTGATGAAACAAGCCGGCGGGCCACTCGTACATGCAGACTTCTCCGCGTGTAACCGCTTCGATCTACGAGGAGAAGTGGACAAAATCAACACCCCTTGTCTCATTCTATGCGGCGAACAGGACAAACTGACCCCTCCGGCACTCTCCATAAAACTTAACAAGTTGATAAAAAACAGTCTCCTCAAATTATTGCCGTCTGCCGGCCATATGGTTATGATCGAAAATCATACACTGCTCAATGAATATGTGACTGAATTCATATTACCTTGAGAGATCCGCGACCATCATGGATCAAACAATAAAATCTGCTGAGGACCCTCCGTCTCTGGAGACTTCTTTTTTTCTGTTTTTTCTGGGGAAAAAGGTTTTCTGTAATCCATATTTTCTTTCACAAAAGAAGGAAACAGGGATAACTGCACGTAATTGAGATAATCGGCGCACTGTACCCCCATGCAGCGCTCACAAACAGAAACGTGTACTCTGTTTCCTTTTTTCTTTTTTTTGCAAACGATATATGGCATAGGCTCTCCAAAAGGAGATTCTGTTCCTGAAAACGACTGACTGAAAAAAAAAGCCCTTCATAAAAGATGAAGGGCTTTTTTTTTATATAAATTTCGGCG
>CAYOWC010000210.1:0-8858 GCA_964407525.1 uncultured Desulfobacteraceae bacterium | reverse complement strand
CCGTATATGTGGAAACCCTCCCGGACGAAAGTCCTGAAGCCTTTGTGCCGCCGGAAAAAACCAGTGGCGTGTGAAACTGAGTGGTTCAGAAGGTTAGAGGTTTAGAAGTTCAGAAGGTAAGAGGTTCGGAGATCTTTTCGGCATCTATAGGTCAAATCCACCGTTTAATGAATGATTTCAGGGGATGTTTCGCTTTGGCCATGACCAGTGGTGTTTGGCACTGACCGGCAAATTCCTCTGGTAGAGATCCTCTGAAACGCTGGCGGAAAAGGGGGTCATCTGTGGCCCCGATGACGACCAGGTCATAATCCTGGGCTTCCTCCAGCAGAGTCCCCAGGATTTCACGGCTCACGGCATATTTGATTTCAAAAAGGGTTACGGGCGCCTTGATACGGGGCACGGTCTCTGCCAGGAATAGCTCGACATCCTGGGTGGGTTTGCCCGGCTGAGCCACGTTGAAGACCACCACCTTTCCTCCCTCCTGCTCCACCATGGTAGAGGCTGTCTCCAGGGCGAAGGCGGAATTGGGACCCCCGGCATAGGGGACCAGTATCCGCCGGTATTTCTGATGGGTGCAGTCTTTAAACATGAGTACATCACAGGTGGCCTGTTCAAGGATAGGGTCTACAGTGCTTCCCATCGTGAAGCCTTTTTTCCCGGTCCCGTGCCATCCCATGATGAGTAAATCCGCTTTACGTTCCGAAGCGGCGGAGATGATTCCTCTGCCCACATTTCGGCAGTATCGCATGGTGCTTCCGAATGAAAAGCGGGGGGCCAGGTAGAGAGAGGCCTCGGTAATGGCTTCCTCTCCCGGCTCGGCGTATTTGGAAGCCTCGGACAGGGGAACCTGGGAGGGCACCGGGACCATATGGATGACTTCCACCTCTGTTCCGCTTCCCTTTGCCTGGCAGAACCGGTAGCAGTTCTGGGCCAGAGGAATGGCGTTGGCGGGGTTTGCGACGGAAAGGAGTATTCGGAACGCCCCCTTCTTCGCGATGGGCTCCTCCTGGAGAACTACGATCTCGTCTTCCGTGGGAATGGCCCGTTTTTTGGAATAACAGCGGTAGATGATAATCCCGGATAACACCCACGCCGGCCCTACTATCCAGGCGATGGGGCTCATGTGAAACAGCCATACGGCCAGGACGGCTTGGCAGAGGATGGCGACCACCGGGGGCAGGGGAAACAGGGGCATGACGAACCCATAGGTCATTTCGTCCACCATATGGCGGCGGATGCGGATCACACAGAGGTTTACCAGGAAGAAGAGAAACAGGAACATCATACTGGCGCTGGAAGCCACGTCTATGGTGGGGAGGAAGGCCGCCACCAGGATTACCAGTCCCCCTGTGAAGAGCAGGGCTATGAAAGGTGTGCGCCGCTCGGGATGGAGGCGAGAGAAGGCGGGGGGCAACATACGATCCCTGCCCAGGGCATAGGAGGCCCGGGTGGCCGAATAGATAGTAGCGTTCAGGGCCGATGTGGATGCGAAAATGACTGTGATGGTTACCAGAATTCCCCCGTAGGAGGGAATGAGCATCCGAACAGCCTCCCCAAATCCTTTGCTGCCGTAGTTGCCGATCCAGATCCAGGCAGGTTCCCCCACATCCTTGACGCCCACCACCGCGGCAAAGGCTACCCCCACATAGGTGAATACTACGATGACAATGGAATAGATCATGGCCTTGGGAAGGTTACGCCGGGGGTTGATGGCCTCGTCTCCTGCCTGGGCGATGACCTCGAAGCCTTCGAATGCTACATAGGTGAATCCCATAGTGATGAGGAGTTTATCCCACCCGTTGGGTATGAAGGGCTTGAAATTAGAGAGGCGGCTCGGGTCCGAGATGGCCACGACGATCCCCACCACCGCGATGAATAGCAAGGTCACAGTCTGGCCCAGGGTGAAGAACGCCCCCATGGTGCCGGTTTCCGAAGACCCTCGGTAATTGATATAAATGAAGAGGCAGACCACCAGGACGGCCACCCCTTTTTCAAGAAGGAATAGTTCGTTCCCTTCCAGGTTAATCAGGCCCATCTGGGTGAGGTAATGGACCGTGTAGAGGGCAAAGGTGACTGCATAGAGGCTTCCTGCTACAGAGGAGGCAAACCATTCCATCCAGCCTGCCAGGAAGCTGGGTCCCCGCCCAAAGGCGATTCGGGCGAAATTGTAGGCGCCCCCGGCCCTGGGAACGGCCGAACTCAGCTCCGCATAGGACATGGCGGTAAAAAGGGCTATGAGTGCGTTGAAGGAAAAAGTGAGGATCACCCCGCCGGGTCCGGCAATTTTGATGGCGTTTCCCACCCCGAGAAAGACACCGGCCCCGATCATCATGCCAACCCCCATCATGGTGATGTGCAGGAGGTTGAGATTTCTGGAAAACTCAGTAGCTATCTGGGGTTGCTCGGTACTCGGTTCGTCCTCAGGGTTGGGGTCTGGGGTTTTGTTCATTCAGGATTTCCTTTTGAATGTGTCTCAGAGAGCTGGGTCGATGCGCATGAATGCGTTCAATGATCCTTCGACTCCATAAAGTCAGTATGACCACTGCTCCCAGCGCCAGGATGGTGAGGACTATGCCTAACATGATGTCAAATGTCAAAAAAAGCTCCTTTTCTGTCTCTTTTTATGGACCATCCAGGGTACAAAATAACGAAGATGACCTTATATCATATCAAAAAGGATTGTCAAACTCCATTTCAAACGATGTTGTGGCGCTCAGGGCTCTCCTTGTAACTTTTCAGTAAGTTCGGGTGGATTTTTAAAAGGCTTACGCCCGCCTGCCTCGCCTAACCATCAGAAGAATTGTCCCAAATACAGGGGGATCGTAACATCGACCAATCTCAAAATAGAGTGCGAACGGCAATGGCGGGCAGGCCTAAACTCCGAGAAGACAATGGCTTTTTCAATCGATTTTAACCCTAACTGTGTTATGGGTATCCGAACTTATTGAGAAGTTACCTTCCCTTTGGATCCCAACCCGGTTTTGAAATTGAGCCAAATGATATAGATGATCATGAATATGGTGGAAACGGTGGCCGGCAGCGCTGTTTCTTTACCGAAAAGGGCCAGTGCGATTCCTGCAGCCAGGCCATAGTTCTTCAGGGTCCCCAGCAGGACAAGACTGGTGGTGATTTCCTGATCCAACTTGGCAATCTTTCCTATCCATTCAATGACAAAGCCAAGGATAAAGGTGGTGGCAACAGCAATAAGTACGACGGGTATCAGACCCACCGGATTGCGAAAAAAATGCTCCTGGTTCAAGCCCACCACGGTGTAGACCACAAGAAAAAAACTCCAGTTGGTGATGGTGCCTTTGTAGGGGGCAATACGCTCTTCCAGCTTCGTCCAGATCAGCACCCGCGAAAGAACAAATGGTATGACAAGGAGTACGATGATGACCTTCAAAATGCTGGAAGGGTTTGAGATGGACGTTCGAAGAAAAAGCAAAGCGGTAAAAGGCATGAGAAGGAGTCCGCCGAGATACCCGCCCATGGTTCCAATAAGGGCATAAAATCGGTTGCCGCCCAGGAAATCTGCAAAAGGGATTATAGCTATGGCCGGGGGTACAGCTGCAAGGATGACAAACCCGGACCACAGGGCATCGTCGTGAATCAACAATTTACCCATGATGAGGATGACCCCGGAAAGGACCCCATAACTCATGAAAACTCCCGCAAAAAATGGCCGAATCAGAGCGCCTGGAGGCCGAAAAGCGCTGCCGGAAATTCCCATTGTGGAGAGGGTCATCACCACCCCGAGGGCGGGGAGGACAAGAGGTTGCGTCCATAGGGTCCCTCGATCAAGGAAAAGGCCACATACGACGCCGAAAAGAAGGATGAAATCCCTATTTCGAAGAAATCTGATTATTTTACTACTCATGAATTCGCATCCTGGATAACACTCCCTAATATTTCCTTAATTTTCCTAGAAAGCTCTTTCAGCTTGTAAGGTTTCTGGATGAAGGCATCGCAACCTCTATCCAATATTTCTTTGGCTTCCCCTTCTACACTGTATCCGCTGGAGAGGAGGACTTTCACTCTGGTATTCATCTCCTTTATCCTGTCGAAGGTCTCTCCACCACCCATAATGGGCATTACCATGTCAAGGAGAATCATGTTTATTTTATCCTGATTCCTCTTGTACAGCTCCACAGCCTCTTGACCATTTTCAGCCAGCAGGACCTCATACCCCAGATATTTAAGCATCTGCCGGCCGGATTCAAGAACCAACTTCTCATCGTCCACCAGAAGGACTGTCCCTTTGCCTTTCACGAGTTCATCGGACAACACTTGTTTCTTTTCTATCTTCTGTTCTGTCGCAGGCAGATAGATATGGTAAGTCGTCCCATGTCCTTTTTCAGAAAGCAGATGAATATATCCTCCATGAGCCTTTATTATACCGTAAGCGGAAGCCATGCCGAGACCGGTGCCACGGGCAAGTCCCTTGGTTGTGAAGAATGGTTCAAAAACCCGCTCCCTGGTCTCTTTGTCCATGCCAATCCCCGTATCTCTTACAGTCAACAGCACATAGTCACCGGGTTTAACTTCATGGGTTTCGTCGCTCATATCTTCATGGGTGACGTTGTTTGTTTTCAGGAACAGGTCTCCCCCCCCCGGCATGGCATCAGCTGCATTTACATAGAGATTGAGCAATACCTGTTCAATTTGACCCTGGTCAGCGTTTATGCCGTAGAGGCGCTCACGAAAATCCTGATGAATTGTGATTTCTTTTTTCGTCATTCCGAAGGTGTCAGAGGTCTCTTTAACGACCTGATTCAGGTTGATGGGCTTGACTTCATAGCTTCCCTCCCTGGCATACCCAAGGAGTTGGCCGGTGAGTTTAGACCCGCTTATAACCTGCTTTTCGATGTTTTTAAGCCTTTCGTAATTCAGATGGTCGGAATCAGTTTCCAGGAGCATCAAAGATGCATATCCCATGATACCCATGAGCAGGTTGTTGAAATTATGCGCTATTCCGCCAGCCAAAGTCCCTAATGACTCCATTCTCTGGGCATGTTGCAGCTGGACTTCAAGCCTTTGTTTTTCGGAAATATCCCGAATAATACCTCCAAACCCTATTGGCACATTTTCTGGATCCCTCCTTAATGATACGGAAGCCTCCACCAATCTTTTTGTTCCATCTGTTCTTACAACCTTCCATTCAAAACCTTTCTCGGGCCTTCCGGTGGTATATACCGCGTTGAAGACATAGTATCCCTGTTTTGCAGTTTCTTGATCTGTAAGCTTCCGGATATTCATCCCCATCAATTCGTCCCTTGAATACCCGTAAATTTCGCAAAGAGCCCCATTAAAAAAACTAAAGTTTCCCTCCATATCCACTTCATAATATCCATCCTCAATGCTTGCAAGGATGGTTCTGTATTTCTCTTCACTTTCTCGCAGAGCTTTCTGCATGATTTCCAATTCTTCTATCTTTCGTCTCTGTCCGGCATACAGGTCATGCAATTCCTTTTGCATTTTCTTAAACGTATGCGACAGTATCCCTACCTCATCCTGCCTCTGCACATCGCTAAAGTCACTTTGCAGGTCGCCTGTTCCAAACCTCTGCGCGGCGTCAGTCAGCATTCGAATAGGGCCGATCAAGCGTCGGGAGATATAAAAACCCAATGCGCCTGCCAGTACAATGCACAGAAACATGACCCCTAAGAGATATTTTTGCATTTTAGAGATGCTTGCATAGGCTTCACGGGTAGGCTGCTCAACCAATACTGCCCAGTTGGTGCCCTTGACAGGGGCATAAGCTCCAATTACTTTTTCACCAACCAATCCCTGGTATTCTTTAACCTGAACAGTGTTGTCCTTACTGCGGACAAGGAAGTCGGACACAGGGGGCATTCTCCTCATATCTTCCTTATATCTTTTCAGGACTTCGGCAGGTTTCTGATAAGCGACGAATCGGCCTTTGTTATCCACAAGATAAGCATAACCGCCTTTCCCGACTTTAATGCGTGCTACACTCTGCCATAGATGACTGACGTTGACTTCAGCGATGATTACGCCCATGATTTCAGCTGTTTGAGATTTTATCGGCAGGGCGATTGCCACAGATAAAAGGCCGGTGTTTTCGAAAAAGGCAACCGGACCCATATAACTGTCGTCTTTTATGGCTGTAAGAAAGGCAGGGTTTTCGGCCTGGCTAGTCAGTTCCCCAGGCAGAAAGGTATGAAAACGGGATATTTTACTTAACTCATAGCCTTCTTTATTCAATACAGAGACCCGACTGTACAAGGGCAGGCTGCTCATAAGGAGGTTTCCCAGGAGACCCTTTTGCTGTTCTTGGGATTTTGAAAGCAATGGTACATTTTCCAAAAAGAAGAGCAGTCGACCATCCGCCCGGGTCATATATCCTGAAATGAGCTGGGAAACCTGCTCAGCACTTTGTTGCTGCAATCGAAAAGCACCATCCCGCTGCGTCCTGTCGGCTATTAGAATCAGACCCGTACCCACTATAAGGAGGGCGAAAGTTACCATCAATATGGAAACCCAGGTCAATTGGGTTGCCAGGCTTTTGCGTCGAATTGGATGGATCGATTTATTGGTTGGATGTGAGCTCATATGGGTTGCTATTCGTTTATTTTAACCTAAAAATTGCAATTAGCGCTTAGCCGTTACTTGGCCCTATAATATAAGTCGTTTACGCAGAAACAGATCAGTATCAAAAAGTGAAAGTTGAATACCAGGAAAAACTGATATAAATCATTTACATCATTACGCTAATGGCTAATAGCTCAAAAGCTAATTGCTGCCTTTAAATTTAACCTTTGCCGTGGCATACTGTACCGGCCAGACGGGCGCCAATTCACCATTTTGTATCTGCATTACGTAGAGATGGGCAAACTCATTTTGACCGTTTTTGTCAAACCGCAGTTGTTCTGCGGGTAACACAAGTTGGGGACCTTTGTGTATATCGGTGTCGGCTATCGCCTGACGAAGTTTGTCTTTATCCGGTGATCCGGATCTTTCCAATGCATCTTTAAGCACCAATACCGCCTGATAAGCATGGGCGCTGTCTCCTGTAATATCTGTTGAAAAGCGTGCATGGAAACGTTCATTGAGTTCCCTGCCCCCGGCCGCGAATTTAGAGTATTCAGCCATGGTAAGCGTACCATCAGCTAAGGGGCCAAGGACTTGGATGTATTCCGGTGATACGGTCCCACCTGCTGTATCGACCATGGGCACTGCCGCTCCTGATTTGATCAACGCTCTTCGAATCAGAATGCTGTCCATGAGGTAGGTGACGGTGAGGATGACGTCCGGCTTGGCTGCAAGAGACTGGTTTACTTCTTTTTGGAGATCAGTGACGCCTTCAGATTTGTATCCGATATCCGATACGACTTCCAGACCATGTTTCCTCAGGGCGCTCTTCTGAGCCAGAGCCGTGGATGTCCCGAAATCCGTGTTTTCATGGAGAAGGGCAACCCGTTTAACAGAGAATCCTGCAAGCTTTTCAAGGTCCTTTATGAATTGGATTTGGTCGCGAGCATAGAATGTGGCTTTTGGTTGAATTCGGAAGGTATGGCGAAAGCCTCTTTCGGTGATGATGTCGGCAATGGAGATGCTGACGATGAATGGGGTCTCTAATCTCTCCGCCACCTGCGAGGCCGGCTTGGTAACGCTGCTTTGATAGGTACCGATAAGTGCGACCACCCCTTCTTCCTTGATCAGGCGTTCCGTCTCTTTTGCGCCAACCTCGGGTTTCCCTTTGGTATCGGCAAAGATGATTTCCAGCTTTGCCCCATTCAGGGAAGTGATGCCCCCGGCATTGTTGATTTCCTCGGCGGCCAGTCTCACGCCGTTCGCACTATCGGTGCCCTTATCTTTGAGATCACCGCTGAGAGGAAAGAGTGCCCCTACCTTGATTCCTGCAGATGACACACTGCTTTCTTTCTGACATCCCGTACTGCCAGTAAGCAAGAGCAACATAATAAATACGCAGATTCTCTTCGTAGGTAGTTTCATGACCGTGTCCCCTAAAACAGACTGTTGAGAAAGCAGGCTGGCATTCTTACATTTCAATTTGAAGGGTGCAATGGATAATGTGAGAGAGCTTTTCAATGAGCCAGTTTCAGCAGGATAACACCTGAGATGATTAATAGCACGGAAAAGATCCGCATGGCGCCCGCAGGGTCGCCGTAGAGAAAAATGCCTAACACAAAGGTGCCGGCAGCTCCAATTCCAGTCCATACCGCATAGGCGGTTCCCATGGGGATGTGTCGTTGGGCCAGATAGAGCAGATAGCCACTGACGACCATGCAGGCGCCTGCAAAAAGAACGCCCACAACGGTTTTCCCAGGGGTCTGCGCCAGTTTCAATCCCACGGGCCATCCGATTTCGAAAAAACCGGCCGCAATTAGATAGGTCCATGCCATCTTCATCATTCTATGTTTTCCTCCTGATTTAATGAATGCTGCTCAGTCTCTTTCATGTGAATGGGGGAGCGCCGCCCACGCACCTCGTTGTAATAGCATTTCTATAGGCGAACCATCTCATATATGGTTTTCGTGATCAATAACGATTTTTGTAACTGTTTGTTGAGGCCTTCCCTAATTAATAAGCATTTTTCTTGCACACCCTTGTAAATAAAAGAAATCCTCATGTCGTAATCCTTTTTCCAAGGTGAAATTGTGGGCTCATCGCGGATTAACGTGACATTTTCTCAGTTGTCGAATCGGCCATGCTCAGATTCCAGGTGTCAGGTGTCAGGTGTCAGGAAAAAACTTGGCCACATTCAACTTATTAGAAGTAATAACGAATAGTTATGATTATCAAAATTAGAAAATAGGAACACTAGGTACTGAAACCTGACACCTGAAACCTGACACCCCGGTTCCGGAAAAAAG
>CAYOWC010000209.1:0-8863 GCA_964407525.1 uncultured Desulfobacteraceae bacterium | reverse complement strand
TGGCATGCAATTGCCGCATTCTCAACCTTGCATCACCGGAGTTTCATAGCATATGGGAAATAGATCAGGGAAAAAAAAAGGTCCGCTCATGCTCTCTATCAACCCGGATAATCCTCAGCAGCGTCTCATTCGACGTGTGAGCGATATCCTCGAAGAGGGGGGACTTATTGTTTATCCTACCGATACTTTTTATGGAATCGGATGTGACCTTTTTAACAAAAAAGCTATCGAACGTATTTACAGGCTCAAAAACCGACCTCTTTCAAAACCATTTTCTTTTGTCTGCGATAATCTTAAAGAGATCAGCCGCTACGCACTGGTCTCTAATTATGCCTACAAGAACATGAAACGACTCCTTCCCGGACCTTATACTTTTATTCTTGAAGGAACCAGACTTGTTCCCAAGATTATGCTCACCAAAAGAAAAACCGTTGGAATTCGAGTGCCTGATAATCAAACCTGTCACGACATCGTCAGCATGTTTGGTGGGCCAATCATCAGTACCAGTGCCGGACATGATGACCCCTATGCCATAAGGGAAGCACACGGCTCACAAGTCGACGTTATCATTGATGGGGGAATGCTTTCTCAGAACCCATCAAGTGTGGTGTCTTTGATAAATGATCAACCGGAAATCATTCGGCAGGGAAAAGGGGACGTTAGTAGCTTTCTCTAAATTTCGGGCTTGAAAATCCGGGCCATCGGTATTGAATACGGCTCTTGAATCCTTCCAGTAACCGGTCCAGAGAGTTGGCTCCGGAATCCATAAACCTTTCCAACAGGGCCAGTCTTCCTTTTTCTGGATGCACCAGAACCACATCTCCGCGAATTCCAGTCAATTCTTTGGTCAGTTGCACCGCGTCCTGGAAATTCCCCAACACGTCTACAAGCCCTAATTCCATTGCTTTCGCCCCTGAAAAAATCCGCCCATCGGCAATCTGCCGAACCTTTTCCAGGGGAAGCCCTCTCCCAGCCGCGATAGCCTCCACAAACTGTCTTTGTAGATCAAAGATGAGTTCATGAATAATCTCTCTCTCGCTTTCCGTAAGCTTTCTGTCCGGAGATCCCATGGCCTTAAACTCACCGGTTTTAACTATCTCGAGGTCAATGCCGATTTTCTTCATAAGTTCTTCGAGTCTCACAAATTCCATGAGTACACCGATACTGCCTGTAATGGTTCCGGGATTGGCAACAATTTTATCCGCGGCAGCGGAAATATAATACCCTCCGGAAGCGGCAACAGCTCCCATAGATACAACCACCTTTTTATGAGGCACAGTCTTCTGAATTTCTCGGTAAATTTCCTGCGAAGGGCCAACAATGCCTCCCGGGGAATTCACTCTGAGAATAATCGCCTTGATACTCTTGTCTTCTCTGAATTTAACCAATTGGGAAGTGATTTTCTGCGAGGATGAAATGGTGCCATTCACCGTCAGAACCCCGATTTTCTCAGTAAGAAAAAGGTTGGTAGAAGGGGTGAAAAGCTTCAAGACAAGGATACCCGTAGACCCCAGGAAAAGGCCAATCCCAAACAAAATGACCAGGACGAGGAGTATTGGACGCCGTTGTTTTTTCATGAAATAGGTTTAGAAAAGATAAGGTTTGCGGTTGGCAATTCGTCAAAAATTATATGCAGGCCACGGTTTTTTTAGGATATGCACCCCCTCCACAGAGGAGGGGGCGCAGCAAAATGGTAGGGGAATACCCCCGATTTCAAAAATATAAACAGAACTATTGGTCTTCCTGAACGCTACTATCTTCCTGAACGCCACTATCTTTCTGCTGTTCCCTGTTCATCATTTCTTCGCGCAATAATTCGCCAAGATTTGAAGTGGCTTCCTTATTATTATTCAGGTAGCTTCTGAAGATATCTTTTTCACTGGTCTCATCGAGCTTTCTGATAGAAAGACCAATTTTTTTGTCTTGTCTCGAAACGTTAATGACTTTCGCCTGTATGACGTCATCAACCTGAAAACGCGAAAGCGGGTTGCCCTTTTTATCCCCTGCGACTTCGGAAATATGGACCAGACCCTCTATGCCTTCTTCAAGTTCAAGGAAAAGGCCAAAGTCTGTAATGTTTGTCACGGCGCCCGTGACACGTGTTCCCGGTTTATATCGAATAGGTATTTCATCCCACGGATCCGGTGCCATCTGCTTTATGCCCAAAGAAAAACGTTCATTTTCTTTATCAATGCTCAGGACCACGGCCTGGACTTCCTGACCTTTTTTATACACTTCCGAAGGGTGTTTTATTCTCTTGGTCCATGACATATCGGAAATATGAACAAGGCCGTCAATGCCTTCATCGATGCCGATAAACGCGCCAAAATCCGTAATGTTTTTTATCTTACCTTCAATGGTTGTTCCAATGGGGTACTTTTCTTCAATCACATCCCACGGATTTGGTTCAACCTGTTTCATTCCGAGAGAAATTCTTTTTCGTCCCACATCCATATTCAGGACTACGGTCTCAACGGTATCTCCAACAGTAAGGATCTGAGAAGGATGCCGTACTTTTCTTGTCCAGGACATTTCAGAAACGTGAATCAACCCTTCCACACCCTGCTCTACTTCCACGAACGCACCATAATCCGTCAGGCTAACGACGCGCCCTTCAACTCTGGCTCCTATGGGATAAATCTCTTCTACACGGCTCCAGGGATCTGGGGTCAACTGTTTTATACCGAGAGAAACCCTCTCTTTTTCTTTATCGAAACTCAGCACCTTGACTTCAATCTCGTCCCCAGCCTGATGCATTTCAGAAGGATGTCCTACCCTGCCCCATGACATATCCGTAATATGCACGAGTCCATCGATGCCTCCAAGGTCGATAAACAGACCATAGTCTGTAATATTCTTCACCGTTCCCTTGAGAACAGCCCCTTCTTCGATGATTTTCAAGGTCTCTTCTTTGAGGCTCAATCTCTCAGCTTCCAGTATGGCTCTCCTGGACAGCACAATGTTTCCACGACGTTTATTGTATTTTACAATTTTAAAATCGTGCACCGTACCCACAAGAGCGTCCATATCTCTGATGGGCCTGAGATCTACCTGAGATCCCGGCAAGAAAGCTTGCAGGCCGATATCAACGCTGAGACCACCTTTCACTCTTGAAATGATCTCCCCGCTGATGGTTTCGTCGCTTTCGTAAATCTTCTTAACTTTATCCCATACTTTTATTTTCGCGGCCTTTTCCTTGGAGAGCCTGATTACGCCCTCATCATCTTCTCTTCTTTCAAGGAGTACTTCAATTTTGTCTCCAACCTTGGCAGTCAACTCGCCTTCCGGATTAAGAAATTCATGGATGCGAATCTGGCCTTCCGACTTGTACCCTATATCCACCAAAACGTATTCTTTATCTATCTGGACTATTTCGCCGGCAACAACCTCACCTTCCTGAATGCTTTTGAGGCTTTCTTCATACATCTGCATGAAGTCACCGTCTTCTTCCTGTTCCTCTTCAAGCTCTTCAAAGGTAAGTTCGTCATCCGAGTCTGTTTCGTCCTGCAGAAACTGCTCGTCGTCTGCATTCTCCACAGCTTCATCCGGCTCTTTCATGCCCTCTGCTCCGACATCCAGGCCTGCTTCATCTGCGCCTCTTTCAACAGTCGGAGAAGCGTCTTCGGTTTCGATGGTTTCGTCTTGGGTTCCAAAGTTTGTCTCTTTTTCCATTAAGCTAAATACCCCCTGAGTGATTTTGCCCGCCAACAGATCTTTTAAACGTCATAGTTTATGAAAGTCGAAAGCAAATTTCAAGCATTTATTTCTAAATAACCAGATAAAATGCAAAAAAATCGTAATTCTATACGATCCTTTCGAAGTTTTCCTCACGCCGGGACTATGGCAGCTTACCCAGGCTTTCTTTACGCCCTGAACTTTTCTATCATAAGTTCAATGACTTGATTAATATTCAACGCAGTAGAATCAATGATAAAAGCGTCCCCGGCGGGTTTCAAAGGCGCCAGAGAACGGGTCTCATCCTGATGGTCTCTTTTTGCCAGTTCAGCCCGGACCACACCCATTTCGACCTTGTTTCCTTTAATTCTTCTTTCCTCATACCTTCTAAGAGCCCTTGCATCAAGAGATGCAGTCAGAAAAAATTTGATTTTCGCCTTGGGAAATACAACCGTCCCCATATCTCTCCCTTCCGCCACAAGGTCTGCATGCAAGGACATTTCTCTCTGCATGTTTTTCATGGATTCTCTGACCTCTTTTACGGCGGAGACTGTTGAGGAGAGCATATCAAATTCAGGATTTCTGATGAGAGCGGAGAGATCCTCTTCATCCATGAAGAGTCTTGGCAAACCTTCTTCCGTCTCAAATCGCAACCGCAGAGACGTACAGATTTCTTCGAGCGCTCGGCCGTCATCAAATGCAACCTCTTTTCGCTTGGCCACCAAAGCGACAGCCCTGTACATGGCGCCCGTATCAAGACAGCAATAGCCTATCTTTTCGGCGAAAATTCTACTCACAGTGCTTTTTCCCGAGCCTGATGGGCCGTCAATGGTAATTATATTTCCCATTGAAGACCTATAACCCACGAAAACGATAATGTAAATCCTCATCGTATTCAAACCGCTATTTTTGTTAAAAACCTCATTTTTTTCCAAATTGCTCTTGACTTACAAACTCTGATCCATTATTTTCGACCAACATGAGCAACATGATTTCAACAACTTACTTAATGAAGAAGCAGTGGGGGCAACAATGAACAAATCTCAACTAATCGAAGCTCTTGCCAACGAGGAACAGTTACCTCTTAAAAAGGCCGAGGAGGTAGTGAACACTGTTTTTGGGGAGATGGAAACTGCCCTTATCCGCGGTGAAAGGGTAGAAGTGAGAGGGCTCGGCAGCTTCAAAATTAAAGATTACGACGGTTACAAAGGCCGGAATCCCAAGACCGGCGAAATCATAGAAGTCGGCAAAAAGAAACTCCCTTTCTTTAAAGTGGGGAAAGAGCTTAAGGAACGGGTTGACATATAAGTTTTGTAGACAGTTTGGGTTTCTAATCAATTTTACCTTGGTCGTGCTAGACGGGGCGTTAGCGGTGCCCTGTAACCCGAAATCCGCTTACGCGGGGTTGAAAGTCTTCATGCGATTCTCGATTTTGGCGGTCGCTCTGTCGAACCCGGGGACTATGTGGACCTCACGTAACAGGCACTTGCAAACCCCGTCAGGTCCGGAAGGAAGCAGCGGTAAGTGAGAAAGTCTGTGTCGTGATGGTATCTACATCACCTCTCCGGACGGCGAGTACGTTCATTTCGTTCTTCAAATGAAGATGCATGGCCAAGGACTTTTTATCGAAAACCAAACAATCTCATCAACAAAATTCCAATCTTCCTCCCATCGGTAATATGAGCGAAACACCCCGGTTTCTATTGAAAAACAGGGATACACCCACGCTCCAATGCCCTATCCTTTCCGAATTCCCGGAACTTTTTCACGCAACTTTTACACGGCATGGCGGTCAAAGCACCCCCCCCTACAAGAGCCTGAACATCAGCCCAAACGTTGGGGATGAGTACAATGATGTCATAAACAATCTTGACTTACTGAAGAGCATCTCACATGCGAAGGATCTTTTATATACCAGGCAGGTCCATGGTTGCGACATTCTAGTGGTACAACCGGGATATGTTTTTATAAATGGAGAAACCGAGGAAGCAGATGCCATCATTACAAATACACCCGGTATGGCAATACTGGTCATGCAGGCAGATTGTCAGGGTGTTATCCTTTATGATCCGGAAAACAGGGCGGTTGCAACGGTTCATTGTGGCTGGAAAGGCCATGTACAAAATATCCTCTCCCACGTAGTAACAGAAATGCAATCTCTCTTTGGGACACAAGCAGGTCTCCTTCGAGCCGCAATTGGTCCTTCGTTGGGCCCATGCTGTGCAGAATTTAAAGGGTACAGGGAATTGTTTCCGAAGCATTTCCGCGAATTCATGGTCGGCGAAAACTATTTCAACCTCTGGGCAATAAGTGTCAACCAACTGCAAACCTGCGGATTGAGGAAAAAAAACATCGCAGTGGCGGGGATCTGCACAAAATGTGCTACCAATCAGTTTTTTTCCTATCGCGGGGAAGGCCGGACGGGCAGGTTTGGAACGGTCGCCATGGTTAAGAATTAGTTTATTGTCATTTTACAACTTGACTAAAAAGTTAAACGGGAATACTTTTCAGGCTAACCTGTAATCAACCACTTTTCTGGAACATCATACAATTATGCCTACAAAATACATCACGGTAACCGGAGGAGTGCTCTCGGGTCTCGGCAAAGGAATTGCCGCAGCCTCCATTGGGCATCTCCTGTCTTCTAATCTGAAAATTGTCCCTATTAAATGCGATGGATATCTGAACGTGGACCCCGGTACCATGAACCCTTTTGAGCACGGGGAAGTGTTTGTACTCGATGACGGTGGCGAAGTAGACATGGACTTTGGCCACTACGAACGCTTTTTAGGAGTCACCTGCAAGACCAAATGGAATCTCACCATGGGAAAAGTATTCGATATGGTGAGAAAAAAAGAAAGAAAAGGCGATTATCTCGGCAAAACCGTACAGTATATTCCCCACGTGACCGATGCCATAAAAAACCATATCTTCGAGACAGCGAAGGAAGAAGAGGCTGAACTGGTCATTATTGAAATCGGGGGAACAGTAGGAGACATCGAAAACGAACTTTTCCTTGAAGCCATGCGTCAGATGAAAGAGGATGTGGGACGAAACAATATCCTTTATATCCATCTCACTTACGTACCAATTCCCTACGGAGTAAACGAACAGAAGTCGAAACCGACCCAACAAAGTGTGAACCTGCTGAAACAGAGGGGAATTTTTCCTGACATCATTATCGGAAGATGTCCGGAGTACCTCACCAAAGAAATTAAAACGAAAATCTCCAACTTCTGCGATGTAAGCTACGATGCCGTCATTACAGGCCTCGATGTGGAAGATATCTATGAAATCCCCATTGTTTTCGAAAAAGAAGGTCTTCCCGAAATTATCCACAAAAAGCTCAATATCTACAGCCCCCCTGATCTCAGGAAGTGGAAAAGACTGGTGGAAAATATAAAGAATCCTCAGGCGGAAATCACGGTTGCCATGTGCGGCAAATACACCAAGCTGGAAGATTCTTATGCCTCCATCATTGAATCCTTTAACCATTGCACAGCCCATCTCGGATGCAAAATAAATCTGGAGTGGGTGGAAACAACAGACTTACACGACAGTTCTTTTCTGGAACGTGTTGACGGACTTGTTGTACCGGGTGGATTTGGTTCTAGGGGAACAGAGGGAAAAATTGAGGTTATTCGTCTGGCAAGAGAACGAAACATCCCTTTCTTAGGCCTCTGCTTAGGCCTTCAGTTAGCAGTCATTGAATTTGCCCGAAACGTCTGCGGACTCTCCGGCGCCAACTCCTCCGAAATGGACCCTGACACGCCACATCCGGTTATCGATATTCTTCCGGAACAAAAAGAGATCGTAGAAAAGGGCGGAACCATGCGGCTAGGCGCATACTCGGCCCGTTTAAAGAAAGGGTCCATTGTCCATGGATTATACGGAAAAAGGGAAGCTTCTGAAAGACATCGTCACAGATATGAGGTGAATCCCGAATACCATGACATCTTACAGGAGAAAGGGATGGTTTTTTCGGGGGTTTCGGAGAACGGCAGGCTGGTGGAATTCATTGAACTGCCCTCCCTGAAATTCTTTGTGGCTACCCAGGCACACCCCGAACTCAAATCAAGGATGGAAGTTCCCGGCCCCCTCTTCTACGGCTTCGTGAAGGCCTGCATGTCTTCATAAAATTACTCAAGAAAAAGCGGTGTACTCAGGTATCGCTCTCCCGTGCTGGGCAGGATAGCAATAATCGTCTTTCCTTTATTTTCCGATTTCTTTCCGGCCTCCATGGCAGCCCAGACCGCAGCCCCGGAAGAAATTCCACAAAGGATCCCTTCCTGTTTTGCCATTTTCCTGGCCGTTTCAAATGCCTGTTCATTGGACACCGTAATGACTTCGTCAAGAATCCCCGTGTTCAGCACCTCAGGCACAAAGCCGGCCCCGATACCCTGTATTTTGTGAGGGCCGGGTTTTCCACCGGAAAGGATCGGGGAATCTTGCGGCTCCACCGCAATGGTTCTAAAAGAAGGTTTCCGAGCCTTGATCACCTCGGAAACGCCGGTGATTGTCCCTCCGGTCCCCACCCCTGCGACCAGAATATCCACCGTCCCTCCCGTATCCGCCCATATTTCCTCCGCGGTAGTCTTCCTGTGTACTTCCGGGTTGGCCGGGTTGGAAAACTGGTTCGGCATATAAGAGCCAGGTGTTTCCGAATGGATTTCCATGGCCTTTTTAATGGCCCCGTTCATTCCTTCCGCCCCGGGAGTCAGAACCAGCTGTGCACCGAGATGTGTCAGGAGTTTCCGTCGCTCAAGGCTCATGGTTTCGGGCATGGTAAGAACCAGCGGAAGCTTTTTTTCCGCGCATACAAAAGCCAGAGCAATGCCCGTATTTCCACTGGTCGGTTCCACAATCACGGTATCTTTTCGGATGTCACCCGCCAGTTCGGCAGCTTCAATCATCGCAAGGCCGATACGATCTTTCACACTTCCGAGTGGATTTCTAAACTCCAGTTTCACCACGATAGTGGCGGGAATCCCTTTTGAGATCCAATTTAACCTGACCAGCGGCGTGCAGCCTATGGTATCCGTCACCCGATCATATATCCGTTTTGAACTCTCCCCTGCTTCCTTATTCACCGGGTTACCTCCCTTTTTCGGCTCGTCGTGGATTAGCGTGAAGAACCCTTTTTCCGGAACAGAGGTGTCAGGTTTCGGGTGTCAGGTTTCAGTCCCGC
>CAYOWC010000208.1:4988-8865 GCA_964407525.1 uncultured Desulfobacteraceae bacterium | reverse complement strand
TAACCGCTGATTGCTTCTTTTACAACCTAAAAGCTGCAATTAGCTTTTAGCGATTAGCCGTTAGCTTAAAAATATCAAGCATTTGAATGGCTTTTTCCCATGTTGAGGTTCTCACTTTTTGATGCGAACCTATTGCACCGTAAGTAACGGATTTTGTGCGGCTAATGGCTAACCGCTGATTGCTTCTTTTAGAATATTTTTAACTATGGAGGAAAAAATGACAACTCATTTTGTATTGTTACACGGGGCGTGGCATGGAGGATGGTGCTGGGAAGGGGTTATAGAGGAATTGAAGAAGGCAGGACACACTGCCGAAGCTCCAACCATGCCCGGGCACAGTCCAGAAGATGATCGTTCCCAGATCCAATTTGAAGATTATGTGGATGAGATCGTCGGCGTTCTGGATCGTCAGCAAAAACCGGTTGTCCTGGTGGGTCATTCCAGCGCAGGGTTTCTGATGCAGGTTGCGGCGTCAAAGGCATCCGGAAATATTGCTCAACTTATCTTTCATAATGCCTTTATCCTCCCGGATGGGAAGAGTCAGTTTGATCTGGTTCCTCCTGAGGTTGCCGAAGGGATGACCATGGCAGCGAAAGCTTCTGCTGATAACTGTGTGCCGGTAGATGAAGGCTTTGTGAGAAATATGCTCATGGGCGAAGAGCCGGTGGAAAAGCAGGATGCGTTGATCAGCAGGCTTGTTCCGCAGCCTATTGCAATCTTTACAACCCCTGTCGACACAAAAGATTTTGACTCCCTGAAGATACCTAAGACGGTTTTGTTTTGCAGAGATGATGTTTCTCTTCCTCCCGGCGCCTATCTCGGAATGGCCCAGGGGCTTGGACCCCATAATTTGATAGAAATGGATGGCGGGCATGAGACCCTGTTTACAAATCCTGCTGCCATTGTCGAGGGGCTGCTGAAAGCATTGCAGTAGTGGGACGATCGATGTTTACCAAAACGGATATTCATTCCTTTGCAGAAGAAAAAGGAACGATGCTCAGAAAGTCCACGAGTACGAGACCTGCCATATGGCTTTTTGAAATAAACGGGAAAAAATCGATCATGAAGGATTTCAGTAAAAACCGTTTCCTGTATCGGAATATTGTGGGTCGTTTTCTCGTGTGGCGGGAGGGAAAAGCCTACCGAAAGCTTCAAGGCATTCAGGGTGTGCCTGCCCTATACCGGGTTGTTGACGGAACCGCGCTTGTTTTTGAGGCGATCCAGGGCAATGATATGGAAAGTGTACAGAAAACAAAAAGGGTGCCTGAATCCTTTTTTGATGCGTTGAACGAGCTGGTTTCCCGGTGCCATGCCAGAGGGGTTGCCCACTGTGATCTCAAAAGGGCCCCCAATACCATGCTTGGCGACGATGGGCGACCATATATTGTGGACTGGGCGGCATCAATTTTACGGGACGAATTCAGAATCCCACCCATGAACCTTATTTACCGAAGATTTATGCTGGACGATCGCATGGCCGTTATAAAGCTCAAATTGCGCCACAGTCCTAAGGCTGTAACACAGGGGGAAAAAGACCGTTACTATTACCGCAGCAAAGGGGAGATTCTCATCCGGGCTGCCAGGGATAAGTTAAGGGAACTTTTGCAGCGTTCAGTATAGGACACTCGTCAAAAAAACATGGCTCATCGCGGGTTAGCGTGAAAAATCCTTTTTCCGGAACCGGGGTGTCAGGTTTCGGGTGTCAGGTTTCAGTACCTGCTATTCCTGTTTTCTGGTTATAATGAGAGTAACTATTCATTATTACGTTGAGTATTGTGAATGCGGCCCGGTTTTTTCCTGACACCTGACACCTGACACCTGGAATCTGAGCATGGTCTATTCGAAGACTGAAAAAATATCACGTCAATCCGCGATGAGCCAAAAACATCAGGGTTCGTCATGATCCCCTTCCGTATCCGCTAATGAAACCATGATCTTCTGGGCTATTCCTCTGCCGATCGCGATCCTGGTTTGGCCATGTGCGAGAATAATTCTTCCCCGGCCCGTATTGTTGATCACCTCAATGGTGTTCCCTGTTCGAAGCCCCATATCCTGCAGTTCTCTCTGTTTTGAGGACCCTACAGTTATTTCTCTGATCACGACCTGTTCTCGGGAGTTGGCCATGGCCAGCGGCATGAGGGGGTTTCTCCTCTTGAGGCATCGAGAACAGATTCCGTAGATATCCATCCTGTGCTGGAGCATGTGAAAACCGTATTGGGCGGAAATTTCTACCTGCAATCTCTCCATGTCTTCATTGGCGAATTCAAGGATAGTCCCGCATTTTGTGCAGACCAGGTGATCGTGGTGCTTACCGAGATGTCTGTGCTCGTAACGGATCGGCTGCCCTTCAAACTGTTTTTTCTGCGCAAAACCGAGACCAACCATCCGATTGAGGCATTGCTTTACAAATCCTGGGTCAAATTGATACCCTTTTTCTTTGAGGAGCAGGCAGAACTCTTCCAGGGTGATATGCTCTTCCGTGTTCAGAAATGCGTCAAGAATATCCAACCTTTCTTTCAGTTCGTCTTGTCCATCCGACTCTATTAATGCCTTGAAATTCGCTTTTTCCAGCTGATTATAGTTTTCCATGGTTATTTCTCAGCGACTTCCGTTCAAGAGGAATTCGGCGAATCCTTTGACGGAATTACGCATGAAGATCTCTTCGCGTTCCTGCGTCGGTTTATCCATACCATGATATGCCGCAAGATATGGATCCTCTTTCAGAAGGATATCTTTACACTCTTGAAGGAGGGGTTCTCCCCGTAAGCCCAGTTCTACCTGTTTACCTATAACCCCTTTCCATCGAATGAGTTGATCTCTAAAGATTTCAAGGAGCCTGTGTGAGTCGTCAGCGCCCCCGAAATGGGCATATCGTATGGGTTGGTTCTCCAGGGAAAGAAGCTTTTCCACGCTGTCCATGAACACATGGAAGAAAAATCGTGGGGGGGAGGCCGGCCGGATGTATTCCATGCCGTCAATGAGGAAATAGTTGCCTGCAGCCTCGCCGGCGTAGATGACCCCTTTGTAATGAAAGCTGAGGTGATGAAGTGCATGGCCAGGAGTCTCAAGGATGTCAAGACCATCAAGATTGAAGTTTGTGTGCGGAATAAATTTTTCTACTTTGACCGGCTTTGGTTCTCCATACAGTTCCGCAACTTTTCCAAGGACATTGAGACTGCCGGCCCATAATTTGGAGGGATTGACAAGGTGTTCTATCCCCTTTTCATGGCAGACTACCCTGGCCATGGGAAAATGATCCAGCAGGTCAGATAATGCCCCTCCGTGATCGATATGAATGTGGGTCAGGAAAATGTAATCCAGTTTTTCCAGACCGAAAGATTGTAAAGAATTGATGAGGTCAGATGCCGTGCGTGCCGGTCCCACATCCACAAGGATATTGACATCGTCAAGGGATAACCAGGATCCAAAAAAAGGGTCAAATCCGTCAAAATCCTGTTTGATTTTAATGAGATGTTCCTGCATATTTTTCTCCTGAAGATTTGGCCGAACCCTTGTAGAAATCTGTCTCGAAAATGGGCTTTGGAAAGGCCAGGAATTGAAATTTCATGCGAAAACATAATGCTGAGAGCATTCACAGTCAAGGTGAAGACCCCTTGTCAATGAACAATTGCGCTGTTTACTTTCATTTCTTCCGTTGACTCCAGGGTAAAGCCTTCGTAGAATGAGCGAATCCGTCTAAATATAGAGGAGGCCGGCTGAAAATGAATACGGGGGTGTTGTTCGATAGAGGCCGTGGGAAAGGAGCGCTGGGGCTCTTCATTCTGTTTGTCTTATTCACCTTGGAGCCACGTTGAATGTGTTACTTGTTACGTGGATGTTCGTTTCGTCCCAGGTTATTGCTCCTCCTCCGGTTTGA
>CAYOWC010000208.1:0-4888 GCA_964407525.1 uncultured Desulfobacteraceae bacterium | reverse complement strand
CTTTTCCGGCAGGCGGGACATGACTTCTCTCCCGATCAGTGCAGAAAGGTCCATCACGGCAAAGCCTTTGGAGGCAAGTCCCTGAAGAATGACTTCTATTTCCCGGCGCCAGACCGACAGGAGTTCTTTATTCGGGGGCATAATGTCGTGAAGAAGAATGATATCGTCAGGACGAACTTTCTTCATAATCCTGCTTGAAAGGGCCTTCACCCAACGGTTTCCACCGTCAGGCCCCCGACAACTGAACCCCACGGCAACCATGTCCATTGTGTGCAGAACCTTTGCGAGTTTCGGGTTTGTTATGCACACAGGGGGCCTGAATGCGTGTGTCACGACTCCAAAATTTTCCAGCTCCTGCTGTACCTGAAAAATTTCCCTCTTCAGGATTGTTTCGCTTCTGAGCATGAGGAAATTGTCATGCCCCTGGGAGTGATTTCCAAGTGAATGTCCCTCTCGGAGTATGCGATGGATCAATGCAGGATATCTCAGCGCTTTGTGCCCATTGACAAAAAAGGTTGCATGGACCCGCCGTTCTGAGAGAAGGCGAAGAAGGATGGGCGTAGATACCGGATCGGGCCCATCGTCAAAGGTTAAGGCAACAGCCCTTTTTCCTGTTTTACCACGATTCACCACAGGCAGAAAAAATGCCAGCCGTGGAAAGAAAGGAGCGATGGCGCAGGAGGCAAGGAAGAGGAACAAGGGCAAAATAGCAAGATCAATCCTGATCAGGCCAAGCAGGAACGCCGCGGGCAACAGGCACATACCAGCAAAATGGGCGGGCAGGACGTGTTTTTTATCTTTTTCGGTCATTTTGTTATGCCGTCTGAACTTCGAGCCCTCGCAATAAACCAGACCAATTCTTCATTGCCACCGGAAGGGGAAACGTGCAGGAGGTCAAATCCTTCTCGAGTAATATTTTTCCTGAGTTCTTCAACACTCCTGTAATGATTGTGTATCCCAGAAAATTTCCGATATAAGGAATGGATTTTCCAAAGCCAGGAGGCCCGGTTTACAGGGGCGATAATTGTCCTGATTATGAGTCCTCCTTGTTCTCTCAAGGCGCCGTGGACCTTTTTCAGGACATGCTGCAATTGTTCGTCATTCAGGAAATGGAGCATGTCGAGCATTGTAGCTATATCTGCCGGCGCAGGAAAGGAGGGGAGGTCGGGGGCACTTCCCTGGAAGGCGGCCCCCCTGTTTCCAAATACTTGAGAGGCGACGCGGATTCTCTCCTGATTTGGATCTATGCCGTACACGCTGCTTCCGGGGAAGTGCTCAAGAAACCAGCATCCGGGTACGCCATAACCGGTTCCGATATCCACGATGGTTTTTACTTCGCCGGGGAAAGAAACCAGTTTGGGAAGTTCCCGGAACATGGGATCCGTTTTTATTTTAAAGCGGGCAAACATCCTCGGATACGGTTCCATGCGTCTGTATCTCTTTGTGATGCGGTTGCCGATGTCCTGATGTGTGCTTTGGTTTTTATCGCGATGTCCATCTATATATCGAAGGAGTGGAGGAAGAAAAAGAAAGGCGCCAATGAGAGAATAGACTATACCGAGCAGAGATGTGAGTCCGGCGCTCCTTAACAGGGAATGTTCAGCAAAACACAGGGCGCCGAATCCAACAATGGTGGAAGAAGATGCCATGAAAACCGTCATTAGCACAAGTTCTGAAGACGTGGAATCGGGTTGATATCTCTGAAAGGACCGGACAAGGAACAGGGAATAGTCAATGCCCATCCCAATAACCACGATGGAGAGCATGACTCCCGGTATGTCCAGAGGATGGCCAAGCAACCTGAGAGTTCCCAGTGTGCTTGTAAGTGCAAACAGGACCGGTATCAGGGAAACGAGGGTCAGTTTCCAATCAAGGAAGAAGAGAAGCAACAGGGCAAGGATGCAAATGCCTACCCATACAATCATCTTAAGGAAAGAAGAAAACAGCAGACCGCCAAGCCTTTCAGAAAAGAAGGAGGAATCGAAGATCTTTCCCTCCGACATGTATCTGCTAAAGAAAGCTTCAGCGTCATACGATTCGCCGGGGGTAAGACTTGATGTCTGAAACCACAACGCTTTTTCAGGATGTTTTGATATCCCGAAAAGCTCAAGATAGGCTGCAGGGATGTTTTCTTGATTGGCCTTGAATGAATCCGGGGATAGCGTTTCAGTAAACCCTTGAAAAGCATTTTCCTTAAAACCGGAATCGCCTGCTGCACCCTGAAGTGCCGCTGTAAGGGCAACGGTTCTCTCAGTGGTCCAGAAATTTTTCCAGGCAATTGAATTCCCTCTAATCCTTTCGGGACCTGGGAAGATCAGCGAGGGGACAAACAGACCGGAGATGATTCCTCTGCCTTGATCTTTATCCGCCATGGCAAGGACCCTGTCTCCAATATTTTGAAGATCGCGAATAGTTTTCGCCTCTGAAAGAAGATACACTTTGTTCAACAGTCTGTTTCCCCACACTTCGGTCATGAGCTTTTCGGCTGCTTGCGTGTCCCTGGTGACCGTATTCATCGAATCGAGATCGACGTTAAGCTCCGGCCTTGCGAAAAAAAGCAGGACAAATACGAAAGCGATGTACAGGAAGAGTCCTTTCTTCCCTGTAGAGTAAAAGCGTTTTACCAAGCCTTGCAGAGGTACTTTTTTCGAAGCGGCAGGTGGCATGACAGGGAAAAGTTTTGGCATCACAGTGTGTACGAAGAGGAATGAAAACCCAATCCCTAAGGCCGTGAACTGACCGATCTGTTCAAAGACGGGAAAGCCGCAAAAACTCAGTGCCCCGAAAGCGCCGATTGTTGTGAGGGCGGCGAGGAGACCGACTGCGCGAATTTCCCGTGCGGCATCTTTCCCACGGGTTTCAAAGGGACGATCCAGGAAAAGAAGAAAAGCGATTCCATGGTCGACTGTAATCGATATGACAGCGCCACCGAAACCAAGGGCCATGAGTGAAACGGAAGAATGGAGAAGGGAAAAAACAAAAAATGCCGCGACCGTTCCCGCAACGGCAGGCAGAAAGGCGAAAAGGCCCAAAATGGGTCTGTGAAAGGCAAGGAAGAGCAGGGCGGCAATCCCGATTGTGGTGATGAGAATGGCTTTCCTTACGTCCTTTTTCACGATCAGTTCATTGTCGAGGGCCACCCTGTAAGCCCCCATGGGTGTGAGGGTAACAAGAGGACCGGCATTGGAGTGGTCTTTTTTCAGATCGTTGGCGATGTTTTCCAACAAATTCGTGATTTGTTTTGCAAAAGCGGTATCTGTTCCTGGTGAAATGGGGTTTGCGATGACCAGCAGATGGCTCCTGTCGCGGGTAAACAGTTCCCCTCTGTAGATGTCAATATCCTGGCCCGGAGCGAGGAAAGAAAGTCTTTTCAGGACAAGATCTTTCAAACCAAGTGGATCGGTTGCAATGAAGCGGGCCTGTCCAATTCCGTCAAGACCCGTTAATTTTTCAAAGGAAGCCTGAACTTTTTTCTTGATTATTTCAGGTTCCAGCAGCGGTTTTATTTCATTTTCGAGATCATGTTCGGTGAAAAGTATGGGCAGGTTTTTCGTGATATGTACCATGAGATCAGGGAGGATTTCCTGCATATCTCCTGTTCCCACCTGTTTAAAAAGACCGCTTTTTTCCAGTCTTTCTTCAATTCGTACCGCAGTTTCAACCAGAAGGTCGGGATCTTTTTCTTCTGCGGTAACATCGATAACCAGTCTGTCTTGGATGGGATGATTCCGAAAAATATACCCGGCGTCAGAGATGACACGATCGTTCGTGGGAAGAAACCGTGTGATATCGGTATCAATGGTGATCATGCGAAACCCGGCTCCACCAAGAAGAATGATGGCAAGGATGACAAAGAGTAGAAGACGCCAGTTAAAAGGGACCGATTTCATAGTTTTCATATCCAGATCAGCAGAAGTATAAATACAATATGGATGCCGATAATTAGTGATTTTTTTCGGTTATACAGCTCATTTAGTTTTTGCACGCACCGGAGGCCTCCGCATAACCTCCTGAAGCGATCAAGCTTGAGATAGCGGAGGTTGTCTGAACGGGAACTGCTCTGAAAGGCAAAGGCGGGATAGACCGCATAGCTGTCTTTATCTCTTAAGTCGCGAAACATGTCATCGAGGGGGACGTTATTCCAGGGGATCCGTACGATAGCTTCCGCGAATGGGCGATTCAGGGCATAGGCATGACACAGACTTCGAAACCTGATCTTAAGAATCGATTTGTTACTTGTTCGGCGGCTGGATTTTACCATGCACCCTAAAGAGAGCATATTCCAGCCGGGACAGTTGGAAAGGAAATCTACACAATTTTTCAGGGTATCCGGGCTGAACCGATCGAAAAGAATATCGTCCTCAAAAATCAGGATAGTCCCGGCTCCCGCGTCCAATCCTTTCCGTATGCAAGACATATGGGATTCATAAATGCCCTGTTCGCAGTTCGTTGGGTGTTTTTCCACCAACAGAAATTCGACGCGCGACGACAGGCCCACCTTGAGAAACTCCGAGATGGCTTCCTCTTGTCTGTCTTTGCGATTTTTCAGTGAAACACAGTATGTCTTATCAAAATTTTCCCATGTCATAATGGAACCACTGTAAGAATTACCGGCAAAAGCCTGTGGCTCATTGCAGATTAACGTGATATTTTTGCCAGTTGTCGAATAAACCATGCTCAGATTCCAGGTGTCAGGTGTCAGGTGTCAGGAAAAAACCGGTCCGCATCCAGAAGATTAAACGTAATAACAAATAGTTATGCATATTGTAACCAGAAAATGGGGAATAGTAGGTACTGAAACCTGATACCTGACACCTCTGTTCCGGAAAAAGTGATTTTTCACGCTAATCCGATAAAATGAGAAAGACGGTCTCCTTTGAGGAAATAC
>CAYOWC010000207.1:0-8870 GCA_964407525.1 uncultured Desulfobacteraceae bacterium | reverse complement strand
GGCTGTTTTTTCGAATCGTCCGTTCCGATTCGAAAAAGGCTTTGCGGCCTTCGCGACTTTGCGGTTCAATCTAAATAAAGTTTTAAACAAGTGCGTACCCCTAACAAAAAACAAGGAATGTCCTAAACCATGACAAAACAACAAAGTCCTAATTACGCGAAGATGAGTCATGCGACGGCCATATGTCTGGGGCTCGCGCGAGGGAGGATGTATCGTGGGGCCGTGAACCGCTGTGTAAATCTCCTGGTTCATTATCCCGAGGGCTGCTCCGCCAACTGCGCATACTGCGGGTTGGCCAAGAAACGTCCGGGAACCTACCAGGAGAAAAGCTTTATTCATGTGGAGTGGCCTGTTTTTTCCATGGACGGGATTTGCGATGCCATTAACGGGGCGCCCTCCTATGTGAAGAGAACCTGTATTTCTATGATCACCAACGGTAAATGTACGAACGATACCATCCATATGACCAAGAGACTCAGCGCCGATACAAAGGTTCCCATATCTGTCCTTATAAGCCCCACTATTATGGAGCGAGGCGACCTGGCCGAACTCAAACGTGTGGGGGCGGACAAGATCGGAGTTGCCATTGATCTGGCGACGGAAGAACTGTTTTCCACCTACAGGGGGAAAGGGGTCTCAGGCCCGCACAAATGGGAAAAATACTGGGAAATAATGGAATCCAGCGTGGATCTGTTTGGACGCGGCAATGTAGGCGCCCACATTATGGTGGGAATGGGCGAAACGGAACAACAGATGACGGCCCTCATGGCAAAGCTTCGGAAAATGGGGGTCATGTCGCACCTGTTCTCATTTTTTGCGGAAGAAGAATCGGCCCTTACGGGGAGAGCGCAACCTCCTTGGCCGACCTATTTGAGAGTGCAGCTGGCCCGTTATATTATGGAAGAAGGCCTGGCCGGATTTGACGACATGAAATTTGATTCGGACGGAAGAATTGTCAGGTTCGGTCTGTCTGATGAGCGGATATCTGAAATCATACGCATGGGCATTCCATTTATGACCACCGGATGTTTAGGGGATGACGGCAAGGTGGCGTGCAACCGTCCTTTCGGCAACTGCCTTCCCGACGTGAAACAGTGGAACTATCCATACGAACCCAACGACGAAGAAAAAAATCTTATATTGCAACAGATCTTTGTGGAATGCTGATTCCTTTTAATTGTCTGCCTATTGAAAAAACATTTTGACAAATGAAAAGATAGGTTGTATATATTCTTTTTTCGTTGTGGGCCGTTAGCTCAGCTTGGTAGAGCAGCGGACTTTTAATCCGTTGGTCGCGAGTTCGATTCTCGCACGGCCCACCAAGTAAATTCAAGGGGTTAGCGCGTGTTGCTAACCTTTTTTTTTGTCCTCCCTCTAAGCCGGAAACTCACTGATTTGCTCAGACTCAATTTTTTTTAAAGCGTCAACGAGCAAAGATAATTCTCAGCCCTTCGAATCTCAATTCCGCGATCTTCTTTTTCCCTTTTGAGATGCATCACAACCTGTATGCCGGGAATTCCATAACGTTTGTGGAAATTCAAAAGGCTTCTACCGGGATTGGGATTCGACCGTTTCGCTTCAATCATCAGTTCCGGTTTATTGTCTTTGGCCAAACAAAAATCAACTTCGGCTCCATCCTTGGTCCGCATATAATGCAACGCCAATGGTTGCCCCTTAAGATCCACTTGTGCGTAAACGTGTTTCAAAAGACAAAGGGCAACCATATTCTCAAACCGCACCCCCTCGTTACCCCGTACCAGGCCGGTATCAAAGAAATAGATTTTGGGTTCCTTGAGAATGGATCGCGCAATGTTTTTGGAAAACGGCGGTACTCTGAAAATGATATAGAGAGATTCAAGAATCTGAATGTATTTTTTGACGGTGTTCGGAGCAACCTGAATGTCTTCGGCGATGGATGTGTAGGAAAGCGGAGAACCGATCCGGTTTCGTAAAACATCCAGAACCATCTGCATAGCTTTGAAATCATGTATTCTTTCAAAATCGAGGATGTCGGTCCGTATCAATCCATCCACATATTGCATCCGCCAACGGTCGGCATCTTCATGACCTTCCGCCATAAAAGGCTCAGGAAACCCGCCACGCTCCAGAAACCTGTCAAAACTGAAAGCCTCGCCCACATGAATCAGTTCAGCCGGTGAAAAAGGGAGCAGCCTTTGCCTGAAAAATCTTCCAGCCAAGGAATCGCCAGTCTGCCGAAAAGCCTCCAATCTAGCGCTTCCAGTCACCAGAATCATCATTTGGGCGGGTTTGGTATCATATACCCCCTTCAGATAATTCTTCCAGTCCTTCATTTTGTGGAGTTCATCGAGAATTAATAACTCTGTTTTGTTCAGCCATGCCTCTTTCTTGATGATTTCACGGTCCCCATAGCTGTCATAATTCAAATAGAGGCTTTCGGAAAATGATTTGGCGATCTCCTGGGCCAACCAAGTTTTTCCGACCTGCCGGGGACCCGTGAGAAAAACCATCTTCTTTTTGAGATCACTGACAATATTCTGTGTTTGCTGACGCCGCATATTCCACCCCACACAAAAAGATTCGACTATTATGCATAAAATTGCAAATTAGTCGAGGCTTTTCCGCAATATCGTGCATAATAGACGTCCATTTTGAGTTTTCTTGAAATGGAGAGAGTCAAATCGCAGATTTAAAGACGCTTGTTTTGACAGGAGAGGATGTCAACCTGGGACATGGGGGACGGGTATTCTTGAAAGAATTTGCACTATCCTTCAGCATTTCACGTTTCAATCCTCTGTCAATACTGCTAACTGTACTGCTTTTTACTATTCCGAAAAAGTTCCCGGCATCCTTTAGAGTGTCACCACGAAGATGTTTTATGGATAAATCAATAAACGACTCATATTTTTTTTCCCGGAAAAGATATCTTCACCTCGCCTGCCACGGTTCATGACATGATACCAGGCATCCGGAAACTGGATTCTCAGTGGTCTGACCATGTCATCACATTGGTCTTTTTCATAACCTGAGTCAAAAGCAGCCTTGACCCCACCCCCTTTTATCCCTATAAGGTAAACGCATTGGCTGGATTTCTTTGATCTTTAAATGTATAGTTGCAGCTTTTTTTGGATAAGGCCTTTGAAGGGTATGCCCTGTTGCCATAGATTGCTGCCAGAGGAAGTGAGGGAGAAACAATGTCTTTTCCAACGGGAAGATAATTAATCCTGCTGGGAACTTGAAATGCCGGCAAGACCCTTTACCCTATGGGTCGATACCTGCCGGGAACCTTTGACAAATAGCATCGGAAGGAAATTATGATCATGAAGAAACACCATGCTACTTTTAAAACAAAAAAGATCCTTTGTGCCATGGCTGTATTTGTGGCCTTTGGCCTAATTTGGCCCATGTCGTCGTGGGCAGATATGAAGAAATGGTGGCCGTCACGATACGGGGCCGAGGATGCACTGGGCACCCTGAATGAAATTACTCCTGCAAAAGTGGTTGAGGCCGCCCATCTGGTAGGCAATGGACAGGTCTACAGCCTGGGTACCGAGTACAATCGTTCGGCACCCGGATTTCCACCGCGGTTTTGGGAGACCACCTGCCTCGCCCATCGTACCCTGGTTCCTTTTGGATCTAACAAGTTCGTGTGGTTGGAAGAAGAATTCACCGGTTGTCCGGGAATTGGTACCCAGTTAGACGGTCTGGCCCATGTGGCCATCGAATATGCCCCCGGCGACTTAAGGTTCTACAACGGACGGAAACTGTCGGAGGTTCTGGACGGGCAAGCGTTGCTCAAGAGATGGGGCATGGATGAGGTTCCGCAGATTGTAACCCGCGGCGTCTTAGTGGATATGATGGCCTACAAGGGCCGTGAGCTGGAAGCCGGAGAAGCGATCACCGTAGAAGATGTGAAAGGCTGCCTCAAGAAACAGGGGGTGGATGTGGGTTCCGGCGACGCCCTACTGATTCGTACCGGCTGGATGCGATGGTTCAAAGAGGATCCCAAGAAATTCATGAGCGGAGAGCCGGGGATTACTGTGGATGTCATTGACTGGGCGTACGAAAAGCGACTGGCCACCATCGGAATCGACCAGTGGTCCACCGAGGTGGTGCCCATGGTGAACAAGGACGAGAAGTGGCCGGTGCACACCAAGGCCATCGCCGAGTACGGTTTCACCTGGTCCCAGGATTTGAATCTGGAGACGTTGGCAAAAGATAAAGTCTATGAGTTCATGTTCGTTTTTACCCATCCCAGGATTGCGGGGAGTACCCAAGGCATTGGTAATCCTCTGGCCATCGGCAATGGCCCCAATCCAAAGGGTGCACCTACCCTCGGACCGGAACCCAAAGGAAAAGAATGGTGGCCTTCCCGATACGGCAAGAAAGATGAACTTGGGACCCTAAATGAGCTGACTTCAGAACGGGTTGCAGCCGCTGCAAAACTGGTGAAGCACGGCAAGGTATTTGATATGGGAACGCGGTATGCCCAGGAAAATCCGGGGTTTCCGCCCCGTTACTGGCATAACACCACTCTGGCACACAGGCTCATGGAGCCGCTGGGAAGCAACAAGTTCGTTTGGCTGGAAGAGCAGTTCAGCGGCTGCCCCGGTGTGGGCACACAGACGGACAATCCGGCCCACGTGGGCATTGAATATGGGCCGGGCGACATTCGGTTCTATAACGGGTTTAAACTCTCTGAAGTGCTGAGCGGTATGGCTGTGGCTGTCAAATTCCAGGACTGGCCACCCATCGTGACCCGTGGCGTTCTGTTGGATATGGTGGCCTACAAGGGCCGGGAATTGAATGCGGGAGATCCCATTACCGTGGAAGATGTTAAAGGTTGTCTCAAAAAGCAGGGAGTGGATGTGGGTCCCGGTGATGCTCTGTTGATCCGTACCGGCTGGATGCGCTGGTTTACGGAAGACCCGAAAAAATTTATGAGTGGAGAGCCCGGCATCACCGTGGATGTGGTGGAATGGGCCTATAAGAAGCGGTTGTCCTTCATCGCCGTTGACCAGTGGTCCACCGAGGTGGTGCCCATGGTGAACAAGGACGAGAAGTGGCCGGTGCACACCAAAGCCATTGCCGAATACGGTTTCACCTGGGGGCAGGATTTTATCATGGAAGCTTTGGTCAAAGATTGTCAGGCGGATAAAGTCTACGAATTCATGTTCATTAACGCGTGCCCAAAAATCACCGGAATCACCCAGGGGATCAGTGCGCCGGTGGCCATCAAATAGCATTTGAGGCGAGTTGTTAGAAATGTGTGCGATGGATTTTTTTTAAGGTCATTTCATCCTGAAAATCGCCATCGTGGGCGCTGGTGCCATGGGCAGCCTCTTTGGGGCGTTGCTTGCTGAATCGGCTTAAAATGTTTGGCTGCTGAACACGAGGGCTCACGCAACATAACATAACGTCCTCCTATTTCGTTTTTGAATGCTATTTGAGTCATGACAGAATAGTTTTGAATTTTCTTCTCCCTTGAATTCGGTATATTGAGAAGTCTCTATCTATGGTTGCAATAGTATTCAGATTCAGTTTTTCTGCCAAATACACAAGACAGGCATCAGCAAAATCCATTGGTAAATCACGGTATTTCTCAGTCAGTTGTTTTAATCTTTTGAAATCATTATTTTCGATGTTGTGGACTTCAACTGCTCCTCTATGTACCCATTCCAAAAAATCAATCTGAGCATTTCGGTTAAAATCCAGTAAATGTAATACTTCGGTGATGGATGCAATAGTGGTTATCAAGCTGTATTTATTTGCTTTTATAAAATCAACAGCATCTTGATGATATTTGTCTGAAGAGTCAAAGAGTGCTATTAACGGGCCAGAATCAATCACTATTTTTTTCATTTCCTTTTGGCCCTGATTTTTTCTTTTAGCATTTCTTTTCTTTTAACAGAAATGTTGCCACGCCCACTTGAATATTTTCCGAATAGATCTTGGCCGGCTTCCCATGCACTTGGTCTGTCAAGTTTACCAACATACTCAAGTATACTCTTTCGAATCAGTTCCGATTTCGTGAGACCAAGATTTTTTGCTGTATTATTGACAATCTGTTCCAGATTTGGGTCAAGTCTCAATGTGACCATTTTACCACCTCCGTATTACATATTTGTAATACCTAAAAGCTGCAATTAGCTTTTAGCTATTAGCCGTTAGCTCAAAGATCCCAATCATTTGCATGATTTTTCCCTTTACTTGGGGTTTCACTTTTTGATGCTAACCCATTGCAAACGTAAATGACCGATTTCATACGGCTAATAGCTAACGGCTAACCGCTCATTGCAGCTTTTAGGTAATACGCAATAGAGTCAGTGTCAATTGCATTCTGAAGACGGAATCAGGTTTTAATCTCAGGCAGCATATCCGTGGCGTCGGGCAAATCTTCCTCATTGATATCATATTTCCGGCATACCGGTTCCTTTCAGCGCAATCTTTGAGTAGGGCAATAAAGGCATCGTAATTTCCTTTGTCTATGAATATATTTTCTCCCCTTTTGCCACGGTTCATAACATGATACCAGGCATTCGGGAACTGGATTCTTAGTGGTCTGGCCATATCACCACATGAGTCTTTTTCATAAGGTGAGTCAAGAGCAGACTTGATCAAATGCCTCTTCACAAACGATCGAGTCAGGGACCTGCCGTCCCTTTGAATTTACTATTTATCATTAGCAACTATTTTCTTGACAGGGGTATTATAGGATGTCCCCAAGTCCTCGGCAGCTTTCAAAGCCCTATCTGAGAGCCTTTGCATCATATTATCGGCAATCTTGGTGTAAGGTGGGACAAACATGTTTTGGAGAAAAAACTTAGGATTTGCCTCAATCATAGGGTTTGACTCCGCAAGCGAGGAAACTGCTACCATGGCCAAACCCCTGGCTACCCTGGTCTGGACTTTCCTACCGATAAGGTAATTGGCAAATATTTCGGCGGCTTCGATTTTTTTCTCCGGCAAGCCTTTCCGGAAATTAATGGTATCCAACCAGAGCATGTTCCCTTCCCTGAATTCCATAAACTTCCATCCACCCCCTCTAGAATTTTCTCCCATGATTTCCGGTCCCCAACTGGAGACTATCATCAGTTCTTCCCTGAATTCGGGGGCATTTTTCCAGAAATGTCCTGCTTGCCTATAGAGTTCGTTGGTCTTGCTTTGAATTTCACCTTCGGAATCACATAGACTGATAGCTTCCCTTCTCTTTCCTGAGAGGAGCAATTGATTTATATAGAAAGGGCTCTTGCCCAGAGACATCAACACCAAACCGATGTTGTACCAAGGTTGGGTAATATTCAGGGAGATCTTGCCTTTCCATTTCCGATCCCAAAGGCCATTCACCGATCTGGGGATTTCGGATGGTCTCACTCTCTTCGTATCGGCGTAAAAGCCGTATGTCCCACCGCCCCAGGGGATGTACAGCGGCCTATGGTTCCTGTCAAGCCCCATCGGGATATCTCTTAGGCCCGGTAGCAGGTATCTATAGTTTGTTAACCTCGGTGAATTTGGGTTAATCGGCTGGAGAAGTTTTGAAGTTTTTTCACCTTGCATCTTTATAAAAAAGATCGTCAGAAACATGATATCGCATTTCTCTTCCCTGATTAACCTGAACATCTGCTCGGCCCCTGCTGCATATGGGGAAATCACTTCAACCTTGTAAAGATAGCCTTCTTTTTTGAAAATCTTGTTAACTGCTTTTATATCTTCCGGTAAAACATAGCCTTCCCATGTTAAAACCCTAATGGTTTCTGCAGGATATACATTGGAATATGACGCACATAATCCGGAAAAGATGACAGCAGCAAGCAATATTCTTCTGACCATGATAGTTCGATTCTTTTTCATTTCTTGGCTTCTTGAGATCAAATGCCCAAGTCATCCTCTATTGAATTCTTAAGAGTCTGGATATTCGTCCAGCATAACAAAAAACAGAGCAAGGGTCAAAGGCAGGTTTAATCCCCCTCCTTTTCTGTTCATTCCCTTAAGCCATGCGCCGGGGTACTATTCTCAATGGGTTTCTCATAAGTCTGAATCGTCATTTCAGAACAGAAGAGTCAACAGCAGACTTGATCCCCAATCTATGTCAGGATAGGCAAAGCGGCAAAAACATCTCCTGAAAGCTGGCGCTACATGCAGGCAAAGCTTTCTCTCTGGCTTGCGGAGAAAGAACCAGCCGTAGTGGAGGAGTTTGGTGCTGTCGCCGCATGTTGCGCTGTTTTTTTCCTGCATCGGTGGATCTCGGGGCTGTCTCCTACCTCGTAGAGCCGCCTCTTGGGCATATGGTTTTCAAGGTGATCGGGGTGGATGCCGATGCCGCCCACGGAGATTTGGTGGAAGGGCTGGACGGATCCATGGGGTATTACCGGCTCCGTCAGAAGGACTTGAAGTCGCTCATTCACAGACTGGCCCTGCTGCCCCTGTCCGCCTGGTGGGAAGAGAGCTCGGAGTTCCGGGTGCTGGAGTGATTCTTCTCGTTCCCACGCTCCTGCGTGGGAACGGATACCGGCCTGGAAACGGGGTGGGGGACGTCATCGTATGCTTAGGTGGGCATTCCGCATCCGATTTGCATTCCCACGCAGGAGCGTGGGAACGAGGGGGCAGGAGCGTGGGAACGAGAGAAATTCAAGGAAGTTCCCTGTTTTTTTGCCGTTTCGTTCGAATGTTCGTCAATCGAATGTTCGTTATCGGAGTCTTCGCTTACCTCGAGTATTGCTGTTGACTTAATGACATCGGAGTCTTCGCTTACCTTACCAGCAGCCAGTAACCAGCATCAAGTGGGTAATTTAAATCGTTACTTTTGCGCCTTTTTGCAGCTCCAACAAATTGGATTCCCCAGGTGGTGGCTATTTCCTGTATTTCCTCACGAAATCTTTCAGCCTTTCTAT
>CAYOWC010000206.1:0-8942 GCA_964407525.1 uncultured Desulfobacteraceae bacterium | reverse complement strand
TTCTTTTGTGCAAGGATTAACCAAAAGTGTAAACCGAGAAATGAAGGATGCCCAATAATCGATTGAAAAAACTTCAGATGAGAAAAATGGGTGGGTCTCTAAACCGGTGCCTTCCTGATTACGAAATACCGGCAGGGTGGGTTCGTTTCTCGGCGGTGGGTGGGTTCATTCGTTCCCGGTGATGGCATATTTTCAATAAGTCAACAAGTCACGAACGTCCCTATTTTCCTCGTCCCTATTTTCCTTCGCACGGTCACCGTCTCGACATCCGCGACCTTCGACACTCAGCCCCAAAATTTCAGTCTCCAAGTTTCCCCCACAACATCATGAGATTGACTTGGCTTGAGACATAAGAGCGAATCACCAATAGCCTGGCTTCAGAAATTCCTCTTGACAGGCATGCGTTTTTATGTTGCATTTGTTTCTTATGTTCTAAATGTTTATTTGGTTTTAAGAGCTAAACGTGTCTTTGAAAGGGTTAACTCATGGAAGAAAAAGAGTATTACACCATTCCCAAGGCTGCCAAGATCTGTGGTGTTGGCAGAACGACCCTGTGGCGGTGGGTCAAGTCCGGCAAAATAAAGACATCCGTTACCCTCGGGGGTCAATATCGAATTTCCAAGGCCAATCTGGAATCGTTTGTTGTTGAAAATCAAGTGTACCCGCTTCCTACAAATAGTCCGTCAAAAGAGAAAATCCTTATCGTCGATGATGACATCCAGATCCAGGAACTCTTCACCAGAATGCTTTCATTTGATGGTTATGAAACAGAAGTGGTCTCCGACGGTTTTGAGGCCGGGATCAAGATCATGGGGTTTAAGCCGGCTCTTATTTTGTTGGATCTGCACATGCCGGGGTTGGACGGCTTTGATGTGTGCAGAAAAGTAAAGGAGAATCCAGCCACCGCTCACATAAAGGTATTGGCTGTCACAGGTTTTGGAAGTGATGAGAACAGGGACCGGATCATGGAGGCAGGGGCTGATGATTATCTGACAAAGCCCGTGTCTAGGGCCACGCTGATAGAACATGTAGAGAACCTCTTGCCGGGTTTGGGAAGGCCGGCAAGGGGTAGGTAGAGGCCAAGAAAACTGACGGTTGACCATGTCCCGCAGTCCTGCAGGCCATTTAAGAAAACCCCAGAGTTCGCAGGATCTTAACATTAATGTACCAGCAAGTTTGGAGAGTGCTAAGGAGAATTTTTATGAAACCAAAACGGAAGTATTTGTATTTGTTCGTCGCTGTTTTTTGTTCTGCCGGACTGGTTCTTTCAGGGTGCAGCGGAGGAGATGACACTTCCAGTACCCCTCCCCCGTTGCCGGGGGCTGAAGGAGGGATCAAAATCGGCAGCGAATTGATCAAGGGGCTCCTCGGCGGCGTGGGCGGCACTGTGGATTCGGACCTGATCGGGTGGGGGCTGGGGGCGCTGGGAATCGGCGGCAACAACAACGACCAGCAACAGATCGACGAGATCCAGAATCAGATCAAGGCAATCCAGGGAGAGCTTACGGATATCCAGAGCTCCGTGGTTCAATTGAGTAAAGACCTGGAAGACCTGGGCTGCAGTTCCGCCCTGGAGATCGCCGAAACCTTCAAAACGGCTATAGAAACCGACATTGAAAGCTATAATGTCTACCTCAACGCGGACACCTTGAAGGACATAGACATGGCAGGTATGGTGAGTTGGGCAGAAGCAATATTGCAGAATGGTACGTCGCTCGGCATCCTCAACGACCTTAACAATCTGGCCCAGGCCCTGGTCGGCTCGGAAGGCCAGGGCACGGGGGCCATCCCCGAGTGTGCATCGTCTTACCTGACGCAGTGGCAGGATACAGCCCTCGGGGAACAAGCCTACTACAACGCGCTCCACAGGATGGCCTTCTACAACATGGCCCTGCAGGTGCAAGGCACCCACATCGCCGTGGAGGCCGCCCATCTCCTCGCGGTGAACAAATTCCTGGGCGGTACCCGCAGCATGGATGCCAAGGAGGCACAGCAGGTATGCATAGACGACCCTGGAGATGCTAACTGCGCCCTGGCGAAACTGGCGGTCCAGAACCTGATGATCAACCTGACGGAGCAGATGGAAACGGCTGGCGCGGGCTATAGCGATGGCACGGGCGGGACCATACCGTTTGATCCGAAGAAGGAAAAGGCGACGCTCGGCAAGATCGTACAGGTGGGGTCGACTGACGGCACAACCTTCCAGACACCGACCGACGGCGGTGCGGCGTTTGTAGTGGACATTAACGACTATGACGCGGGGGAATGCTCCAAACCGCTCAGCTCCGCCACCGAGGTCTGCGGCGGCACCGTGGGCACCGACGACCCCCTTCCCACCACCTCCTACGCCGGGTACTCGGGGCTCGTGCCGGCAACGTATCAGTACTGGAACTTCGTCCTGAATAACACCTCCGAGACCGGCCAGCAGACGTTGAGCGCCGTATTCAAATCCTTGGGGTTCGGGCCGAGCGAAAAGATGATCATCCTGACCGGCGAGGTCACCGGAACGCAGTTTCACAGCGATAATTGCACAATTGAATACAATGCAGTCTGCCTGATGGACACGAACTGGACCTGGAAACCGGGCGTGAACTGGCCGCTCTGCGACGCCGCCGGCGGGGGGCCGGTGGGCAGCACTCTGCTCCCGACCAGAGCGGACTGGGACAGTGCGTCTTTCTGCCACGCCGTTTCTTTTGGTCACAGTTCGGCCGGGTCGCGATGGCAGCTCGGCCCCGACAGCCCCAATCCGTCCAATGCCGACTACTACAACGGCTCCCTACATTGCTGTTCAGATTTCGCCGAGTTTACAGGAACGGATACATCGCCCGGATGGGAAGACAACGCTGGTGTGGATCCTACTCCTCAATTCCGCTGGCCCATGCTCAAACTGGATGATCAAACGTGTGTAAATAATTTGAACTCTAAAAACCCTGCCGGCGTGTACACTCTGTGTGGTCCGGAATCCTACACGTGGATGAATTCCTACCTTCCTTTGATGTTCTTCGAACCCGAGACCCTTCCTCAGGAAAATACCGCCACAGCCACGATCTCAGCGGGAGTTTTCGAAGCAGGTCAAAATATTGAAGTGAAGCTCATCGATCCGCTGGGAAACGAGACCGTCCTATGGACAGGTAAAACGGATTCTAAAGGTGGGGCTTCATTTGATTTTACTGTCCCGGGACCTTTTGGGACTGGGAGTTTAGATGGTGTGGTTACGGTTGAAACTTCAAAAGAGCTGGTTCTCAAAATGAACGTTAAATTTGATAGGGTACCGATTTAGGGTAGGCCGGACTGTATTTGAAGGAATAACTAAGAGCTCTTTTTGTCATACAGTTGCGGTTATTTTATCAAAACAGACAAACAAATCTCCCCTGCGGTTTCGACCCAGGGTGCGGGGCCACCTCGGTGGCCCCTGCTTTTTATAAAAGCAATTATGCGAACTCACATATAATTGATGATTTCAATTTCTATTACGGGGCAGTCAAAGATACACAATACAAATGGATGAACTTCAAGCAACTATTTGAACACCTCCTTGACCCTCAACATAACATACTGGGTGGGGCAGGGAGTGGGGTCAAATCTGCTTTTGACTGTTAATTAACACCCCCTCGATCGGTTAGATCCATTTCATAGCCTTTAGGAGATAAAGGCCCACATCCCTTCGTTCATTTAGTACCACCCCGTAATTACGATACTGCCCGTTTTACTCCCAGATCCCTATATATCGGTTTGTTTATAGGCTCTAGTAAAGGTTCCAGAGCAAAACAGTCAGCAGCAGACTTGACCCGTCTCTCGTCTCTCAGCCATGCATATGTATGCATATGGGGACGTTGTTGATATATTGATATTCGCTAGCAGTGATGGTAAGGAAGAACAATGCCAAGCGAATCACGAATAGTCGCTCCAGGGCGGTCCATTACATAATCATTCGAGGAATCGAGAGAACGGTTATCTTCCAGGATGATGAGGATCACGAGTCTTTTCTCGATCGGCTTGGCGACATATTGATTGTAAGTTCGATTCTCTGCTGAGGCAGCGGGGAATAGATCTGCACCAATTGGTGGAAAGAGTAGCTGGTCATTTCAGTCTGGAAAAAGAAGACTCGAATCCGGAAGTAAAGTCTCCAGTATCGCGAAAGCACGTGCTGACCTCTGTTACGAGGGAGCGCGTCAACTTGGTCTAACCTCCATTTCCCTTGCCAAGGAGCTCGGTGTCGACCCTTCCGCAGTGACGGGAATAGTACGTGGGCCGAAGTTTTTGGAAGAAGAGGATATAGAGGCAATACTGTCGGAAAGTCAATAAATCAAGAACGTCGGTCCCACGGCTTTCCAAATGGATTCATCTCAGGGGTACAATTTGATGCCTGTCCCCGACGTTCAAGGAATTGGGCACTCGGATACGTATGCATCTGCTTCCTGGCAGGTATTGGCGTAGCCGGGTGGCGAGCAACACCCTTTGGTGACACATTTCGTGTATTCGTTCGGTGCGACCGTAATCACACAAAGACCCCCAAGCATTCGGGCTGTTACATCCGCTATCTTGCTGGTCCTTTGGCCTTTGCCATACCACGGTTCCTCTATGTCCTGAATCTCACAAGAGCTGCTGATGATGAAGTTGTCTCCCGAATTGTCCGGGTTCTGGGGCGGTCCCTTCTGGATCGGAATGCCTGCCTCTCGATCCCAAAACCAGAAGTTGACCTGAATACCGAGGCCGCCGCCAGCGCTCAAATCAGCATTGAGCCGCCTGCTCATACCGTAGTGAAGTCCGATTTTTTTGTTGCTGCCCGGCAGCCAGATGCTCACGCTCGGCCCGTACAATGGACATATGCTCGAGCTGCCGTCAATTTTATTGTTGACGCTGAAGTCAAATGTCACCTCTTCCTCGGTAAGGTTCGCTACATAGCAGTATTTGGAAAGATCCGTTCCGCAACCCGATCCGGCATCGGGCAATCCTGCACACCATTGTGATTTCTCCTGGCAAAGACACTCGTGAGAGAAGCCATATGACGACTCCGGGCAGCAGTACACCTTGTCTCCTGTGCAATCATTACAGAGCTTCCTTTCCGATGCATTGCAGGGACGAACTCCGCCATGCTCCCCTTCACAATCTTTTGTCGGACAGAATTCGATGGTCAGTTTGGTTGAAGCGGGACAGTTTGCCTGTTTAGTGTTGTCCGTTGGGAAATGAAAAGCATCCGGGCAGGTTTCATCGGCGCAGTAAAGGCATCGGCATTTCTTGTTTTCGTAGATCCTGACGGGTTCATTGAAGTGCTGTGCACAGCAGCTTGGTTCCTTGCAGGAGTTGGGGCAGGCGCCGCACATGGTGATCACACTGATGTCATAACTGAGCTCCGGCGGTCCGTACCCGGGCTTTTTAAGAATATAGCTGACCTCGGCTTTGGTTGCCTCATCGGGCGTTTCGCCAATGTGGAAATCCAGGCCATCGTGTGAGGCATCGTATCCATAAATCCCGGGGGCGATCTTGCACGTTTGTCCGGCCTCACAGATCACCACTCCATTGCTCGTCCAATCTGAGCCCGCATTGACCGTTACATAAAGATCCTCGCCGCTGCAGTTGTTGATGAGGTCGAGCGTCGCCGAATATTTAACTTGGCATACAGGCAGAACGGCACAGGATCTATCCTCGCAGTCGATCTTCCCGTCGCCGTTATTGTCGATCCCGTCGGCGCAGACCCCGGTCCGCGTGTTTCCCATCAGGGGGAGACTCGTCATGATAAGAACCAGCAACAGGAGCGGAAATATGACCAGGTATCTCATTAGCTTTTCTCCTCTATCTTTACTGTTTCAGAGACTTCTCTAAATTCATTGAAAATTACAGATAATACCGCTGGACCTTGTCACGATTCTCTTCATAGGAACGCCGGAGTTCCTGGACCTTCGGATCGTTTGAGACCATTGGCGGCGCGATATCCCAGAAACTGTTTTTGGTCCCAACTGACATTTCATAGGGATCCACTTCAATAACGACGACGGAAAGACCGTCTTCGTTTTTCGCTTGTTTCAGTGATACACTCAACTCTTCCCCCGTCGAAGCTTTGTGGACCCTCGCGCCGAAGCTTTCAGCGTGTTTTGCAAAATCAACCGGGAGAAAATCGCCTTTGCTTTGCTTCTGTTCTTCCTGCTCCCGGAACTCTACATTAAATTCGGTACCGGTAGTCATAACCTGTAGTGCCCGGATAATCTGGTACCCGTGATTGACGAACACGCACACGGTTATATTGATTCCTTCGCGGGCTGCGACAATGAGGTCGCTGGGATTCATCAGGTAGGTCCCGTCTCCAATACATACGAATACATTTTTTTCACCCGCCATGCAGAGGCCGATACCGCCCGGGATTTCGTACGTCATGCAGGAATAGCCAAAATCCAGGTGACATCTTTTATTGCCCCTGGTATCCCAGAGTTTGTGTACATCACCGGGCAGGCTGCCCGCTACCGCTACCACATAAGAGTCTTCAGGGATCTCATCATTTACAATTTTTAATGCCTGCGCCTGGGTTAGAGGCTCTCCATTCTTTGCAATCAGGGTTGGTGAAGCCAGATCGTGCCATTCTTTTTTCACCCTTTCTGTCGTGGCAACCCACTCTTCATTAGCCGTAATACCGGCTTCTCTTGCGGCTACGGCCAGTTTCGAGATCCCTTCGCGTGCGTCGGCTAATATCGGTTCGGCAGCAAATTTAAAAGCATCTTTCCCAAGGACATTAATGGAGGCGAATCGTACGTCCGTGTTTTGAAATGCCGACTGGGCACAAGAGATTACGTCCAGCATTCGTGTCCCAATGGCAAGTACCAGATCCGTATGTTCCGCCAGATGGTTGGCTGCAAAATTTCCGGCCACTCCCATACCACCGGCTGCCATGGGCAGCGCATCACCCATGGTACTGCGCCCTGCGATGGTTTCTACCACGGGAATGCCAAAAGCCTCTGAAAAATTACGCAATGCCTCTTCTGCTTCAGAATAATAGACCCCACCGCCACTGATGATCAACGGTTGACGTGCATCTTTGAGCAACTGCACAACCCTGGCGACCTGTGAATTCGCAGGGGGCCGTCGATCCACATGCCAGACCCGTTTTTCAAAGAGTTTGGTGGGGAAATCACCCGCTTCGCTCTGAACCCCCTGACAGATGGAGATCGTTACGGCACCGGCTTCATCAGGGCTTGTGAGGACGCGCGTTGCTTCCATCAGCGAGGCTGTAAGCTGTTCCGGCCGAACGATTTTATCGAAAAAAACGCTGACTGGTCGTAAACCGTCGGCAATGCTGAAATCATATTCGATCCCATGCTCAATTTGCTGCATGACGATTCCCTGACGCCTTGTACCGTAATGGTCGGAGGGAAGAAGCAAGACGGGAACTTTGGTGATGGTCGCACCGGCCGCACCGGTGTACATATTGGCTGTACCGGGCCCGATGGAGGCCGTACATGCCATGGTTGCAAGCCGCCTTTTGGCACGGGCATATCCTACGGCCATATGCACCATACTCTGTTCGTGAAAAGGCTGATGGAATTCTATCTCCTGGCCGCATTCGATAAAACCCTGCCCCAGACCCGACAAATTGCCATGTCCGTATATGCCGCACACTTTAGGAATGAGCCGTTGCTCCACTCCATCACGTTCGGTCCATTGATTCTGTAAAAATAGAGCTACTGCCTGTCCAACGGTAAGCCGGATTGTTCTTTCCATCAGTTCCTCCTCGTTCCTGATTTTTTGTTTGCATATGAAAACACAGCATTCTATATTTGGCAACTGAATTATTTGCATCCGGGAAAAATTTAGCAGGGTTAACCAATAAAATTCCATTATCCAGACCTCGTTAAGTGGTCGAGTAGATTAGTAGTTAAGTGGTTATTATTATTTGAAGTTATCCCTTTCACCTCAAAATTGGACACCCGATGGATTTGAATAGGCAATGTGTTGATTTCACGTGCTTATTTTCCAACTCAACAACTCAACCACTTAACTATTTGACGAGGTCTGTTATCCAAAATTACTGATGGGTAAAGGAGGTAAAAATGAAAATTGGCTTTAATATGTTTCTCTGGACAGGGCATGTCACTGAAGAGCACCATCCGATTATGGAGGCCTTGAAAAAACAAGGGTATGATGGTGTTCAAATACCGATATTGGAAGGAGAGCCATCCCATTATAGGCATCTGAAAGGAACGCTTAACGATATGGGACTTGATTGTACTGCGCTGACTATTATCCCGGAAGTCGAAATGCACCCGCTTTCCGATGACCCCAATTGTCGGAAAAAAGGGCTTGATTATCTTAAATGGGCGTTGGACTGTAGTGCTGCTCTCGGTACGACTCAATTATGTGGTCCTGTGCATCAGACCCTGGGATATTTTACGGGATCCGGCCCCACAGAAACGGAAGTGGACCGTGCCATAGAATTTCACCGGCAGGTAGGTGATTATGCCCAGGCCTCTGGGATTACGGTTGTCCTCGAAGCGATCAATCGATTTGAATGCTATTTTGTCAACACCATGGAGGATCTTTGTTCGTATCTGACGAAAGTTGACCACCCTGCCATTACCGGTATGTATGATACCTTTCACGCCAATCTTGAAGAGAAGCATGTCACGGACTGTATTGGCCCAGCCTCCCAATGGATCAGTCATGTTCATATTTCTGAAAATGACAGGGGCACTCCCGGCAAAGGCCATATCGATTGGGCTACGGTATTTCGTGAATTGAAATCGGTCGGGTACGATGGGTGGTTGACTATTGAAGCGTTTAGTCGTGCTTTGCCTCAATTAGCCGCTGCAACCATGATCTGGAGGGATTTATCACCATCTCTGGACGAAGTCTGGAAAGAAGGTTTCAGTCTGATTCGCAAAGGGTGGGATGCCATCTGAAATGTTTTACATATGGGCACAGCTTAGGGCCGCGGAAAAAATATTGGATCATCG
>CAYOWC010000205.1:0-8963 GCA_964407525.1 uncultured Desulfobacteraceae bacterium | reverse complement strand
GAAAACATACCCCATTTCCGGGAAAAGTGTAAACTTATGGATGAAGGATGCCCATTTTGTTATCTTTCTTACAGACCTCAATACTTTGACAGGATCAATCCCGCTTCCATCGGGATTAACGGGATAAGAGAAAAAAATCATAACTGGCTGAAATAAAATAAATCTTGTTATAATACGTCGGAAAAAAACGCTCCAGTAGAGCAAAATTGGACGTTTATTAGTTTTTGGATGATATGAATATCAGCTACTTATGCCGCTGATAAGCCCGAACTCGGCATCGGGTTTGAGGGTTGCGATGGCTCCTTCCGGTGGACGGTATCGCTCAAATTTTCTTTGTTCACTGAAATTCATTGCGGTCTCCTTTGAAGGCGGTTTCCGGTTGAAAAAACTTGATTCCTAGTTTTTGACCGTGTTGTCTTGAACGGGCAGCGGGGAAACGACAATGGCGGCAAGAATGGTAAACAGAATGGCATTTGCGGGGATATGCAGGTTGAAGTCGGTGATGCTGTGAAACAGAATAGCCGTAATCCCGGTCATGGATCCGAGGGTTGTTGCTCGCACGAGTCGGCTCGGGTTTTTCAGCTTTTTGAAACCTTTTCGGTAAAGGGCGATGATCATCCAGATGATGACGGGGATGAGAAGGAGACCGGTTTCTGAAACAAAATGGAGGTAATCGTTATGGGCCTTGGTGAAACGAGAACTTAAACCCGGGGGTTGATACTGGGTAAAAGCGGTTTCGAAGACGCCGGGGCCGATTCCCAGCAGGGGATAATCGGATATCATTTCCATGACCCCACCCCAAACGACCACCCGGGAATAAAAGTCGGCTTTCTCCTCTTTTTCCATGGCGGTTTTCACCTGTTCTACCACCGGGGTGCTCACCAGGACGATCAGGGCCAGAAACAGGAACCCGCCAATAAGGATGATGAGCATTTTTTTTCGTACGAAATGACGACTGCTCAAGAGGGCGCCGACCATAAAGGCGAGGCCCAGAAACATACTGATCCATCCGCCCCGGGACAGGGAAAGCATCAGAGCGACCAAGAGCAACAGGGAAAAATAGCCGAGGATAAAGGCTATCAAGGGCCTGAAACCAAGCAGGAAAAGGGCAAGGACGAGAGGGATTGACATTTCGAGGTAACCGGCCAGGTGATTGCGGTTCCCGAAGGTGGAAACCAAACATCCTGGATTAGCAATATCGGGATATTCCCACCATGGGAAAGAATTGCTCCCGAAGTTCTTGAACAAACCGAAGAGGGCGAGGAAGACGGCAACCGAGATGATCACATAGATCAATTGATGGAATTGAGATCGTGTTCGCACTGTGTTGATGATCAGATAGAAGATCACCAGGTAATCTACAAGGAGAATGAAAGACCAGATGCCGGTTTGTTTATGAAGAGAGAAAATAGCTGACAGGATAGCCAGGATGATCAAAACGATGATCGGTTTGTCCAGTGGGGTCTTGATCCATTCCCATTCCCAGGCAAGGCATTTTTCCACGAGAAAGAGGGTGAGGGCGAACAGGGTGATCATTTCGATAACGGTGATGGCCCAATGCTGGACCGACCCGCGGGCGAGCGGCGTGAAAATGAGGAGAGCGAAGCGCGAAGCGCATGGCGCACAGCGATTTTGGATTTTGGATTGTCGGATAAAATCATCTTTTTAATTTCCGAGCAGGCTCCGCTTCCCTAACGCCTCTCTTAAACTTTTTCTTCCGTTTGAGCGCCTTTGAAAAGAGCCTTTGATACACTCTGTTTTCCGGTTCAAGCACTGTGGCTTTCTGTATGGCCAGTTCCATGCTATCCCAGTCATTTTCTATTTCTGCGATACGGGCGAACCAGTAATAGGCTGCGGCATCGGGTCCTTTTTGGACCCTTTCCGTCAAGATGCGCTGGGTCTGGGTGTACTGTTTCAGGTCCATGAGGGTGCGGGCCAGGAGTATTTCTGCTCCCACGGGGAGTATGAGGGATTTATCCGCCTCCCGATAGAAGCGTTCGTATTCTTCGGAATACTCCTGGTTCCTGTATAGATCGTAGAGCTGTTGCATCCCCGTTTGCTTTGACCGGCTCATGCGAAGGGAACGGAAAAAGCAGGCGCGGGCGTCGTCAAACTGCCCGTTTTTCAGATATAGACCTCCGAGATGCATGTAGTTGTTGGTGTTATTTCTAAAGGCATTGTAACGCAGTGCCTCTTTGTATTGGGCAATGGCGGTGGGCCATTGTTTGTCCCGGGCCAGCATCGATGAGAGAGCCAAGTGGGCTGCCCTGGTTGATATGTTCTCGTCTAAAGCTTCTTCGAGCCCTTCTTTGCAAGCTTCCTTGACCGGGGCGGACCAGAACGTCTCTTTCACGAGGTAGTTGTACGAAGGCGGATAAATGCGCGCCAGTTCCCGGATGGCTGAAATCAGTTCATCGCTACGCCCCTTCCGGTGAAGATAGCGGGCATAGGCGTAACGGTAAAGTATGCCGTTGGGCCGCAGGCGGATCGCTTCTTGAAAATAGGAAGCGGGGTCATAGGGAGTGTCTTTTTTTTCCGGGTGAAGATATCGATAAAGTTCCTCCAGCCGGACCTCAACCCTGGCAATCCCGTAGGCCGCATGAGCATCCAGGGGGTTAATGGCTGCGGCTTCCATGTAGGACTTTCGTGATTTCCGGGCAAGACCGGAAGCGCCTTCGGCATTCGGTTTCAGTGCCCCCAGTTCGAAATAGACCCGGCCCAGGGTCTTTTGGATCTCATGGTCGTTGGGTTGCTCATGTTCCGCCTTCTCAAGTTGGGCCAGGGCGAGACCGAAGTAACCATTCCTCAATACGTCTCTCGAACTGTGATAATGGGCCTGGCCCATGAGACGGATGGAGAGGTGGACCATGGCGAAGCCGGAGAGGAGGAGAATGAGGGCGCAGAGTGCGAAGCGGAATTGGGAATTGGGAATTGGGGATTGGGGGTTGTTGGGTGAAATCATGCAGGTTCCGGATACAGCTCCGCCCCTTGGGTTACATTATTGGGTTGAGGGTTAAAAGGTTTAGAGGTTCGTTCGATCTAAGCGCTTTCCCCGTAATACTTAGAGTAATACTTATGATAATACTTGTAGTAACCTTCCCTTTTGAGATCGACCCGGTTGAGAATGACACCGAGCAGGTTGGCCTGGGCCAGTTTGAGCTGATCAACCGCGTTTTTTACCAACTTCCGGTTCATTAATCCCGCCTTGATCACCAAGACCACCCCGTCCGTCAGGGGACTTAAAATGAGGGCGTCGCTCGCGGGCAGCATGGGCGGGGTATCGATGATCAGACGATCAAATTTATCCTTGAGATGCCCAATCAGAAAAGACATCCGGTTCGAGCCCACAACCTCCGAGGGATTGGGCACAATCCTTCCGGCGGGCAGGAGAAAGAGGTTGTCGGTGTTGGTTTTAAAAATCGCCTGATCTATTCCCTTGTGCAGGAACGGGATCTCCTCATTTCCGATGAGCGCCCGGGTGTAGACTTGATCGAAATCCACGGGATCGAAAGAAGCGTAGTCGGACTCGGTTTCCTGAAGTTCATCAAAACGGAATGTCCCGTGCTTCATTTGCAGGGCTGCGCGGAGTCCCTCTATCATGTGGATGGTAAGCGGCCCCTTTAGTTGGTCTTCCGTGAGCATCCCCATATTAATGATGATGAACCCAAGCTTCTGCCCCGTATCCTTCTGCCGCATGATGGCCTGGGTGGCCTGCTCCGTTGTAATCAGGCCGCCCTTGCCGAGAATGGCCGCCAGTTTCTTTTCATCCGGCCGGGTCAGCCAGTTGACGCCCTTTATGCCGCCTTTGGGAAACCGGATCTCCACGGCATCCTTCTCATCACCCAGATGAAGACGACCACTCTTTTTCTGGAGGGTGAGGAGCCGGATGAGGTCGCTTACCCCCAATTCACCCAGCCGTCCTTCCCCCACGCCCGTGTCGAAGAGTTCCGAGATGAGACCGGTGAGACCCAGGGACTTGTGGGAAACAGCGAGATCGCTGAGGGTGGGCTTTCTGAGGTCGGCATCCATCATGAGGACGGATTTTCCCGCTTTGGCCATGGTATAGGCCAGGTTCATGGTGATGGTGGTCTTCCCCTCCGCCTGCCCGGCGCTTGTGACGAGGATGACACGGAATTCCTTGTCAAGAAAGGAAAACTGAACATTGGTCCGCAGGGTACGGAATGCCTCCGCATACCGGGAGTTCGCAGGGTAATTCTCCAGGAACGTTTCAGCGGTGCGCCTGGCTTTGTGTTTGCGTGCTTTGGATTTTAATTTCATAGGTTATTACCGGTATTCATCCGCTGCCCTCTGTCTTCCGTCCTCTGTCCTCCGTCCTCCGTCCTCTGCCCTCCGTCTTCCGTCCTCTGCCCTCTGTCCTCTGACCTCTGTCCTACGCCCCATAAGCCGTACTCTTACCCTTGTCCACTTCCGGTACGACCGAAAGAACCGACAAATCCATATATCTTTGTACATCTTCTTCCGTGCGGAGCGACCGGTCCATGTATTCCAGGAGAAAGGTCAGTCCCACACCGGTTACGAGTCCCAATATAATACTCATAAGAAAGTTTCTCTTTTTGTTCGGTTTGATGGGCGATAGCGGCAAAAACGCCTTTTCGACAATCCGTATATTGGAGACATCGGCATCTTTCGTCACATTGGATTCTTTTATCTTTGACAGGAGTGTATCGTAGAGTTTCTGGTTGGTCGTGACATTTCTTCGAAGGATGTTGTATTTGAGTTCTTTCCGGTTGGTTGTCATCGCCTCCTGGTCGAAATCGGCGATAGATTTTTCCATGGTCCCTTCTCTCGTCAGCAGGACCTCCCGTTCAGCTTGGAGGCTTTTTATCTCTTTCCTGACCTCCTGGGTCAGTTTTTTCCTGGCCCCGTTGATCTTGGTCTTTAGTTGTATGATCTTGGGATGTTTGGATTTATAGACCTTGCCGAGGCGGGAGATCTCGACTTCCCCATCAAGGAGTTGTGTGTTGAGTGCATCGATATGGGCGTTGCTGATCAGGGATCGAATATCAAGGTAGCCCGCTCCTGAGGCGAGGGACCGCTTGAACTGCCGCAGCTTGGCCTCCAGTTCGATCCGTTTGTTGCGGGTCACAAGCAGGGAGTCGTTGAAACCGGCGATCTTCTCGGCGATGACCGCCTGTTTTCCCTCAATGGAAAACAGCTTTTCCCGCTGTTTGTAGGCCAGGAACTCCTCTTCGGAATCCTCCAGTTTTTTCTTCATTTCGTACAGTTGGTCGCTCATCCAGCTAAGGGTGTTTTTGGAAGATGTAAGCCGATTTGAAATGTTGAACTCGATGTAGGCGTTCGCCACAGAGTTGGCGGTATCCATTGCAACTGCGGGATTTTGGTCTTGTACCGATATTTTTAGTAGCCGGGTGTCCGTCACTTCACTGATAGCCGTCCTTGCCCGCAGGCCTCCAATGGCCCTGGTGAGCTCCGCATCCGGGGTAAGGGTTTGCTCTTCCTGCCCCAGGAGGACACGGATGTTTTCTCTGACCTGAGCAAGGAACTCCTTCCAGGGGTTTATCTCAACATCGCCTGTATCCTTATTCTTGTTCGTCCGATCCGGCCTAAAACGCCTGATGACCTCCTCAAGGACCTGGCGTGAGGTAATCAATGTCAAATGGGTCTTGAAGGTAAGAGATTGTGAAACATAGGTTTCAAAGTCCATGCTCTCTCCGGTAAGTGGCGATTTTCGCTCTTCCTTGTCGATAACGACCGTGGTTGTGGCCCGATAGACCGGCGTCATTCGGAAGGTAAAGTACATGGTCAAAGTAACCACGATGATCAAAGAGCTGATGATGATCCACTTGCGTTTGCTCAGAATGTAGTAATATTCAGCAAGATTAAGTGATGATTCTTCAGCAAGATCAGGTGATATGTATGATTCTTGGTTATTCATAGGGAATTAGTTGTCAGTTGTCAGTTGTCAGTTTCCGGTTCTCAACCGCAAACCGGAAACTGTTTATAGCCATGACTCGGGAACCTGGATCCGGTCACCCGGCTTCAGTTCCACGTCGGGAATCGTTCCATTCTTTACGTCATCGAGGTCGATCTCGATGATTGTTTGTTCGCCGTTTTCTTTACGTATGATCTTTGTTCGATTGGGGGCCGCAAATTTGGCAAATCCACCGGCCATGATGCAGGCATTGAGGGCTGTGAGCCCGGGCTGATAATCATATAGCCCGGGGCTCATTACTTTGCCCCCCAGATAAACCTTGGACCGGGCCAGATCAAGGCTCTTTCCGAGCGGCAGGTAAACCACATCGCCCGGGTTAAGGGAGATGTTGGTGCTCATATCACCCCGGTCGAGGAGACTTTCGAGGTCAACCTTAATGGGCTCTTTGTTGGACAAGAGTTCATTGATGGTCTTGCCGTCCACCACCTCCTCTGTAGAACCCCGCAGTATGTAGGCGATGTTGCCCCGTTCCGACGTAACTCCGCCGGCCCTGGCGATAAGTTCCATGAGGGTTGTATGGGTGGCCATCTCGTAAAGCCCCGGGCTGTTGACCGCCCCGGAAATGAAGTACTGGAGACTGTGGTATTCGCCGACCCGTATATTGACCACCGGATCTATGAAATAGTCCTTTGCCAGGGGGTTGGTAATGCGGCTTTCAAGCTGGGGGATTGTGAGTCCCGCTGCTCTTACGGGGCCCACAAAAGGCACATTGATTGTGCCCTTGGCCGATACGGTCAGATCAACCGCCTGTTGCTCTTCGCCGCCGGCGTAGATTGAAAGCCTGAGGACATCCTTCGGTCCGATGACGTAGGCCTTGCTTCGGGCCGAGCATCGGGGAGGGAGGGAAAGGGCGAAAACCTGTACCAGGATGGTGATGGCGATGAGCAGTGTATTTTTTTTGGTTGTCATTGGGTTGTCAATTACTCTTATTTAGGCTGTAAATTCAGGAGATTACCGTCATCCAACTTCTGAGCTCCGCTATCCGTCTTCTGCCGTCTGTCCTCCGCCTACTTCCCTCCAACATCATATTGAAAACTAAGTTCGGCCTTGATGGTTTTATCCACGTAAGAGAGTCCGTCTTCATTCGAATCGCGTTTCTGATAACCCGGCACCAGGGAAACGGTGAACCATCGCAGGAACTTATATCCCACTTTGAGCTCCGCTCTATATGTGTCATCATCCCGACGAGACGAACTTGAGAAGTCTCTGTAGTTGAATTCATATTTGCTCTTCTGATAGTAACCCCAAAACTCGACAGGGATCCTCTCCAGGAATGTGTATCCGGCCGTAAGGGTAAACCGCTCGGCCTTGTAATATGCTTCACTCAAACCCTGGTCGCTGAAATTCTGTTTTGCTTCGATGCTCACATAGCTACTCTTTTCAGTCTCAAGCCTGGCGCTCACATTCCATGGAATGACACTGATGCTTTCCAGGGTTTCGTCGTCAAAAGACCGGTGTTGATATCCTACCGCTGCATGTAAGGACAGGATTCGGAACCGTTTGTCATACCCGATCATGACCTCATTGGACAGGTACGTGGAGGTATTTTTGCTGTAGCTTCTTTTCCATACCTGGTACTCCAGGTCCAGGGATGAGGTCTCGGAAAGGGTGTAAGCAAGATCAAAAAGGCCCCTGTTTTCTAATGAATCTTCAAAATTCGAATCGATGTAGTTGGTTACGGTGTTCCGGTAGCGCACCTCGCCGGTGAAACTGTCTGACAATTTGTAAACGGCAAAAGGCTCCACCCTGTTGATGTAATATTTGGCCCGCAGGACCGAATCGTTGAATTGGTCTGATTGTGCCTGATCGCGGGTGTAGTAAAAATCTTCTTTCAGGCCTATTTCCAGCCTTTCCTGAATCTGCGTTGAAGCGGCAAGGGTCAGTCTTTGGCCTATGTAGTTGTCATCTGAGGCCTTTCTTTCGCCCGGTGAGAGGGTATCTCTATCGCTATACACGTAGCCGTCCAGTTGGTAGATTAGATGGATCTTGCTTTTGTCGGTCTCGTACCCAAAGATAAGTCCAGGCTGAACAAGATAGCTATAAACCTCTCTTTCATTCTCTTGGGATCTCCAGAAGTTGCTATCCATCTGCCAGCTCACGTTAGCGGTCGGTTTAATCACAATTTTCCCCCCTCCGCCAAAGGACGTCTGATAAGAAACCAACGAGAAGAGCAGCGGTGCAAAGAACAAAAAAAATAGCATTTTTTTCATTATTTCATCTCTCCTTTTTCCGTTTGGACAAGTCGAGTGTAAAAAACAATAAACTTCGTGCCGGCGCGAATTGATCCGGGACGGCACGAAAGCGTGTAATTCTATGTTTGAGGGAAAAGGCCCTAAACCAATTCATTAAACTTGGCTGGCGGGTGGGAGGTCGGTGATGGGAGGTTCGACTTCCACGACCGGAGGGGGTTCCACGACGGGCGGGGTATCATCAGCCGGTTCTTCTTCATACGCTTCCACAGCGGCAGACATAGTGCCTCCTGCCGCCATGGCAGTCTCCTGGGCTGTGGTGAGTTTTTTTCTGGTGGTTGCAGCCATTGTTGCCAGGGCCTCGGCGGCTGCAACCGTTTCAGCGTCCGTGCTGGTTGCGGCGATGGTATCCGCAGCACCGATAATGATACTGAGGGCTTCTGAAACGCCCAACGAGCCGTCCAGAGCCGCCTGGGCAAGTACCGCATCACCGGTGTCCGCAGCAATCTCCGCTACCGTCGAGATAATGTCTGTGGCTTCCGAAGCCAATGCCTGGGCTTCCTGTGCCAGGGCCTGATCGCCGGTTTCAAGGGCCAGAGTTGCCTTGACGGTTGCTTCATCAGAAAGCGTTTTCGCTCTTTCAAGCTGCTGCAGGGGCGTCTCCGCCGCCGGGACCGGGGTGGTTAAAAATAACAGGGCCGCGAATATGCCCAGGGTTATTGTCACGACATACCTTTTAGCAACCGAAATACTTTTCAACATGATACCATCCTTAGGCAGACCCCATTATGAGGTCGATA
>CAYOWC010000204.1:0-9049 GCA_964407525.1 uncultured Desulfobacteraceae bacterium | reverse complement strand
AATCTCTGAACAAATCCATGGCTCCAAACTTTATAATGGTTGCAGGCAGGGCAAGTTGCAGGTCGTTCCCATACATATTTCCGTCCCTGCTCAAATATTTCCTTGAGAACAACAGAAACAAAGGCTATCATCTTTTCCAATTTCTTTGTTGGGTCTCATTGGACCCGTTTGTTTGGGGCGGTGAAGTTCGGCAAAAACTTCATCGCCCATTTTTTTGCCATAAAAAAAGGCCGCCAGAAGGAGACCAATAAATCTGCAAATATGATTAGATTGTCAAGCTATTCTAAAAAATAAACGATTATCCCTTTTCAAACATTGTACTACTCAACACCACCAACTGAAATAGTCGCCGAATGCGTAGGCAGCATCATAATACCTCCGCATAAACTGCAATCAATTATTGATGTTTTAGGCAGACAACTGGAACAGCACAAGACCCCCGCATCCTCTCAGGCTGAATAAGTTTTTTTGACCCAGGTTTGACCCAAAACAGGTCTTGAATAAAAAAGGAATTACGGCTGTTTTCCGTAACCCCTTGAATTTACTTGGCGCGCCTGACAGGATTCGAACCTGTGGCCTGCGGATTAGAAGTCCGCTGCTCTATCCAGCTGAGCTACAGGCGCAATAAATCATTATTATAAGTCAATACAGAGAGGAAGTAAATAGATCTGAATAGAAAAAAACAGAAGACAGGAATTTTCTTATCATTGAGCACTGTTCCCATTTAAAATTTCCCTGAGAATTACATTGGCCTTGACCTCTAACTGGCCAACTACCTCGGCAAGAGCCTTTAAACGAACGAGACTCTTTCTCGATTTGACCTTATGGGGCAAATGAAAGTGGAGATCTTCGAGAAAAAGGATAAGGTCGTTAAGAAGTTCCAGATCATTTCCTCCCGTTTCCCTGTATATCAGGTCTATCCACCTCTCTTTTAAAGGCGAAGACATATCAGAAAAGGCAGCAACCAGCTCAGGATCCGTACCGAAATAAAGAGACTCCCTCAAGTTACTGATGTCATCATAGACCTGGCTTTTCATCCCTTCTTCCACGGGAATTTCCGACATGACCTTTTCCCATTTTTCTTCTATGCGCATTCGGATCCATCTTTCACCCTGCTTTGGAGGCATGTGAAGGTTCAAAAACTTGCTTTGCACATCATACAGGTCTTTTTGCGAACGGGCGCTGATCCCCTTCAGATCTAAGATCATCCTGCTAAGAGAATTGATGGCCTTTTCTTTCATGCCCTCCAATTCAGTGCCCATTAACAGCACACGTTCCCATTGATCCCTTAGGAAACCCAGCTCCAACTTGATGAGGGAAAAAACCAGACCTGTTTTGGCAATAACATTGCGCAATATATCAGCAAGGATATTGCAGGAATTAATTCTGTCTTCGGCCAGATGTTTTATGGCTTCAAGGGATTGCTGTTTCAGCTGGTAGGAAAGAAGTTCCGTTCCCAGTGCGCGGGATAGCCTCTTTATGACTTTTGTTTCCGGCCCGCCGATGCGGATGGTATGAGGGTTGAAATGAATCTTGATTACGGCCGCCACGACAAAGTCGCTGTTTTCCCAGAGGGTTTCACCCTCATAGTTTTCAGGATAATCGAGTCTGGGCTCTTCACTCAGATAGACATCTTCTTTGCGAATCAGCACCGGTTCCATGTGATGAAAGTCAGTCCATATTCCTTCAACCTGTAACCGAACACTCCTGGCGTCGTTTCCCGGATCCTCGGCAGTCCAACTGTCCTGTCTTTCCACACACCATGCCATCGCCTCCAAAGGCCGCCACGGTTCATCTCGGTATTGAAACCACGGTTTACCGGGTGGGTTATAATCTGATTTTTCCGGAAGTCCCCAGGAAATAGTGTCCTTTTCTTTGTCGATAATCCCCGAGGTAATTCTTGTGGCAACAATATCAGGGGGCTTGCCTACCAGGTACACTGTCCCCTTGAAGGCATTTGGAAGACAAATTAGAATATTTTCGATAATATTCTTGCACGCCTCTTCAAGGATTTCCTGGTCAATTTCAATGGTCAATCGCTTTTTCCTCGTTCCATTTTTCAGTCACACACGTTGGCACGTTTAATTAACGCAATATTGTACATAATCCTGGAAATTTGTCAAACAAAATTCAAGGCCGATTGTCAACAGACCTTCCCGTCTTACGCCTGATCTCATTAACAAGTTCCGGAATTATTTTCCCGGCACTCCCCTTGCAGAAAATATCTGTAACGCTTTCCGTCAGATGGGTACTTTCCTTATTGATTTCAATCACGGTTGCTCCGTTCCTTTTTGCCATGCCGGGAATGGTGTTTACCGGAGATACGACCGCCGAAGTCCCCACAACAAGAAGGGCCTGCGCCCGGGAGGCAAGATCGAAGGACTGCTCCATAGCGTCCGCCGGGATCGCCTCCCCAAAAAAAATGACATCCGGCTTGAGTACTCTATTACATGCGCATTTCGGTGGATGTTCCGTTCTTTTTTCCCGGGTCTTGTAGCGGTTGCCGCACCACAGGCAGGAAAGGGTACTCGAATTACCATGATATTCGATAACATTCCGAGAGCCCCCCTCCTGATGCAGATTGTCGATATTCTGCGTGATGATCCAGTGGAGGCACCCCATTTTTTCCAGTTCACCCATTCCGGAGTGGGCCTCATTCGGTTTCGCCCCGCTTACCACCTTGTCCATTTCCCGCAACATCTCCCAGACCCTCTCCGGATCAGAGCGAAACGCGTGAATGGTGGCATAATCGGCCGGATCATATTTTGACCAGAGCCCTTCCGCACTCCTGAAATCAGGGATGCCCGATTCAACCGAAATTCCGGCCCCGGTTAAACCCAAGGTAAGGTCTGAACGAATAATTGCATCGGCTGCCTGTTCAATACATTCCAGCATCTATGCTCTCCGTACGTGTCCGTTCAGGAAAGGGACTCAAAAACGATTTTGCCGGCCTGGTTGTCATATCGTTTAAACTTCGCCTTTATGGCCTTCTGTTCCCCGAAAATATTTACGAGGTTCACTTCATCGCCGTTCAATTCCACCTGGTCAACACTTTCCAGGATTCTTTCTTCTTTTCCATTGTCTATTAAATATGCATGGGCTTCACACATGAGTCAATTCTCCTTATGATTCCGAAAATGGAAGTTATGAAATTTCTTTCAGGGCATTACGAAGGCATTCATTGCTCTTTGAAGCAAGTTCTGCCATTTCTCTGATCTCTTTAGCAGCCTCGGCTTTGCCATTTTCCTCAAGCTGATCAGCAAACAGCTCATATTCTTCTTGATGATGATCATTGTGGGTCAACCAATGTTCCAGTCTTATCTTTGCTTTTTCTATAAAATCCATAATATCACTCCTTCAGGAATTATTTCAGTACTTAAGGTCGTCTATCCCTTTTCTATGGGATCAAAAATTGCGGATGACAATAAAAACCATTCCGGTATGTCAACCCATTTCGAGCATCAATCCCCTCCCCAGATAACAAGCCCCATGGTCAATCGACTTTCCGTATCCGGATGGTTTGGCGTTATGCGAACATTAAGACCATAGTGTCCGGTTTCCTCGAAATGGATATCACATTGATACGTACTCACTTTATTTTCCTGGTTTACGACAGGGTTCATTGGAACTGCGAAGCTGTGTTGAATAGTATTTGAAGGATCGAGACTGCCACAGTAGGCTTCCACCATAATATCTTCGGGGGCCAGTTCTCCAATAAACAGATCCGCCTCGGCATGATAGGAAGTGCCCATCTCAATCTCACCTATCTCATCGAAACGAATATCCTTGATGGATACACTATCCCAGTTGAACATAATTTTATCACGCCAACTGCCCAGTTTTTTGACACCTTCCCAAGAATTTTCCTTGAAATGGTACTGACGTTCAGCCGAAGGCACATAGAATTTCTTCCAGTATTCCATAACCATGCGGTGGCTGGTAAACATGGGACAGAGCTTGTGGAGGGAGGCCTTCATCATAGCAAGCCAGCCCCGGGGCAGGCCATCTGAACCTCTGTCATAAAAAAGCGGGACCACATCTTTTTCAAGGATGTCATACAATACGCTGCTGTCAATCTGATCCTGAAATTCATGATCTCCCGAACTCTCAAAGGCCCCAAACGCCCAGCCGATATCCGCATCATATCCTTCGTCCCACCAGCCATCCAGGACACTCAGGTGAAGGGCACCGTTGGCAACGGCTTTCATGCCGCTTGTTCCGCACGCTTCAAGAGGACGTCGCGGTGTATTGAGCCACACATCTACTCCCTGCACCAAATGGCGAGCCACATCCATGTCGTAATCTTCCAGAAAAACCATATGCCGTCTCAGGCCATCTCTCCCGGAAATCTGCACCAGCTTCTTTATCAGATCTTTGCCCATCTGGTCTTGTGGATGGGCCTTTCCGGCAAATATGATCTGAACGGGAAGGTCCTTGTTGAGCAGTAGTTTTTCAAATCTTGGCAGGTCTCTTAGAATGAGATCCGCCCTTTTGTACGGGGCGAATCTTCGCGCAAAGCCTATGGTCAAAGATTCGGAGTCCAACACCTCGTCCGCGATGGTCATATCCCTATTAGACGCCCCGCGATTTGCCAATTGTTCCCTCAGCCGGCCGCGTGTAAAAGAAATCAACCTTTCTCGCGCCCGCTCATGGGTTCGCCATAATTCAGAGTTGGGGATTCTGGCTACATTTTCCCAGACAGAAGCATTCTCGGGATCTTCAATCCACCTTGGACCTAAATAACGAACATAATTCTCACCTATTCCCTTGGATATCCAAGATGGAATGTGTACACCATTGGTAATATACGTGATAGGCAGATCTATTTCCGGCGTCTTTGGCCAGATTTCGCGCCACATTTTTCTGCTCACTTTGGAATGCAGTCGACTGACCCCGTTGTGCCAGTTTGATAATCTCAAGGCCAGAACGGTCATACAGAACTCTTCATCCCTGTCCCTTGGATTCTGCCTCCCGAAACCCAGTAGGACATCCATACTAATTCCTAATGGTTGGGCAAAAGATCCGAGATATTGTCTAACAAGATCCGGATAGAAGCTGTCATTTCCCGCAGGAACGGGCGTGTGTGTTGTAAATACGCTGGTAGCTCTTACAAACTCCAGTGCCTCATTGAAGCTCAGCCCCTGGTCTTCCCGCAACTCCCGGATTCGTTCAAAAACCGCAAAAGCAGAATGTCCTTCGTTCATATGGTAGACGGCCGGTTCCAATCCTACAGCCTTAAGCAGCTTTACCCCTCCGATCCCTAAGACGATCTCCTGGCTTATTCTCATCTCACGATCCCCTCCATACAGACGGGACGTGACGCTCCTCCCCCTCTCCGAATTCACTTCCATGTTTGTGTCCAGAAGGTAAAGGACTATCCTGCCCACATGGACTTTCCATGCCTGGATATGAACGGTTTCTCCTTTGAGATCGACAGATACCTGTGTCGAATTCCCTGAATCGTCCAGCACCCGTTCCATCGGCATGGCTGTAAACTTATTGACCGGATAGGTTTCCATCTGCCAGCCGTCATGGGTAAGGTATTGCGTAAAATATCCCTCCTGATAGGCCAGAGAAATACCTACCAGCGGCAAATTAAGGTCGCTGGATGATTTCAAATGATCACCAGACAGGATCCCAAGACCTCCCGAATAAATGGGAAGACAGTCCGCAACACCGCATTCAGCAGTAAAATAGGCCGCCAAAAAAGGGGCATCTTTTCCGAATATCTTCTTATCCGGCTTTTCCGACATGTATCGATCAAACTCCATCTTCACCCTGTCCATATGGGAAAGAAAGCCCTCGTCTTTAGTAAGACCAGTCAGCTCAGACTGTTTAAGGCTACCCAAAAACGCGATCGGGTTCCTTTTCGTTTTCTTCCACTTGTCTGAATCAATCCTTTTAAAAAGCTCATCCGCATCATGATGCCATGCGAAATAGAGGTTATTTGCCAATTCGTACAGGGGTTGGAGCCTCTCAGGGATTTTCGGTTTCACATCTAATATTCTTATCGGTTTTATCATCACTTACCTCTTGTTCACTTGAAAGAAATGAAAATCAGATTCCGCTAAATCCACGAACAAACCTGTATCGAAGATTGCATCCGCGGGCCGAAAAAAGCAATCCCCTTTCAACGGATCAGAAAGATGAAAATGGTCCCAGTCAGACCAACTGGATGGAAGTTTCACATATCCCTGAGCGGGAGCATCAGAGAGGTTAGAAACAATCAACCGTCTATCCCGGCCCAGACTCCAGGTCCAGGCAAGCAGGTTCTGATGGGATTGATTATCCTCCCAACCTGAGGTGGAACAGACATCATAGAGACCGTCATGGAAGACGGGATGATCCACTTCATGAAGGAGCATTTTTGAGAAGTTTTCAAGATCTTTGTCCAACGGCTCTTCGGGACATCGTTTCAGTTGAACGGGCACGCGAATTTGGGAGCCTTCAAATTGGCCGTCCTGCCAGAATCTCATGCCCGGAAGCGTGGATTGTATCACCATAGCACATCTGATCCTGCTCTGCCCAAAAACTGTTAAAGCCCTTTTTTCATCATGGTTCTCCAGGAATCGAATCATCTTTTCCTGGTATTCCAACGGGCCTTGAAGATAGCCCCGCAGGCTTCGGACATCCCGTTCCACCAACAGATCATAAAGGGTTTTATCATAGGCGTAATCAAACCCCCGATCAAGAAGTTCGGATTCTTTTCCCCAATATGCCTCCGCCATGAGAATGCCTCCTTCACGAACAGACTTGAAAGTCTCAGACGCACCAGGCCAGAACTCCCCCCCCTCGTCCCGTTCGCAGGAGATATGTGCCCACGTTTCCCGAAAAACACTCTCCAGAACCAACATGGCCATATCGCACCTGAGTCCATGACACCAGCCTGCCAGCTGGGCCATAATTCCAGCCATGGTTTTCCTGGTTTCCGAATTACGGTATTCCACCTGGGCCGTATCGGTCCACGCCGGAAAATGGGGATCTTTTCCGTGGGCAATACAGAAGTCGCCTGCTTTTCCACGGTTTCGAAAAAGCCCCTCGGGGCAATTCTCATTGTCTATTTTACGACCCCGAACATAATGCTCCGGATTCGAGCGAATCCATGGATGGTCGCATGCCGTATGGTTGGGCACGAAATCAAGAACCAGCAAAAGCCCCTCGTCTTCCAGCCGATTGCTAAGATCTTCCAGGTCTGCAGTCGTTCCGAAAACAGGATCAGGTCTGTAATCCTTCACGGAATAGGGTGATCCGGAAATATCTTCCATCTCGAAATCAGCCAGGATAGCGCGCCCTTCCACTACGAGCCCGGATTCATTCCTTGCTATTTCCACGGACAAAAAACTCCTTTGCCAGACACCCATGAGCCAGACAATATCGATGCCCATCTTCCGCAATTTTTTCCATTCAGCTCCGGGAATACTGCCAATGGAAATCTGCCTGCCCTCTCTCTTGCTCAACATGGACAGCCAGGTCATCAGGTTGATTTCATAAATGTGGGGATTTTTTCTCAGTGGTATTTTCATTCTTTTAACATCAACCCGTAAAGTATCCTTTGGGCACAACGACAATCCCCCTTTCGGTTACAGTAAAAGTTTCCGCATCCTTTCGTGGGTCCTGTCCAATTTCTGTTCCCGACGGAATTACATTTCCCTTGTCGATAATCGCTTTCTTGATTTTGCAATGTTGTCCTACAACAACACCATCCAGAATCACGGATTCGTCAACGGTGGCCCATTTGCCAATCACCACATTACATGAAAGAACGCAATTCCGAACGATCCCACTGACAATACAGCCCGATGACACCAGGGAATCAGAGGCGATCCCCATTCTCGCTCCTTTCACTCCCTCATTTGAAAATACGAATTTCGCAGGCGGGGCCACCACCTGATGGGTGTGAATCGGCCAGTTTCGTCCATACAGGTTGAAGTATGGATCCATGCCGGTCAAATCCATATTTGCATTCCAATAAGCATCCAGTGTTCCCACATCCCTCCAATAAGAGGAATCAGGGGTATGCAAATCCAGGCGGAGTTTCCGTTCGCCGCTTTGGGAAGTCTTGTACACATAATCTTCAATCCTGTTTTCCCGCATGAACGGATAACCAAAAATCTGATGTGTTTTCAACATACCCGGGATAATATCCTGCCCAAAGTCATCTTCTTTTCCATTCTTCAGGATTTCTACAAGGCGTTTTGTGCGAAAAAGATAAATACCCATGGAAACAAGCACATGATCAGAATCTCCGGGAATGCACTTGATATCCGTCTTAGGTTTTTCCTGGAAGCCCAGAATCTGGGAGCTTCTATCTATTTCCGCCACGCCGAACTGCTGGGCGACCTCTTTCCGCACCTTCAGGAGAGAAATCGTTAAATCAGCCCTTTTCTCCTGATGAAATTGAAGAAACTGACCGAAATGCATCTTGTATATATGATCGCCCGACAAAATCAGGATATTTTCCGGATTGTACTTCTCTATGAGATACAGGTTCTGTCGAATAGAATCCGCGGTTCCCCTGTACCAGTCCAGCCCTGTCCTCTGCTGTGGGGGAACAGCTTTCAGAAAATGCCCCATTTTCCGGCTAAAGATATTCCAGCCGTCTTCGAGATGATCGGTCAGTGACTGGGACTTATACTGCGGCAAAACAATGATGCGATAAATAGATGAATTCACACAATTACTAAGTGTGAAATCCACCAGACGGTAAATGCCCCCGAATGGAACTGCAGGTTTCGCGCGGTCCAAAGTCAACGGCATGAGCCTTTCGCCCCTGCCGCCAGCCATAACAAAAGCGATGGTATTTTTCATCTTTCAACCTCGGTTTACCTATTGCATAAAAGACATTGGACGTCGATAAACGCAGATGGCTCATCGTGGATTAACGTGATATTTTTGTCAGTTGTCGAATAGACCATGCTCAGGTGTCAGGTGTCAGGTGTCAGGAAAAACCCGGGCCGCATTCAGCACATTCAACGTAATAACAAGTATTTACGCTTATTGCAACCAGAAAATGGGAATAATAGGTACTGAAACCTGACACCCGAAACCT
>CAYOWC010000203.1:1547-9073 GCA_964407525.1 uncultured Desulfobacteraceae bacterium | reverse complement strand
ACGACGAGACTCGAACTCGCGACCTCCGGCGTGACAGGCCGGCGTTCTAACCAAACTGAACTACGCCCCCACATAAAACAAATTTAAATCAAACGCACCAACTACATTTTGGGGGAGAAGAACTCGCGATCTCCCCGCACACATGCGGGACGTTCTAACCAAACTGAACTACGCCCCCACATAAAACAAATTTAAATCAAACGCACCAACTACATTTTGGGGGAGAAGAACTCGCGATCTCCCCGCACACATGCGGGACGTTCTAACCAAACTGAACTACGCCCCCACGTGAACTAAACTCCCAATCTTCCCGAAACAACGCAGTGCCCGCAGTGCAATGGTAGGCGGAGCGGGGCTTGAACCCGCGACCCTCGGCTTGTAAGGCCGATGCTCTCCCACTGAGCTACCCGCCTGCTCAAGAAGAATAGGAACGTTTACCATTCCAATTTCTTCTTGTCAAGCATTTTACGACGAAAAAGTCAGTGCGCTGTAATATTCTGATCGGGGTTTTCAGAAACCTTGACCAGCTCACTCAGGCAGAATGGTTTATATTCCTCTTCAGGTGCAAACAGCTGGTCTTCATCCCCCAAAATAAGGGCCTCTGGAAGGACCTGATCCATATGTTCTACCAGAACCAACTCAACTTTCTTAAGGACATTTTTGGGTATTTCCGCGATGTCCTTCTTGTTTTCAAAAGGAATGAGCACTTTATTAACACCACCCCTGTGAGCAGCCAGGATTTTCTCCTTCAATCCTCCGATCGGAAGCACTCTTCCCCGGAGAGTAATTTCACCGGTCATGGCAATATTGTGATTCACCGGATACCCCGTCATTGCCGATACCAGCGACGTGGCCATGGTTATGCCTGCCGAAGGCCCATCTTTCGGTGTGGCTCCTTCCGGAACATGGACATGGATATCGATTTTTTCATAAAACCCATCAGGGAGCTTCAACTGTTTTGCCCGTGATCGAACATAGCTCAAGGCAGCCTGGGCCGATTCCTGCATGACATCGCCCAGTTTACCCGTTAGAACTAGGCTGCCTTTCCCTGGCATCATGGTTGCTTCCGTCTGCAGGAGCTCGCCTCCAATATCCGTCCAGGCAAGGCCGGTGGTGACACCCACGGTGTCCTTCTCTTCGGTCCGGCCATAACGATATCTGCCTACACCAAGATACTTCTCAACAGACTTGGTTTTTATTGCAATTTTTTTATCTGTTCCTTTTTTGACGATCTCTCTTGCGACTTTTCGGCAGATGGAAGAAATTTCTCTTTCCAGATTCCTCACGCCCGCTTCGCTTGTGTGGTTGCGGATAACCTTGAGGACGGCCTGGTCGGTAAAGGATATATTGGAGGGGTCAAGCCCATTCTGCTCAATTTGTTTCTTTATGAGAAACTGTTTTGCGATGTTGAGTTTTTCCACCTCAGTATACCCGGGAAGCCTGATCACTTCCATCCTGTCCTGTAGAGGAACGGGGATATTGTAGAGATTATTGGCGGTGGTAATAAAAAATACATCGGAAAGGTCATAATCCAGATCGAGGTAGTGATCGCCAAACGCCACATTCTGTTCGGGATCAAGCACCTCGAGCAGAGCCGCGGACGGGTCTCCTCGAAAATCGGTGCTCATTTTATCCACTTCGTCGAGGCAGAACACTGGGTTACTGGTTTTGGCCTTTTTCAAATACTGTATGATTTTGCCGGGCATCGCTCCGATGTAGGTCCTTCGATGCCCTCTGATTTCAGCTTCATCCCTTACGCCGCCCAGGGAAAGGCGTACGAAATTTCTACCTGTGGCCCTCGCTACCGATTTGGCAAGGGAAGTCTTTCCCACTCCCGGGGGTCCCACGAGACACAAGATGGGGCCTTTCAACTTCTTCGTCAGTTCCTGAACCGCAAGATACTCAATGATTCTCTCTTTCGGCTTTTCGAGGCCGTAATGATCTTCATCAAGAATTGCTTCCGCTTCCCCTATTTGAATTCGGGTTTTTGTCTTAGTTCGCCACGGCAGATCAAGAATCCAGTCGATATAATTCCTCACCACTGCTGCCTCGGCAGACATGGGGGCCATCATTTTCAGTTTTTTGAATTCCTGCCATGTTCGCTGCTTCGCTTCCTTGGTGAGCCTCTTTTTCTTGATTTTTTTCTGGAGTTCGTCAAGCTCGGCCTTAAAATCGTCCTTCGTACCCATTTCCTTATGGATAGCGCGAATCTGCTCGTTGAGGTAATAATCCTTCTGAGTTTTTTCCATCTGGTTCTTCACTCGACCCCTGAGCCGATTCTCAAGACGAAGGATGTCCACCTCTTTAGCAAGCTTTTCAAAAAGCTTTTCCAATCTGTGGTTGAGCTCAACGGCTTCGAGAAGTTCCTGCTTATCGCTGACCTTCAGCGCCAGATGCCCCGCGATTGTGTCAGCGAGACGTCCCGGATCCCCTATGGAGGTAACGGCAGAGACAATTTCCTTCCCAATTTTATTGTTGAGTTTGGAGTACTCTTCAAAACTGGTATGAATGGCCCTCAACAATGCCTTGGTTTCCAGATTCTGCACAGACGAAGTATTGACCCTGACTACCTCGACAATAAAGAACCCCTGTCGATCAGCAAAGTTTTGTATCCGGCCTCTCTCTTTCCCTTCAATGAGTGCCTTTACAGTGCCATCAGGCAATTTCAGCAGCTGGAGAACCGTCCCAAGAGTTCCAACTTCATAGATATCCTTAGGTTCGGGGTCATCCGATTCTGCCTCTCTCTGGGCGGCAAGAAAGATTTCCTTGTTATGAGAAAGTGCATATTCAAGGGCCTTAATCGATTTTCCCCGGCCCACAAACAGAGGAACCACCACGTTTGGGAATACCACCACATCTCGCAACGGCAAAAGCGGATAGTAGAGCGGTTCATTCCCGGTGGGTTCCTCGTGATCTTTTTTTAGTGTTTCAAGCATATCATTATCCATAGGTGGCCTGGTTTGCGTAAAGGAGCAAAGGCGCTTCGCCTTTCGCTACAACTTCCTGGTTGATAATGCATTCCCTCACGTCTGGAGAAGAGGGGATGTCGTACATGATGTCTAACATGATAGATTCTAAAACAGCTCTCAGACCGCGTGCCCCCGATTTCCTTTTGAGGGCATCCTGCGCTATAGTCTTTAACACTTCCTCCGTGAATTTCAGTTCGACATTCTCCAGCTCAAACAACTTTTGATACTGTTTCACCAGCGCATTTTTTGGTTCCGTTAAAATGCGAACCAGGGCTTCAAGGCTGAGTTCATTGAGCGTCGACACCACGGGAATCCTTCCGATGAATTCAGGGATCATTCCAAACTTAATGAGGTCTTCAGGCTGGACCAGGGATAAAATCTCGTTGGTGTTCATATCCTTAGCACCCTTTATGTCTGCCTCGAATCCCATCAACTTGCTTCCGATCCTTCTACTGATCACGTCAGTCAGACCGTTGAAGGTTCCCCCGCAGATGAAAAGGATATTTTTCGTATCCACTTTCACGAAATCCTGCTGTGGATGTTTTCTTCCTCCCTTAGGAGGAACATTGGCCATGGTGCCTTCTATTATTTTCAACAGGGCCTGCTGTACCCCTTCCCCGGATACATCCCGCGTGATAGAAGGGCTGTCGGCTTTTCGAGCGATCTTATCAATTTCATCGATATAAACAATTCCTCTGCAGGCCGCTTCCACATCGTAATCGGCGCCCTGGACCAGGCTCAGAATGATGTTTTCCACATCCTCACCCACGTACCCGGCCTCAGTAAGCGTTGTTGCATCGGCAATGGTAAAAGGAACGTTTAATATCTTGGCCAGAGTCTGGGCCATCAAGGTTTTTCCGCATCCCGTAGGCCCGATGAGGAGGATGTTGCTTTTTTCTATCTCTATACCTTCCAAATCGATCTTGGTGTCGATCCGCTTGTAATGATTGTGGACGGCAACGGAAAGTACCTTTTTCGGCCGATCCTGCTCAATTACATACTGATCAAGAATTTCTTTGATCTCAACAGGCTTCAATAATCCGCCGGAGTCATCTTTTTCTTCTTCCGAGTATTCCTCCGCGATGATTTCATTGCATAACTGGATACACTCGTCACAGATGTACACGGACGGTCCGGCAATAAGTTTTTTTACTTCATCCTGACTTTTTCCGCAAAAGGAGCAGAGCAGATCGTCATTAGAAGAACTGTTTTTAGCCATAGCACCTCACTGTTTTATTTAGCACCCGAACCAGAAATGCTAAAACGGGGTCATCTTCAGTCTGATTTTGTTTGAATGTCTCTCTTGGTAATGATTTTATCTATGATTCCATAGGTTTTTGCTTGTTCGCAGGTCATAAAAAAATCACGCTCGGTATCTTTCCGAATCTTTTTTATCCCTTGGCCGGTGTGTTTGGCCAGAATCTGATTAATGTTCTCTCTGGTTTTCAGGATTTCCTTGGCATGAATGTCAATATCCGTTGCCTGTCCCTGGGCGCCACCCAACGGCTGGTGAATCATGATCCGGGAGTTGGGAAGGGCATATCTTTTGCCCTCTGTTCCTGCAGCGAGAAGAATAGCCCCCATACTTGAAGCCTGGCCCATGCAGATTGTTGCAATGTCCGGCCCGATATATTGCATGGTGTCATAGAGTGCAAGGCCTGCTGAAACGGAGCCGCCCGGCGAATTGACGTACAGGCTGATTTCTTTCTCGGGATCCTCAGATTCAAGAAACAGCAGCTGCGCGATAATGGTATTGGCCATATCATCGTGAACCTGCGAACCTAAAAAAATGATCCTGTCTTTTAGAAGCCGGGAATAAATATCGTAAGCGCGTTCTCCACGGCTGGATTGTTCAATTACCATCGGTATTAACATGAAGGGTCTCTATCCTCCTATTTTTATGAGGCATTCAAAGGTTTGAATCCTTTAAGCTAACGGCTATGTAAAAGCTAATTGCAGCTGTTAGGCAATAGCCTCTTTTTCCACTTCTGAAATATTACCATTCTCAACAAGATATCTCAATACTTTTTCCTCCAGAAACTGGTCTTTCAAAGAATCCATAAGGCCTTTCGCCTCATAGAATTTCTTTACAGTTTCAGAGTCTTGCCCCATACTCTCCCCAATTTCTTTGAACCCCTGATCCATATCTTCATCCGTCAAGGTCATCTTTTCCTGCTTGGCTATCTGGGCCAGCATCAGCATTTCCTTGACCCTTTTTCGAGACATGGGCTCAAAATTTTCCTTCAGTTTCTCTTCTGAAATTCCAATACTTTCCAATGTACCCCCGGTACCGCGCAGATTCATCTGAAATCTCTCCAGGGAGGCGTCTGTTTCCAAATCGATCATGATCTGGGGAATTTCTATATCGAGTCCTTCCGCTATTTTGTCCAACAGCCTGTCCTTCAATTGTGAATCTATCCTTTTTTCTTCCCTGGCCGTTAAAGACTTTCTTATTTCCTCTTTCAGGATATCCACTGTCTTGAAGTCAGGGCCGAGTTTTTGGGCAAATTCATCATCTAATTCCGGAAGTTCAAGCTCCTTTATATCGCTAAGCTGGATTTTGAACGTCACTTTTTTTCCAGCCCATTTCCCGTTGGGGTGATTTTCCGCAAAATCGATTTCAACTTGCGTTTCGTCCCCTTTGTTGAGCCCGACCAGGGCCTCATCGAAGGCCGCGTGAAATTCGTTTCGACCGATGAGCATCATTTGATTCGACGATTTGGTCCCTTCTACGGGATTTCCATCTAACAACTCTTCGTATTCCAAAACGGCGGAATCCCCTTCTTTGGCAGGTCTTCCTTCCACAGGGTTGAACTTCCCATTCGACTCTCGAATGCGGCCAAGTTCTTCCTCCACCTGTTTTTCTTCGAGAGACCATTTCTCCTTCTGGACTTCCACACCCGAATAGTTCTGTACTTCAAATTGAGGACGCACTTCAATCACGGCGGAATATTTAAAATCCTGACCCGGTGTAAGAATATCTTTTTCAAGAACCGGCTGTCCTAAAGGAAACATATTCACTTCATTGATTGCCTCGGGGAAAGATTCACTGATCAATTCCCTGGTTACATCGTCCATCACCTGGCTTCCAAAATAGGATTCGAGAATCTTTCTCGGAATCTTGCCGGGTCGGAAACCAGGAATCTTTGCCTTTTTGCCGACTGCCGCGTAGGATTGATTCAGCTTTTTGTCAACCTCGCTGGATTCTATTTCGACAACCACTTTTTTCTTGACAGTGCTTATTTCCTCCAGATTTGTTTTCATTGTTCTCCTCATTACTATACGGTAATACTTTTCCTGGTTCTTGTCGATTTGGTGCGAGAGAGGGGAGTCGAACCCCTACAGGATATCCCACTGGATCCTAAGTCCAGCGCGTCTACCAGTTCCGCCACTCTCGCATTCGAGAAAGATTTACTCCTAAATTCCGTAATCAGTGGTTAGCTATTAGCCTTAAAAGATAACAAGATTCACAAAATTGCAGGATAGCAGCTTGTAGCCTTTTTTTATCCTGTTAATCCTGTCAATCCTGTCAAAAAATAGAGTTCCGGAACGTGGGTTTTAGTTTGACTGTTCCGGAAAATCCTTTTCATTGCCTCTAAGTTTACCACTTTTGCCGCCATGTCAAGTAGTTAAAGAGGAGTTGAAATTTTCCCCATACTGGTCTGAAAATCGCTTTATGAATCCCTCGTCCGCAAAGCTGTAATACCTGTTTTTCCCAATAATGATATGGTCAAGGACCTGGATGGTTAAAAGCTTTGCCGCCCAGACAAGATCCCTGGTCAGGGCGGTGTCCTCCGGTGATGGAGTCGGATCCCCTGAAGGGTGATTGTGCACAAAAACCATGCCGGCAGCCCTGTATTCAAGTGCTAATGTTAAGATCTCTCGTGGATAAACAGCGCTGCCCGTGAGACTTCCCTTAAAAAGATCGTGGTCGGTGATCAGTTCATTTTTGCGGTTTAAGTAGAGAACTTTGAAAACCTCTCTTTTCAGATCCCTCATGGAATGGAAAAGGTAATCAAAAATAGCCCGGGAAGAGTTGAAAAAGGCTTTCCCTGCTGCATTATCTTTCAGGTATCTTCCTGCAATTTGATGAATGAGCGCTAAATATAGTGCATTTTTAGGGCCTATGCCTTTTATTTGAGTGAGTTTATCTACCGGTGCTGAAAGAACCGCTGATAGAGACCCGAATTGTTGAAGCGCCTCCCGCGCCGGCAATTTCTGGTCTCCTCTCGGAGTGCCCAACGTGAGAAGAAATTCAATGACTTCCTCGTCCGTAAACCTTTCAAGTCCACCGCTTAGAAATTTCTGGCGTAATCTTTCACGGTGCCCTTTCCCCCTGTTTTCAACTGGGTCACGATCCATAAGTTTCTTCCATCTTCAAAGTCAGAGTTCGAGACCTTTGAATCCTAAAATTCTGGGAAAGGCAGGAAATACAACGCCGGATAGCAGCTATCAGTTGCTGGTTACCGGCGGCTATAGACTATTGGTTGATAGCCAGCAACGAGTAACGAGTAACGAGCAACCAGCAATGAGTAACCAGCAATGAGTAACCAGCAA
>CAYOWC010000203.1:0-1447 GCA_964407525.1 uncultured Desulfobacteraceae bacterium | reverse complement strand
AACCAGCAATGAGTAACCAGCAATGAGTAACCAGCAACCAATCTAAAACTAAACCAAAATCATCCTAAAATCAAGTCTAAGGAAAGGGAGAGCGGTAATGTCTGGAAATATTTTCGATGCTAATGAGTGCATATTATCTCTAGTCTTTTTATTGGGCAGCCGGTTTTCGCGTACTTATATTTTGAAAGGTGAAAATGAGTAATCGTGGTATTCTGGTTTTATTCCCAAACTCGACTTCGTCATTCCGGCGAAGGCCGGAATCCAGAGATAAAGATGATAAACTGTGAATAAGCATCCGAAGGCAGCCTGAAACTGACAAAAAATGTGAAATTATTCTTGGGCGAACCCTAAGTGAACACGAATGCCCCATCTATCCGCGCCTACCTGCGAAAATCTGCGTTGCCTATTGATACTCGGACTGGAAATATGATATTATAGGTATTACTGTACTCAAATTGGATCTCGGAGAACAGTTTTCAATTTTTCTCACTATGTCTGTGTGAGTCCGCTTGTCCCGTTAAACCTCTTTTGCGCATATTTAAACGGGGTGGCTAATTTTGTGTACAACCGAAGAGGCAACAAGAATAATGTTAAGAAATAGATTGGTGGTATTTTTTTCCGTTTTTTTTGCAGGTATTTTTTTCTGGATTGATCAGGCGCTTGCCTGGGGCCCCGCCGTTCACACGGCCATCGCCTTGAACACGCTTGATTGTGCAAAATTTCTTCTCCCTTCAATGGCCGGAATTATTACTGCTTTTCCAATAGAATATATGTACGGTTCCCTTTCGGCCGACTTTTTCATCGGAAAAGGGAGAAAGAAGAGAATCGTGGAAAATCCCCACACCTGGGAAGGCGGCTTCAAGCTTCTCGCCGAGGTGAAAGATGAACGCGAGGCTTCTTATGCCTTAGGTTTTCTTTCCCATCTCGCGGCGGATGTTATAGCGCATAATTTTTTTATTCCCAAGTTGCTTAGTACGTATCCTGGTAAGGGGAAAATGGGGCATCTGTTCTGGGAAGTCCGGTCTGATTATTTGATTGGTTCCGGCTACACAAAGATTGCCAGGGGTGTTTTGTGTATGGACCACCAGATCTGTGACGACCTGTTGAAACTCGTGGCGGGTAAGAGGCAACGGGGCCTGAAAACGGGGAAGCAGTTTTTTGCAAATACGGTCAAATTCTCCGATTATCTTTATTCCAAACGGGACCTGTTTTTTGAACCGAAGGCGAATCGGTGGAGACTTTTCCACCAGTATCTTGCCACGATGGTTGAACTTTCCTGCAACCTTTCCAATGATTTTCTGAAAAGTCCGGAGGCCACCCCAAGCCTCCATTATGATCCCATGGGAAGACAGAACCTACTTCTCGCAAAAGGGAAGAGGACTCTCTCTAACTCCTTCAGGAAACCCCGTAATATCAGGCAATTTCAAGTGGACGAAGAGCTCCTTTC
>CAYOWC010000202.1:0-9084 GCA_964407525.1 uncultured Desulfobacteraceae bacterium | reverse complement strand
CGTCCGTTCCGATTCGAAAAAGGCTTTGCGGCCTTCGCGACTTTGCGGTTCAAAACCAATAACCAGATGAGGTTTCACACGAGCCTCTAATTGCTGCGAGTCAAATAGAAAGAAGCAGCAAGAATAATAACCAATCCTTTCACTACCAACTGGGCTTGGATGGGTAATCCCAAAAGCAGGACCAGATTGTAGATCACAATAAGGACAATCACCCCCGCAATGGAACCAAAAATACCCCCTTTTCCACCTTTGAAGGACGCGCCCCCCATCATCACTGCTGCGATGGAGTCCAACTCATAACCTCTTCCGACCCAGTTGTCCACACTCCCCACATAGCCCACGAGAAACAACCCCGCAATGCTTGCAAGGATGGCACAGATCATATAGGCGGCGATGATGACCAGGTCCGAGTTGATGCCGGACAGAAAAGCGGCCCGGGGATTGCCACCCACAAGATAGAGTTTCCTTCCGTAGGATGAGCGGTAGAGCAAAATTGCAAAAACGAAAATCAGAAAGGCAAGGACGACCAGGTTTACCGGTATGGAAAGCAGGGTCCCTGTCCCAAGGACGCGAAATCCGGGTGGAAGGTCTCCGGAAAGGGGAGCTCCCTTTGTATAGGCAAATCGAATACCCTGAAGAACGATCATGGTAGCCAGGGTGGCCAGAAAAGGCGAAACCTTTCTTTTGGTGACCAGCCAGCCATTGACGAATCCCACCAGCGCACCGAAGCATATGGAGATCAGGAATATGGGCAATATCATGATGTTGTCAGGTTTTATAGATGTGGCAATGACCGCCACCGTAGACATGAGAGAGCCCACGGATAGATCCAACCCCCCAGTAAGGATGACAAAGGTCTGCCCCAAAGCCGCCATTCCCAGGGGGGCGCCGTCGGTAAGAAGGTTCTGGATATTGCGTGGTGAAAAAAACTGCGGTGAAACCGAGAAGGCCACAATCAGGAGAATGACCAGAAATACGTAGAGTCCGTATTTCTGAAAGAAAGGGATGGCACGACGCAACGCCGACATTTCTCCACTGTCCACGGAAATAGGTGAATCGCTCATAGCTTCCTCTTTTCAACGTAAAACGAGACTGCGATAATGATGATAAGCCCCTCAATAATCCATTGATAGAAAGAGGTGATATCCATAAAGTTGAGGAGATTTCTCAGCAGAATAATGAGAAAGACTCCGATGAGGGTGCCCGTAACCCCGCCTTTCCCGCCAGCCAGGATGGTCCCTCCTACCACCACCGGTGTAATGGAGCTCAGCATATAATACTCACCGACACGGGGGTCCCCGATCCCCATTCGGCTGACCAGGTAGATCCCGGTAAGGGCAGCGAAAAAACCACAGGCCGAATAGACGAAAATGACCACCCAGTTTTGCCGGATTCCGGAAAGTCTTGCCGCTTCGGCGTTGTCCCCGACGGCATAGACGTGTCGGCCCAGACTGGTTTTTCTCAGGAATACCCCCATGATAATAAAGATCAGGATCATAACCACCGGTGCGAAGGGAACCCCCAATATTCTACCATAAGCTATGAAGTCAAAGGACAGAGGCATGGCACCGGGCGGAACCAGTGTGTAGAGCAGGGTCACCCCCTGCAGTACCATGGACATGCCAAGGGTCACAATCAAGGGATGGACCCCCAGCCAGACGGTTAATGATCCGTTAATGAAACCGATCAGGATCCCGAGGAGCAGGACCCCGACGATGACCGGCACCACAAGTCTGCTGTCCCCGTTGATCATTCCGGACGTCAGACAGGAGGCGAGATTGATCACGCCTCCTATGGAAAGATCAATTCCTCCCGTCAGAATAACCAGGGTCTGGCCCAGGCTGGCAAGGCCGAGAGAAACCGAGTTCTCCAGGATATTGGTGAGATTCTGGATTGTTCCGAAGCGGTCACTGATAAAAAAACCTATAATGGCCAGTAGGAGAACGAGTCCGGATACAATTCCGATGGCAGGGTCTATCCTAAAACGCTTCATTATGGATGTGGCTTTCATTGAACCTTTCCGTATTCTGTTTTATGTCTGTTCAGACCGGCTCAGGGTTGCAAGATGCATAATCGCTTCTTCATGGATCTCGTTTTGCGCCAATTCGCCCGTGACGGAACCCTCTTTCATAACAATGACCCGATCAGACATCCCTATGATTTCAGGAAGGTCAGAACTTATGAGTAGAATTCCAATCCCGTCATTGGCCAGGTCTCTGATAATTTTATAGATCTCCATCTTGGCCCCCACGTCGACCCCGCGTGTGGGTTCATCCAGGATAAGTATGCCACCGCAGGCCCGGGCCCATCGGCTGAAGAGCACTTTCTGCTGGTTTCCTCCTGAGAGATTATCTATCAAGGCTTCGGTACCGTAGGCGGAAATGGAGAATTTTTCCATCTCTTTTTCACATACATCTTTTTCCGAGCGGAGATTAATGAGGGTCTTTTTCACAAAATCGGACAATGTGGGCATGGTGATGTTGGCTTGGATGCTTTGTCCAAACACGAGCCCCTCGTTCTTTCTGTCTTCAGTGAGAAATGCGATGCCGTAATCGATCGATTCTCTCGGTGATGTAGCGCTGAATGTCCGCTCCCCAGCAATGCAGGCGCCATGATCTATGGGGAGGCTTCCGAAGATTCCATGGGCCAGCTCAGTTCTCCGGCTTCCAACAAGGCCGGCCAAACCGAGGACCTCTCCCTCATGGAGGGAAAAACTGACCCCTTTGACCGTGCTTCCAATTTTCAAGTCTTCCACACGAAGGACTTCTTTTTCAAAGCTCTTTGCTTTTGCTGGATAGATATCCTCCAGATTTCTTCCCACCATCATGGAGACCAGCTTGTTTCGATCAATCTGTTTTACGTCCACCGTGTCTACCAGCTGTCCGTCTTTAAGAACCGTTACGCGATCGGCATTTTTAAAGATTTCTCCCAGCCGGTGGGATATGTAGACAATCGAGACGCCTTCTTCTTTGAGGAGGTGTAGTCTCTCAAAAAGTGCATCCGCTTCCCGTTCGGAAATACCGGCCGTGGGTTCATCGAGGATAAACAGTTTTGTCTGGTTGCACATGCCTTTTGCAATTTCTACCATCTGTTGCTCGGCCACGGATAATTCTTTGACCTTTTGGTCTGGATCCAGATGAATTCCGAACCGGTCCAGGATTTCCTGGGACTCACGCTTCATTTTCTCAAAATCAAGAAGCCTGAAATGTTTCCGGCGCTCATTGCCCATGAAGATGTTTTCGGAGACGCTGAGTTCAGGAAAAAGGTTGAATTCCTGGTAGATGACGCTGATTCCTTTCCCTTTGCTCTGGTGTGGGGATTCCCAGACGACTTTTTTGCCGTCAAAAAAGATTTCTCCGACGTCCGGCTGGTATGCGCCTGCAATAATCTTGATAAGGGTTGATTTCCCTGCACCATTTTCCCCAACCAAGGCATGGATTTCTCCTTTCCGGTTGAAGAAATTCACATCCCGAAGGGCTGTGACGCCGGGAAAGCGTTTCGTTATGGATTTCACTTCAAGCATGATATCTTGCATCATCAAAGATCCTGTGTGAAACGTTTCGGTTCAAGGGTTCAAGGGTTCAAGGGTTCAAGGGTTTCTGCGCAAAAAAATAGAAGTCGGTAAATTAAACCTAATGGCTTTTTCCTCTGCGTCTTTGCGTCTCTGCGCGAAACTTTCTTTAAGAAGTTTTTTTTCAATCTGGCTGACCATTTTTCCCCGGTCAGAGGCGTGCTCTTTTATTGGCTTTACCCCGGCCATTCTCTGTAAAGCCGGGGTAAGGCCTATCATAATGAAATTTAAGTCTTTTTCCTATTTAGGATAATCAACATTGAAATTGTGTGCGTCGTACGGAAAGGGAAAATCAACGGAAATAATGAGATCACCCGCACCGTCCATTTTCACTTCCTGATATATATATTTGTCCGCTCTCACGGATTTGGTTTCATAACCCTTGGTTACGATGAGATTGTTTTTAACCGGCCTCATGTGGGGAACGGGTTTTCCCTGCAGCACATCAAGACAGGTTTCCAGAGCGGCTCCACCCTGTATCGGTGGGAAATGGATAATGAAGAGCGGAATTTTGTTTTTGTAACACAGTTGGAGCTGGCCGTTCAGGTCGGATCCGGTCTGAAGCGGAATGTCCTTGGGATCCCATCCGGCCTCAAGATAGGCCTCTACAGCGCCCCATCCCTGCAATCCGTGAAGGGAGGTGACTGCATCGATCTTTTTCCCGTATTTCTGAATCCACGCAGCCGTGATCTTCTTGCCTTTGGCAGGGGACCAGTCTGAGTATTGGACATCCAGTATCTTGATGCCGGGATATTGCATATAGACTTCTTTGGCTCCACGGATACGCTCTTCGGCGGGGCTGGCTCCGGCCATTCCTGCCAGCAGCACGACGTTTCCTTTATAATTCAGAGTTTCCGCTGTCCACTGAGCCATCCAACGGCCGATGGTCAGATCTGAAGCGAAGACAAAGCTGACAAAATTGTCCGATGTTACACGTCGGTCAACCATGACTACCGGAATCCCTTTTTTCATAGCGCGGGTCACAACCGGGTCCATGGCTGCGGACTGGCCTGCGCTAACCAACAGGATGTCCACGCCCCGCTGTATGAGGCTCTGCATGTCGGCGATCTGTTTGGTGGGGTCATCGTTGGCGTCGGTAATGATCAGCTTTTTGATCAAATCTTTGTGAAGAAAGGCATAATACTGGATTTCATGGAGGAGGGCTACACGCCATATATTGGAGATGGATGTGTTACAGAAACCAATGGTGTAGGGTGGTTTCTTTTTGTATTTCATCGTGTCGACCATTTTGTTCACAACCGGTGACCACAAAAAAGGTCTGGGCACACCCAGATACCCTTTCTCATTGGGTTCCCAGGCGCCGCTAATCCCGACAAAAATAAACACGAGCAAAGCTGCCAAAATTCCGGTAAATAATCTTTTCATCTGTAATAACCTCCCGATATGAATGTTGTTAATGATCCAGGTGGGATTGTCCCAAGGCTAGCCATCACACAACCCCAAAAATCCACCCTCATATTACTTACCCTTTTTTCAGAACACCTCCTTTCAGATACGAACACCGGGATTTGGGGCTGAGTCTCAAGGTTTCCAAACGAATCCCCGACAATCGGGTGATGGATTTGTGAAACTCAGTTCGCTGGTTTATCGCCAGACCCCAATGGTTCAATTCATGGGTGATATTTGCGAGATCAGCAGGAATTTCCATCAGTAAAAATTCAGTTGGGACGGTTAGATACGATATTTACATTCCTGAAAAGTATTCTGTTTTTGAAATATTAAGACATTAGGATACGGCATCTAATGATCAGATGACTTGATGAGTAAAAATATTTATCGCACCCAGCACCGCTTGTCAAGAAGAAAAAGTAATTGACAAGAATCGAAGACTGATGTTATCACATGTGACATAATATGGGTTGTTTGGAGCCCAAAAGTCAAGAAGAATGTCTTTCTTATTCGACTTTTTTCAGAATCCAAATCAAACTATGTTTTTTAATTCAGGAGGATAGATGTGAAACAGATTTTGGACATAATGGAGTCTGCGCGGAAAAATAACAAAAAGGCGCTTTCTGAATATGATAGTAAGCAAGTCATTTCGGCCTACGGTATTCCTGTTGTAGGAGAGACCTTGGTAGACGATCTCAGTGGAGCGCAACGCGCCGCAAGAGATCTCGCATATCCTGTTGTTTTGAAGGTCTGCTCAGAAGAGATTACGCATAAAACGGAAAAAGGCCTGATTAAGTTGGATCTTCGCAATGATGGCGATATGGAAGAAGCATTCAATCTGCTGAAAGACAGATGCTCCGGCGATGTGGACAAGTTTTTGGTCCAGAAAATGATAAAGGGCGAGAGAGAACTGGTCATCGGCATGAATCGGGATGAGCAATTCGGTCCTTGCGTCATGTTTGGGCTGGGAGGTATTTTTACAGAGATTTTGGAAGATGTCTCTTTTCGGGTGGCTCCCATCAGCGAACAGGATGCCTTTGAAATGATGGAAGAGATCAGGGGGCATAAGATTCTGGGTGCCATTCGTGGCCTCAAAGAGGTGGATAAGAAAATGATGGTCAATAGCCTGATCGCACTCGGTACGATCGGATTGGAACATGAAGCGATTCAAGGAATCGATGTTAATCCATTGGTGATTACGGATGGCAAACCCATTGCGGTTGACGCCTTGGTAACATTTCGCTAGAATAGAAATTCTATACACATATGCCGGCCAATGGTTCGGTGAACGCAAATTGTAAAGACGAGGTAGATATCTTGAGCACTCATTTAGAAGGCTTTTTTGAACCAAAGAGCGTGGTTGTTATCGGGGCCTCCGGAACGCCTGGGAAACCAGGGAATGATGTGATCCAAAACATCCTGGCCAACGGATTTGAGGGAGAACTCCACCTTGTGAATCCGAAGGGTGGGGAGATCCTGGGGAAGAAGGTTACGTCAAGCATTGAGGAACTGCCCCATGGGATTGATTTAGCCATAATCATTCTTCCTGCCAAAATGAACCTGGAAGCTCTTCGAAAGGTTACGGAAAAAGGAATCAATGCGGTTGTTCTGGCTGCAGGGGGCTTTTCCGAGGTAGACCAGGAAGGGGAGCAGATGCAGAAGGACCTTATCCAACTTATCCAGGAGACGGGAATTCGGGTTCTCGGACCCAATACATCGGGACACATCTCAACCCCAATAGGCTTTACATCCAGTTTTTTCCCGTTGGGAAAGATTCCCCGTGGACCCATCTCTTATATAGCCCAGACGGGGAATTTTGCCACCCACACCATGCGTTATATTCTCACCCACGAAAACTATGGGGTGGCCCGGGTGATAGGGCTGGGCAATAAACTGGACGTGGACGAAAGCGAAGCGCTGGAATATCTCGGAGAGGACGAAGAGACCAAGGCGATCTTTATGTACCTGGAAAGCTTTAAAAAGCCCAAACGGTTTCTTGAAGTGGCCAGGGAGGTTACCAGGCGAAAACCGGTTATCCTCCTAAAGGGAGGCAGCACCAGAGAGGGGGCCAGGGCTGCGGTGGCCCATACCGCGGCAATGGCCTCTGATGACCGGGTGACCGATGGCGCACTTCGGCAGGCGGGCGTTGTACGTGTTCGGAAGTATTCTCATCTTTTTCTGGCAGCCAAGGCCCTTGCGGTCATGCCGTTGCCCAAGGGGCCGAGGGTGAGTTTTCTGGCTCCTTCAGGGGCCATGCTTGTGGTGCTTTCTGATTTATGCCACAACGAACTGGGGCTTCAGGTGCCGCAACTGGAAGAGGAAAATCGAAAAAGGTTGCAGGAAATCAGTCCGCCATACATTCGCATGAGAAATCCAGTGGACATCTGGCCTTCAGCTACCTCCCACGGCATTGAATTTGGTTACCGGGAAGGGATGCGGGCCGTTTTGAGAGATCCCAATATCGACGCGGTGGTGCCCGTGGTGATGCTTACGGAAGGAACAGGTATCCCCTCCCTGGAATTTATTGTCGAAGTAGCTGAAGAATATCCCGAAAAGCCTGTTTATGTGACCTTCAGTGGTGACAAGAACTACATGGAAGAGGCCAAGGCTTTTCTTGAACCCAGAGGGATTCCCACGTTCGGGCTGGTAGAGGAACCCTTTGAGGTTCTTTCGATCTTACAGCGTTGCCGCAAAGCCATGACCCGGTAAGAAAGAGAATCTGGACGCTGATGAACGCAGATTGTCTCTGATTTTGTGTTTTTAATTCTGTGCGTATCTGCGGAAATCTGCGTCCCCAAAACTATTATTTTGAAACCTACAATAATATAAACATTGAACCGCTCAGCATAGGTTCCAGAATTCAGAATAAGGAGTATTATCATGAGTAAAATTATTATTACCGCTGCAATTACAGGCGCTATTCACATTCCCGCCATGAGCGACTACCTGCCCTTGACTCCGGATCAGATTATTGAGGATGCCGTAAAGTCATGGGAGGCGGGAGCGGCCATTGCCCATATCCATGTGCGGCAGCCGGAAGACGGCAAACCCACCGCAGATGTAAACATTTTCAAAGAGGTCTTGGGGGGAATTAAATCCCGGTGCGATCTGGTGCTTCTGCCCACTACTGGGGGGGGACCTAATCAGACTGTTCAAGAGAAATTGATCCCGGTGAAGACGTTGAAGCCGGAGATGTGTTCTTTTGACCCCGCCCCTTTCAATCTGGGGTTGTTTGAATTGACTTCCCGATATGAAGGGAAATTTAAATATGATTGGGAACGGGACTATATAGAATCTACCCGGGACAAGATATTAATGCCCCCAACACTGGGGGACGACATGGAATATGCCAAGACCATGCTGGAGGCAGACACCAAGCCGGAATTTGAGCTATACGAGTTGGGACATATCGGATATGTGGCCTGGCTAATGAGAGAGGGTCTGGTAAAACAGCCTCCCCATCTTCAGTTCGTATTTGGCCCGCTGGTGGGGTGGATGACCCCTTCCATCAAACATCTCCTCTGGATGTATGAAGAAGCCGTTGAGTCAATTGGTAAAGGCAATTTCACCTGGTCTGTGGCTGGAGCGGGCCGACATCAGATATCCCTGGCTGCCACGGCCATGGCAATGGGGGCCCCGAATGTCAGAGTGGGCCTGGAAGATTCCCTTTATGCCGGCAAAGGTAAACAGGCTACCTCCAGTGCGGACCAGGTTCGCATGGTGGTAAACATTGCGAAAGAGCTGAGTCTGGAGCCCGCTACGCCCGATGAGGCCCGTGAGATCCTGGATCTTAAAGGCCTGGACAAGGTGAAATTTTAGATTGAATAGCGAAGATTGAACCGCGCAAAGATCGGGTTTGATTGCAGCGTGGTCCACTTGTTTTCTGGCAGAATTCACGGAGGGCACAGAGAAAACCGAAAATCTCTGTGCCCTCTTCTGTTTATACGGGAGGAAAAGCCCATATTTGAGATTCTACGGTTCGCATTTCCTGCTTTCCACATTCCAGCGTAACCCTAAGCCTTCTTACTGCCTATTCTTTCTCACTATCGTGTCACCGCCGGTCGTCACGAGGCCCATCTATGGCGATTGATGCGAGACCCATG
>CAYOWC010000201.1:0-9185 GCA_964407525.1 uncultured Desulfobacteraceae bacterium | reverse complement strand
TTCCTTACGTTGTGGAGCCTTTTTTTTTCGCTTTTTTGGTGTCATCAAGAACCCCCAAGCATTTCCAATTCCTGGTTTTCCAGGCTTCTTATCCTGTCTCTGAATGCGGCGGCTTCTTCAAACTCCAGTTTTGAAACAGCCTCCATCATTTTCTTTGTGAGGTCCTCGATGACTACGGAGAGGTTTTCACGTTTCACGTACTCTGCGTCTTCTTCGGAAATAAGGGGAACCGTTACATAATCAGCCTCGTACGCAGACTCCAGGATATTGTCAATATCTTTTTTGACGGACTGGGGTGTAATCTGGTTATCCCTGTTGTAGTTTAATTGAGTATCCCTGCGCCGACGGCTCTCTTTCATTGCCCTTTCCATGGAGCCGGTTACCTTATCTGCATAAAGGATAACTGTTCCGTTGATATTCCTGGCGGCCCTTCCACAGGTCTGAATGATAGACCTCTCAGAACGCAGGAACCCTTCTTTGTCTGCATCGAGGATGGCTACGAGGGAAACTTCCGGCAGGTCAAGGCCTTCTCTGAGGAGGTTGATTCCCACCAGCACGTCAAATACGCCCAGTCTCAGATCCCGAATGATTTCCATCCTCTCGATGGTTTTGATATCAGAGTGCATATAGGCCACTTTGACGCCTAATTCGGAATAGTATTCCGTCAGGTCTTCCGCCATTCTCTTGGTCAAGGTAGTAACAAGAGTCCTTTCCCCTTCCTCAGCCCGTCCCCTGATCAGTCCCAACAGATCATCCACCTGGTTCGTGGCCGGTCTTACCTGAATCTCCGGGTCCACCAGACCCGTCGGCCTGATAATCTGTTCCGTAGTCATTAGGCTTTTTTCAAGTTCGTACGGACCGGGTGTAGCGGAAACATAGATTACCTGGGTCACCCGATCGCCAAATTCTTCAAAAGTAAGGGGTCGATTGTCCAGGGCGGAGGGAAGACGAAACCCATATTTTACCAGGGTTTTTTTCCTTGACCGATCTCCCCTGTACATACCGTTGAGTTGAGGAACCGTAATGTGGCTTTCGTCAATGACAACAATGAAATCCTTTGGAAAATAATCAAGAAGGGTGGGCGGGGGTTCTCCCGGATTCCTGCCGGTCAGATGTCTCGAATAGTTCTCTATTCCATGACAATATCCCATTTCAGCCATCATTTCCAGATCGAATCTGGTTCTTTCCTCAATCCTCTGGGCTTCAATGAACTTTTTTTCCTCATAAAAAAGCTCTGCCTGTTCTTTTAATTCTTCTTTAATGTGCCTGACCGCTTTTTCTCGTACTCCCACGGAAGTAACATAATGGGTGGCAGGATAAATGGTGATCCGTTTCAAATTGGAAATGGATTTTCCCGTGAGAGGGTCTATTTCCTGAATAGATTCCACTTCGTCGCCGAAAAAATTAATTCGCACTGCCCGATCTTCTTCATGAACCGGATAGATGTCCAGAACATCGCCCCGCACACGAAATCTCCCCCTGTAAAAATCCATTTCCCCACGTTCATAGTGGATCTCAATCAGCTTTTTTACCACATCCTCTCTTGAAAGAATGGTTTCTGTTTCGATAGTAATAAGCATATCATGGTAGGCTTCCGGAGACCCTAACCCATAGATACACGATACGCTTGCCACAATAATGACGTCGTCCCGATCCAGAAGGGATCTGGTGGCAGCGTGCCTCATTTTGTCGATCTGTTCGTTGATATGGGAATCTTTCTGGATGTAGGTATCGGACTGCGCGATATAGGCTTCCGGTTGGTAGTAGTCATAATAGCTGACAAAATATTCTACCGCATTGTCAGGAAACAGCTTTTTCATCTCCCCGTAGAGTTGCCCTGCAAGGGTTTTGTTTGGGGCAATAACCAGAGCCGGCCTCTGAACCTCGGCAATCACCTGGGCCACGGTAAAGGTTTTTCCGGATCCGGTAACGCCGAGAAGAACCTGTTTATCCAATCCTTTCCTCAGACCATCTACCAGATCCCCGATGGCCTCCGGCTGGTCCCCGCATGGGGAGAAACTGGATCGAATCTCAAACATCAAGCCTCCAGGAAGTCCCCTTTGGCCCATCTTCCAGAATGACCCCCATTTCCTTCAGCTGATCTCGGATTTCATCAGACCTGGCCCAGTCCTTTTCTGCTCTGGCCACGGTTCTTTCTTCCACCAGCTTTTCGATTTTCTCGTCGTCAATCCGGTCGGAACTCTCTGACACCTGTTCGAAAAAACTTTCCGGTTTTTCCTGAAATAACCCAAGCGCACGGCCGATGATATTCAACTGATGCTGAACCTTCCTGAGACTGCGAACCGTTTCCTCCGGCACATCCCCCTGTATGTCGTCCATGACCCTGTTCATATCTCTGACTTTTTCAAAAACAAGGCCGATGGCGCCGGAAGTGTTGAGATCATCGTCCATCAACTCCACAAACCTGCCCATAAAAGATTGGGGGGGGAATTCTTCAGCGAAGGGCGCGGCTGATGTTTCGTATTGCGTTTCCTCGTAAGGTCCTGCAATTTCTTCAAGGCGTTGCAGTGTCCGGTATATTCGTACAAGGCCTGACTGGAGACCCAAAACATCATCTTTTGAAAAATCAAGGGGGGTTCGATACTGTTTGGAAATAAGGAAAAGTCTTAGAACTTCAGGATGATACTCCTTAAGTGCGTCCCGGATGGTAAGGAAATTACCCAACGATTTCGACATTTTTTCTGATTCTACCGTAACGAAGCCATTATGGACCCAGTTCCTGGCAAAACTACCGCCATTGGCGCCAATCGACTGCGCCCGTTCGTTTTCATGGTGTGGGAACAGGAGATCGCGCCCACCTCCGTGGATGTCAAAAGAAATCCCAAGATATTGATTGCTCATGACTGAGCATTCCAGATGCCACCCAGGCCTTCCCGAACCCCATGGGCTGGGCCACTCAGGTTCTCCTTCTTTGGCACTTTTCCACAGAACAAAATCCATGGGATGTCTTTTCCGGTCATCTACGGCGATTCGACTGCCTGCCCGCATATCTTCCAGTTTTCTCCCCGAAAGACCGCCGTAATCTTTGAACGACGTCACGGAGAAATAAACATCGGTTCCTTCAGCATAAGCATGGCCCTTGTCTATAAGGGTCTTGATCATCTCGATCATGCCATCGATGTGGTCCGTGGCCTTTGGCTCCACATCCGCATTGATCACCCCAAGACGGCCCATATCTTCATAAAAGGCATCAATAAATTCCTGGGCCAGTTCAACCGTATCCTTCCCCAGAAGCCGAGCTCTTTCGATGATTTTATCATCAATATCAGTGAAATTTCGAACATACGTTACCTGATATCCCCTTGCCCTCAGATATCTCGTAAGAATATCAAACACGATGGTCGACCTGGCATGGCCGATATGGCAAAGATCGTACACTGTGACGCCACACACATAGACGCCCACTTTGCCTTCTTCAAGGGGTCGGAATGGTTCTTTTTTATGGGTTGCCGTATTATATAGTCTAAGTGCCACGTGGAGCCTCCTTATTCTGCCGGGACAGATCAAAATACTGACAAATGGTCTTCAAATTTTGTTTCCTCAATGAAGGAACCTGAAGATCTTGATTTTTTACTGCCCATCTTTTATCAGATGACCGAACAAAGTCAAGAAGTCAGTGTTGCATCCCCAGGCTTTTTAATGAAACATCAGAATATCCCAGTTCCTCTAAAAGGGAACTAATGGAAAATTTCTTCTTCAAACGACATATCCTCAGCAGGTAAGGATGGTCATAATTCTGGAAATGATAATTGCTTACTCTCTTGAAAGTGGCTATGCCTTGTGGTAAAAGGGAGCCATTATCATAAAAAAGTTCACCGTTTATTTCTCTCTAGATGCATGGAAAAGAACCTAGGGGAAGGAGAAAGTAATGAAAGAGCATTGGATGAAAATTTTGGTATTTGCGCTTTTGCTGTGTTTGTTTAATGGAGTTTCCACCCAGGCTGCCGTGATTATAAATGAACCTGGCTATAGATCGATCTTGCTTACGGAAGGTTTGTCGAATCCCCAGGATGTGGTAAATTTTCACCCTGGAGGTGGATATGGTCCGAATCTTTTTGTCACGGAATATGGCGCAGACAGGGTGACAAAAATTGCTCCAAATGGCGCCAAGACCCCGTACCCGGGGACGCTGGATTACCCCGTAGCCATTCTTTTTGGTTCGGGAAGTTTCGGCAATTACCTGTACGTAGGAGAATCGTATTCGACGGACGGAAACATTATAAGGCTTTCTCCAAGTGGCGATCAATACACCTTTGCCACTGGCATTGATTCTCCCTTGGATATGGTCTGGGGAATGGAAAACGGTTTCGGCAGTGATTTGTATGTGGCTTCGGCCAATGCAAACAAGATTGTAAAGGTATCTCCTGCGGGGGTTGTCTCCGACTTTGCCAACGGGTTGAGCCGTCCCAGCGTTCTTGCCTTCGGCCAGGGAGACGCATTCGGTACATCTCTCTACGTGACAAATACCAGTGGTGGAGAGGTATCGAAAGTGGACTCCATGGGAAAGTCTACAGCTTTTTTGACGGAATTAGATAATCCGATAGGCCTTGCCTTTGGCAACAACACTCCATTTGGCAATTTCCTATATGTCAGCGAAAGCAAGACCGGAGAAATAATAAGAATCTCTCCTGCTGGCGTCAGGACAACCTTTGCCGAAGGATTTGAAGAACCGGTAGAGATTCATTTCAGCAAGGGTGGGGAATATGCCAACGACATGTTAGTTGTGGATGGCAGTGCGGGTAAAATTTACAGGATCAAGAACCTGGCGGCTTATAATATCACCATATTGCCCCTACCCGCCGATGTGGTGGATACGACGCCTTTTACCTTGTCGTTCACCTTGGGATCCCCGAGCGGGTTTGCCGGCGCATCTTCCTTCAAATTTCACTACAACAACACGGATGTAACAGCCCTGCTCATCGATTATTTTGTCGCCAACATTACCGAAGCCACCGCAAATAAGATAACGGTAACCTGCCCGAATCTTTCCTTCAGCCCGGGTGTTCACAAAATAAAAATTCTATTGAACGATGTGAACGGACGCGTCAGTAGTGCTCAAGTAACCTATACCATTCCTGAGTAATTTGGTGTTCACAAAAAACCGATTCATTCAGGCTTGATTCAGGCAGCCGGACGGTCATTTACATGGTTCCGGCTGTCTTTTCCTCTTCACCTTGAATGAGGCTTGCCACCGCAAAGGCTTCCATCCCTTCTCTTTTTCCACAGAAACCCAGCCCTTCACTGGTCGTTGCCTTGATGTTTATCCTGTCAACCGGCGTTTCGAGAACCTTTGCCAGATTCTCCCGCATTTCGGACAGGTGCGGCGCCAGCCTGGGTGCTTGAGCTACCACCGTTATATCCAGATTATTCAGGTGGAATCGGTCAGCCCTGGCAAGATCCGCCACGGCTTTCAAGAGAGACAGGCTGGAGATGCCCTTGTATTTGGGATCTGTATCCGGAAAGTACTGGCCGATATCTCCTTTACCCAGTGCTCCTAACACCGCATCCATGACCGCATGGATGAGTACATCAGCATCGGAATGTCCATCGAGTCCAAAGGGGTAAGGCACATGGACGCCCCCTAAAATCAGGGGTCTGCTTTCCGTGAGACGATGAACGTCGTAGCCAAATCCGATTCGAAACAAAACGGTATCCTCAATTCATATTAGTGACAACTGCTACAGTTGGTACTGGTACATCCTGAACAGCCGGATGATCCGGCAGAACGGGTCGAACCGCCGGATGGGTCTCCAGAATAGGCCGGACCACCGCCACTTTTAAAACCGCACGCAGACATCAACCTCTTTACTCTATCTCCATCACACTGGGGGCAGGCTACCTTCTCATCACTCCTGAAGACCAGCGTTTCAAATTCCTCATTGCATTCAGAACATTTGAACTCATATATAGGCATCATATTTCCTTATCGTTTATGCAACCCTTCTATGACCGCTGCCGCCAGCAGGGGAAACATCAGTTCGTGATGTCCCACTAGGCTGTAGCCTTTTCCCCCTTCAAGCGTGGGACGGCGAACCACATTGGTCATGGGACGGTAATGCTGAATAAAATCCATGTTTACTGTTGTCAGATCCGTGATCCTGTAACCAAGATTCCTTACCAAGCTCAGGGCCTTCAAGAATACTTCAGGAAGAATAACGGCAGAACCGAGATTGATCAACATGCCTCCTTCGAGGGTCGTTACAAGGCTGGAAAAAATTCGAAAATCCAGATGTGACGTTTTTCCAATGGCTGCACCATCCGCATTGGGATGAAAGTGAATAATATCGGTGCCAATCCCCACGTGCACAGTAACAGGGATTTCAAGCTCCCGTGCCCTGGCAAGGAGGCTGTATCGGTTGAAAGGAAAGTCTTCTCGAACAAGCATGGCCCCCACCGATTCACCCAGTCCAAGTCCTTTTTTTGCCCCATCGGTTATGGCATCATTCAGGTACCTGCCTGTTTCTTCGGCCATGCCGAACTGCCCCTTGCCAAGGGAGGCTGCCACATCTTCCGAAGTGGATCCTGCCATGGCCAGTTCAGCATCGTGGATAATACCGGCGCCGTTCATGGCAATTCCTTTCAGAATTCCACGCTCCATGAGATCTATGATAACCGGATTCAGCCCCACCTTTATTCCATGGGCCCCCATGGCCAGAAGAATGGTTTTTTCCGATGAAACAATCTTCACCATACAATCCCTGATTTCCAGCAGATCTTTCGCGGCAAGGATCCCGGGAAGCGATTTTAACCACCGTTCCAGAGATCCCTCAGGAACCCAAGAATGGGCGAAATCGTCAATATTGACCTTGCTTTCCCTTTCCTTCAAAGGGTAAGAAGTTACTTGATCCAGTGGGATGGGCTTAGGTTTCATTAGTTCCTTTCAAGATGTTTCTGGAAAAGGATGTAATCCACAAGCCTGCAGATAATATGTTCTGCCAGAAGATGGGCTTCCTGTATTCGGGCAGTTACATCATGCCGGACCACCAGAGCCATATGGACCGCGTTTTGCAATTTGCCCCCGTCTTTTCCCAACAGACCTACAGTGAACAGACCCAAATCCCGTGCAGCCTCCACAGCCACAAGAATATTTTTGGAATTTCCACTTGTGCTTATAGCCAGAAGAAGGTCCCCTTCCACACCGAGGGCCTTTACCTGTTTTGAAAAGATTTCATCAAAAGAGTAATCGTTGCCGATACTTGTAATCACTGACGTATCGGTTGTCAAAGCCAGGGCTGGTAACGGAGGTCTTTCCAGTTCAAACCTGTTTACAAATTCCGCGGCCACGTGCTGGGCATCCGCGGCGCTTCCTCCATTTCCACATATGAGGAGCTTTTTGTCATTGAGAAAGGCCGAAGCAATTTTTTCCGACAAGGTTATCAGTTTGTCTACATTTTCACTGACAAATTCTTCCTTGGCTTTTAAGCTCTCTTTCAGGATTGCGTCGATGATGTTCTTCAAGATCAATTCTCCTTTTCCCCGTTGTTTTCAAATGCCAGATCCTTGATAGCCTGGGCAACGATCTTCATCTCATTTTCCTGGATGGTCCGCAGATCAAGCAGGACTCTCTCTTTCTCCAGCCTGCCGATAATCGGTGGGGAAGAAGATCTGAGGCGCTTTTCCATTTCTTGTGGTGAGAACCGTTCTGGAACCAGAGACAACAGCCTGCTGGGCAATTCCTGCAAAGGCAGCGCACCTCCACCCACCTTTGAAGAACCATCCACCAGCTCCATGCGGAAACGATCCGTTGATATTCCCTTGACCAGCCTGAACAGGCGGCTCGCCTTTTTCCTGATGGAAGAGTAAGGCTGGCTAATCATCCGTAAAGTAGGAATAGCTTCAGTGGCAGCTTCTTTGTCCCGGTACAATTTCAATGTTTCTTCCAGGGCCAGGAGGGTCAATTTGTCAATTCTCAGGGCCCTGGCGAGCTGATTTTGCCTGATAGCGTCCACCAGGTCGGCCTGTCCTAATATTATTCCAGCCTGGGGGCCGCCAAGCAGCTTGTCGCCGCTGAAGGTAACGAGCCCGCCCCCCCGCTCGAGAGTTTCCTGAACCGTGGGCTCCCTGATCAGCCCGTACGCAGAAAAGTCCACAAGACAGCCACTTCCAAGATCCTCCATGACTGGAATCCCGTGCTGCTTTCCTAACGCAACAAGTGCTTCCAGAGGAACCTCTTCGGTAAAACCCACCACCTGGTAGTTGCTCGTGTGCACCTTAAGAAGCAGGGCTGTGTCGGGACCGATCGCATCCTCATAATCCCTTAGATGCGTTTTGTTGGTCGTTCCCACCTCCACCATGGTTGCCCCGCTTTTGGCCATGACGTCCGGAATTCGAAACGACCCCCCAATCTCAACCAGTTGACCGCGGGACACCACCACTTCCCTCCCCTTGGCGACTGTTTCAAGGGCAATGAGCACCGCTGCGGCATTATTGTTGACCACCATGGCTGCCTCTGCTCCGGTCAATTCTTTGAGGATTTCCTCCACGTGCGAGAAACGGCTTCCTCGTTTCCCTTCTGCAAGGTCATATTCCAGGTTGCTGTATGCCCCTCCAATGGACCTGAATCTCTCCAGAGCTTTTTCAGGCAATATAGACCGTCCCAGATTGGTATGTACAATAACACCTGTGGCATTAACACAGTGCCGCAAATTCGGCATTGCCAATATTTCAAGCCTGTTCACCACACGCGAAGCGACGGTGTCCATTTGAAAAACCGCTCCATCTTCTCCCACTCGGCCATTCTTGATTTCGGTTCTGATTTCATCCAGCACGAGATGGATTGCTTTTAGAACCAGGCTTCTGGGGTAACCGGAAAAAGCACATTCAATATTCGGATGAGACAGCAATTGATCAACCGCGGGAATTTTTCTGAACAACGCCTGTTTGTTTGTGGACATGGTCATGGACTCCTTGGAAATGTCAGTCTCTTGTTCGTACACTTATAGCGACATATATACGGAACTTTTCAACCCACGTCAAATAGTTAAGCATACCGCCGGAAAGAAGGATTTCCGGATCGTTTCGGCCATCAAATTTAACTTGCAAAAATAAAAAAAGGGTACTATAGTAAAAAACTTGAGTAAAACTATGGTGGGTGTAGCTCAGTCGGTAGAGCACTGGGTTGTGGCCTCAGTGGTCGCGGGTTCAAGCCCCGTCATCCACCCCAT
>CAYOWC010000200.1:0-9265 GCA_964407525.1 uncultured Desulfobacteraceae bacterium | reverse complement strand
CAAAAGTGTCCATGGCGTCGAATAGGCCAACCCGGTAGCCAAGACCCATGGCCAGGTTCAGGGATCCGTAGTTCAAAATGTCCGCCAGTTTTTGGGGAAATGAGTTCTCAGTATTTTTTGTATCGCTGCTCATGGTTTGTTCTCTTAATATGAAGTTGTTTAACGATTTTCAGTAAAAGTGGATGAAATAAAACAATATCCTTCGAAATAATACACGCTTGCAGAAAATATTCATAGCTTTTTTGGTATCCTTCATTTGCGAGTTTAGGCCGTAACAGAATAGACAATAAAAGGCTTACGCCTAAACTCCTTGTGGTTAAGATTTTGGAGTTAATCCGTAAGGATTCTATCACAAGAAAGTGTAACCTACTTTTTGGCTTGTGCGAAGGCTGTCGCTTTTTTGATTCTTTAACTTCTCACAAAACTGATGGATTTGTCGATGAAAAGAGTGTAAGCTCCCGGAAATTGAATATTGTGGAATTCAAAATAGAGCAAGAGAAAATTATTTTTTCATTTAGGGGAACCGAACAATGAGTGTAAATTTTCGATTATTTGAATAGAAAGGGAGGAATAAGTATGATTCACGTGATTGCTTCTGTCAGTGTGAAACCTGGAAAAGTATCTGAATTTCTGGAGGCCTTCAAGGCAAATGTCCCGGCTGTAAAAAACGAGGAAGGGTGCATTGACTATGCCCCAACAATGGATGTGGAAACCGGGTTGCCACCGCAGGTGCTGGACGAGAACATGGTCACGATTATTGAAAAATGGTCAAGCGTTGAGGCTCTCCAGGCGCATCTTGCCTCGCCTCATATGGCAACCTACAGGGAAAAAGTAAAGGATATTGTTCTTGGGCTTTCCCTGAAAGTCCTCGAGGAAGCGTGATACCTAAAAGCTGCAATTAGCGATCATGGAGGAGTTAAGGCCTGTCCGCCATTGCCGTTCGTACTGTATTTTGAGATTGGTCGATGTTACTATCCCCCTGTATTTGGGAGCAATTATCCTCATGATTAGGCGAGACAGGCGGGCGTCAGCCTTTTATAAAACCTTTACAGGTGAATTCCTCTGAATGACATGAAGAATAACCGAAGCCAAATTTCCGGATTCATAGGATCGATTTCATTAGAAGTTTCCAAACCTGTCACCCCCGCGAAGGCGGTGGTCCATTATCGGACTTTGTTATTTCGGCCAGTGCGGCCTTGAGCTCCCAATCGCTGGCATCTCCATATTCCCCACTGGCGGGGATAAAAAAAGTGTCAAACATACTACGGTTTTCTTCCAGGGATCCCGCGAAATCCTCAACGAGTCCTTTTCTTTTTTTCTGCCATTCCTTTACCATGTATCCATAACGGTACATATCCACATATTGGCTGGCTGATTCTTTCCAGTCGGCATGAATGGACATAGCCGCCCTGATCATGGCAGCGTGCCGATCCGGATCATGACGGTAGGTCAGGATGGCGTCTTCAATGCACCGGAAAAAGGCGTGGGCTTCTCCATACCAGTCACTGATATCGAGCCAGTCATACAGATAGGCACAGTGACGTACTTTGTTCAGTCCACCGGTTGCTCTGCCAATGACGATGTTTCCCAGCAGCGAAGCCTCATAATCCACCAGTCCGCACGGTTCGAAACGTGACGGGATCAGGGTGAAATCCCCGCCGGCCAAAATGAGTTTAGAGAGGGGAAGATTGAATGTATTGTTGAAATAAACCCGGTCCGGGTACCATGAGGCAAGCCTGAGGAAGTCTGCCTCGGTTGCCTTCTGGTAAGGATCCCCTTCAGAACCTGAAGCCAGGATGATGAATTTGGCTCCACCATCGAACCTGAGCACCCATTCCAGGATGCTGGCTGCCAAAGCGAGATTTTTTTGCTCAACCAATCTGCCCACAATGGTGATAAGAATCGGATCTTCATCAGGGTCGGAACCGAATGCTTCCAGATGGAGCAGTCGTTTGAGTTCCCATTTCACCTGGAGGTGATTCACATCAAATGTATGATCTCGGGCAAGCATCCGGGCCTGGGTAACGGGGTGTTGAAAAAGGGAATTGTCTGTGCTCCGTTTCTGTTGGATTTCCGTTAGAATCTGAGCCTGAAGTTCCGGAAGCTGATCGGCCCGATTACGGCCACTCATTCCATTTGTGATCCCGCCTACGGGAAGTTTTTCGAGAAGATCCAGATGTCTGTTGGGTACAAAGACCTCACCTGGAGGGCTTCCTTTCTGCCTGTACGCTCTTGCCCATAGAGTCGCGTGATTTTCCCTCAGTTCCGCTGCATATCCCCATGTCGCAGGCATATCGCCGCTCACAGTTGTGATCTTTCCACCCGATTCATGGACCTTGAGCAGGCAGGCCTTCATCAGGTTGAGATTGTCAAAAAAATCGAAATATTTGTGAAAGAGGTGTTCTCCCGGTAGACCGAGACGGTCGAGGGATTGATAACCGCCATTAATTAAAGGGGTGATTCCCTGGTAGGATGCATTGTGAATCGTAAAATGGACGGGCGTCTTCTTCAGGTACGAATCCCCAAGATAAAAAGGAATCAGGCCCACGTGGTAGTCGTGTAGGTGAACTGTTTGGAAATTTTCCTGTTGGATGTAGCCAGCCATCGCCTGGCAGACAGCAGCGTAAAGACGGCAGGCCATGTGCGAGTCAAAGGGGTAAATGGAGGAAGGGGTGGTCCAGTTGAGTTGCCATTCATCCCAGAAATAAATCACCTTCTGCCCGTCAGAAAAAACGTATTCATATGCTTCGAAGTTGAAGGATTGGCCATCAAGGGTGACGGGCAGGTGGATGTCAAGAGGGACCATTTTTCGCCTGTCATGGTATGCAAAACAAGGGGATAGGGTCACGATCTCCAAGGGCAACCCTTTTCTGCTGGCAGCTTCCAATAAAGCAGGAGGCAACTCTTCTACTACGACTCCCAGGCCTCCCACTTTGGATCCCATTCCGCTGGCTGCCCGGCCGATCTCCCACGCAGCCATGGCTACCCTGAATGTCCCCTTTTCCGGAGAAAATCCTGGTGCGGGTTTTTCTAAAGAGGATACGGAAGGATTTTCTTTGTCTTCCATATGTTGGACTCCAAAATAAGGGGTCAGTTTGTGGGGTTGCTGCAAAACCTGTTCGCGTAAACGTTGCCGAAGTTCTCTTTGACGATGGTAAACACTTGGCCTGCATCCAGACCACTTTTCTTTAAATCATCAATCGCCTCATCCAGCATGGCCGCGAAAACTTCTTCAGCCATTTCATTTTTTTTTGACATGATATTTCCCTCCCGAATTGTATTCTAAAATGTTCAGTCACAACCGATCGGGATTTTACCTGCCGAATCTTACTGCAACCTTTCAGGAACATTACAATCTTGTAATACTCATAAATTCATATTAACTTTCTATTATCGTATTGTTTATGTGTAGTTGTCAATACTTTTTTACTTCTCCAGCAAATACGCTTTTATTGTTTCCTAACGATCAATGTTATTAACTTAACGGCAATGCTCGAATGACGAACATTCGAATGGAACGGCAAAATAACAAATCAGCCTCGAATGTAGAACAGACCGTCATTCCTGCGAAAGCAGGAATCCAGGTAAGCGAGCCTGCGAGACTCCGGGTAAGCGAGCCTGCGAGACTCCGGGTAAGCGAGCCTGCAAGACACCGGATGCTTCCAAAAACCTGGATTCCGGGTCAAGCCCGGAATGACGTTAAACGCTTTTCGCACAAGAATCACGCTAATCCGCAATGACGCAAATGTTTTTAAGTTAATGACATTGTCCTAACAATTACAGTTTGACATCTCTTCCGTTTTAGATTTCAATACGTCAGTATTCGAAAAAATGGAAGCTGGCCAAGCAAGAATCTATTCACTCACAATAATCCTCAGGACGATTTTTATGACACGTCAGTTTCCCGATGCAGCGCCTGCTTCGACGGTTATCCTTATTCGTAAAGCAGAAAACAGGTTTGAGGTATATCTTCTTAAAAGAGGTGCTTCTGCCGGATTTATGGCAGGAAAATATGTATTTCCCGGAGGAATGGTAGACGAAACCGACAAAAATGCGCAGGATTGGCTGCCCCATGTGGACATGGAGATTCCGCGTATTAAAAAATATCTGGCCGGCGAAGGTCTTGCTGCTCAGGAAACGATACCATATGCTGTTGCCGCGATTCGAGAAACATTCGAAGAGGCAGGGGCATTGTTAGCCAGGGGGGCAAATTCAGAGGAGGATATCCTGGCAGGTGTGGACCGGTATCGGCAAAAGCAAGGTTTGGTGCGAGGATGGTTTCGATCCCTCGTCAAAGAAAAAAAATGGCAACTCGAGTTCTCAAGCCTTTACCGCTGGGCACATTGGGTAACACCCAGGGAGATGAAGCGACATTACGATACCCTCTTTTTTCTTGCCGCCATGCCAGCCGAACAAACATGCAGTCCGGATGGCATGGAAATGTCGAATGGGGTTTGGCTGCAACCCCTGAAAGCACTGGAAGAAAACATAAAGGGCAGTATCAGTTTGAGCCCCCCGACTCTTGTAACCCTTCACCAGCTGTCAAAATACCGTGACCATAAAGAACTTCAAACGGAAATCTCAGATAGACTCTGGGGTCCAGCGCTCCGCCCGAGAGTTATCTCATTAGAAAAAGGTGCAGTTATTGTAGAACCCTGGGACCCCGAATATCATCAAGAATCTATTCACATAGATCAGATTTCATTGAAGAATAAATTGCTGGTTGCGGGAGTGGATTTTTCCCGGATCTGGCTGCATAATGGTTTTTGGCGGTCGGTAGGCCTATAGCATCGTAAGTCACTGGTTTTGTGCGGCTAAGTAACCACTAACCGCTAATCGCAGCATTTAAGTTACAGAATCTCACCCACCACATCATAATCGTGGGCTTCGGTGATTCTGACCGGCATGATTTCCCCAACAATGCCCTCTCCTTTGTTGATTAATACCCGGCGGTCTACCTCCGGCGCCATTCCTGCCGTTCTTCCGCAAAGAAGTAATTCCGTTTCTGGGCAAGGGCCTTCCATGAGAACAGGGAAAATTTTCCCCACCATCTTCCGATTGTTTTTTCTCGAAATGCTTGCCTGGGCGCCCATGAGTTCTGCGCGCCTGTTTTCCGCGATATCGTGATCGACAACCGGTTTGAGCCTTGCTGCCGGGGTTCCTTTTTCAGCGCTGTACACAAACACGCCGAGGTGCTCAAATTCCGCAGTCTCTATAAATTCGCGCATTTGTTTGAACATGGCTTCCGTCTCCCCCGGGAAACCAACCATCAGCGTGGTCCGAATACTCATTTCTCTTTTCCGGCGTCTTATCCTTTCAATCAGCTCCATGGGGGCTTCCTGGCTGGGAGGTCTGCCCATGGAACGTAAAAGCTCCTGGTTTGAGTGTTGGAGTGGCAGGTCCAGATAGGGAGCAATTACCTCGTGGGATTCTATGAGATCCAGGAGTCTTTCTGTAATCCCGTAAGGGTGGAGATACAGAAGTCTTATCCAGGCAATTCCATCAATGGTGACCATTTTTTCCAAAAGATCTTCAAGAAAAGGGCCTGTTTTCAGGTCTTTTCCATAATAACTGGTATCCTGTGCGATGAGGTTGATCTCTTTTACTCCCCGCGATGCCATTTCCCTGGCCTCAATGAGCAAGGATTCCATTCCCCTGCTTCGAAAAGATCCCCTCAGGTTCGGAATGATGCAGTAAGAGCACCTGTGGGAACATCCCTCCCCAATCCTGAGGTAACTGGTATAAAATGGAGTTGTTTGGATCCTTGGCAATCGGTGATCCGGCAAGCGTGTTGGTCTTCCGATAAAAAATTCTGTTTGCCTACCGGAATCCTTGTTCATAACAGCCTCGGCGATTTTGTCAATTTCGCCTGTGCCGATCCAGACATCTACTTCAGGGATTTCCTGCATTAGTTTATATCCGTATCGCTGCACGAAACAGCCTGCAACTATCAAGTGCTTCAATTTTCCTGAAGTTTTCAGCCTAGCCGTTTCAAAGATAACATCAATACTTTCTTCTACAGCTGTCTGGAGGAATCCGCATGTGTTGACAATAACAATATCGGCTTCTTCAGCCTGTTCCGTGAGCCTGAAACCGGAGTGACTGAGAATCCCCAGCATGTGCTCACTGTCAACAAGGTTTTTGGCGCACCCGAGACTGATCAAAAAGACCTTCTCTTTTTTTAACATGGTAACCCTTATCTCATTTTTAAGGAGGATATGTTGAAATACTGATGAGAATTTATATATTAGGGCGTGAGGAAAAACAATATCATATTCCCATATGTTGTTTCTTGGGCATCTGAACGTTAATAATGAACGTTGAAGAATCGAAAATTCGGGCTTGGTCCTAAAATCGGGCATTAGAGTTGTTTTCTTACTCATAATCTTAATCGTAATCATAATCGAAGACCTCTGGAATAGGTCAAAAGGAGTATGATTATGATTACGATTAAGATTATGAACTGTTGAACATATTCTTTGATGACCGCATCAAGTGAGCGAAGTTAAAACCAAGCCCAAAAATTCCGTCTTCACCGGGATTGAAGTGGTGGGCCTGATTTGAAACTTGAAGAGAATGTATGTGAAGCCTTGCTTTCATCGGATGACAAAGCACTTTTTAAGGAGGCATGGGAAATTACCAGGGCCAGACACGGCAATGCCTTCACTTTCTATCTGCCCGGCATGGTAAGGTATGGCAACGTACGAGGGCGATATCCGGCGGTCTCTATAACCGGGGATAAATGCCTTTTGCAATGCGAACATTGCCGCGGAAAACTTTTGGCGCCAATGCTCAAAGCAGATCGACCTGACACATTCAAGAAAGTCGGAGTGGAATTGGGCCGTAAAGGAGCGCAGGGCCTCCTTCTGACGGGTGGTTCCGATTACGATGGGCGGCTGCCTTGGGAACAATTCTTTTCCGCTATTAAAGAGGTTAATAAGAAGACAGGGCTTTATCTCTCAGCCCATACCGGTTTTTCGGACCTGGCTTCGTGTGTGGAACTAAGAAAAGCGGGCGTTCGACAGGGCTTGCTGGATGTTATGGGTGATGATCAAACGGCTGCCTCCGTATATCACCTCGAAGGTCTCAAACCGGTTCTGCAGGGTCTTGAAGCCATCAAAGAAAGTGGCATGGAACTTGTGCCGCATGTGGTAGCTGGTCTGCAATATGGCAGAATTGCCGCAGAAAAAAAAGCGCTTGAAATCATCCGTTCCTTTGACCCGGACGCCCTCGTTATCGTCGTGCTTACCCCGTTGAAAGAGACTCCCATGGCAGGAGTCTCCTATCCGGATCCTATGGAAATAGGACGTTTGATTGCCGTGGCGAGAACGATGATGCCCGATGTCCCTATCTCCCTGGGTTGTGAAAGGCCAAGAAACCGGGATGGCTGGTTGATGGAAAAACTCGCCATCCGGGCAGGCGCCAATAGGATGGCTGTGTGGTCGGAACCGGCCATCGCGGAGGCCCGCAGGCTTGGCCTTAAACCCAGATTTCAGACCACATGTTGTTCAGTCCAATTCCGAGAGGAATTTTCGTTCGATTAAAGGAATGATGCTCTCGTAAAAACGGATGGATTTTGACTTTTGATGGATTTTGACTTTTCTTGCGAATTCATCAAGGAATGCATTATGAAGGAAACCTTAGAAAATCAAACAAAGATCATCCTGGACAGTATTACCGAAGGGGTATTTACGGTCAACAAGGAGTGGAAAATTACTTCATTCAACCGGGGTGCGGAAAAAATAACGGGAATTCCCCGTGAAGAGGCATTGAACAGACATTGTTGGGACGTCTTCAGAGCCAATATCTGTGAAAGCAAGTGCGCTTTGAAGCAGACCATGACCACCCGTGAACCGATTGCAAATGAGTCTATTTATATTGTGAACATACGGGGAGAGCGCGTCCCCATCAGTATTTCCACCGCTCTTTTGCAGACACCCGCCGGCGAAGTGATTGGAGGGGTAGAAACTTTCCGCGACCTGAGCGTGGTGGAAGAGCTGAGGAAGGAACTCAGGGAGAGACATTCTTTTTTTGATATTATCAGTAAAAATCCTGAAATGCATCGCCTTTTCGGTATTCTCGAACAGGTTTCGGAAAGCAACGCCACCGTTTTACTTGTTGGAGAAAGTGGCACCGGAAAAGAACTCTTTGCCCGCGCCATTCACTCCCTGAGTCCGAGGAAAGATGCGCCCATTGTCACTGTCAACTGCGGCGCCTTGCCCGATGATCTCCTTGAATCAGAGCTTTTCGGTTACAAAGCGGGAGCATTCACCGGTGCGAAGAAAGACAAACCCGGGCGTATTGCCATGGCAGAAGGTGGAACCTTCTTTCTGGATGAAATTGGGGATATCTCTCCGGCTTTGCAGGTGAAGTTGTTAAGGGTTCTCCAGGAAAGAGTTTACGAACCTCTTGGGAGCAATAAATCGACCAGGGCAAATGTGAGGATTGTGGCGGCTACAAACAGCGATCTCGAAGGCCTCGTGAAAAAAGGGAAGTTCAGGCAGGACCTGTATTACCGGATCAATGTGGCAAAACTGACTTTGCCCCCGTTACGGGAGAGGAAAGAGGACATCCCTCTGCTTGCCGATTATTTCATAAGCAAATTCAGTCGCCTGTCGGAAAAAGAAATCAATGGGATGAGTCCAGAAGTATTTCGAATTCTCATGTCTCACGATTTCCCCGGAAACATAAGGGAGTTGGAAAACATCATCGAGTATGCAACGGTCGTCTGCAGAAACAGCCTAATTGGAGTGAGCCATCTTCCGGATAATTTGACGCTGAATCTGAAAAAAGCAGCGGGAGCTGCGGATGAAGGCGATGCAAATGCCTCGTGGGAAAACACAGAACGTACGTTTCTTTATGAAGCACTGGAAAGGAATGGCTGGAACCGCATGGCCACCGCCGCTGAACTGGGGGTACACAACACAACCCTCTGGCGAAAAATGAAACGCCTCAATCTTCAGGTCCCAAAGGCGAGCAAGAAAAAAGGATAGGCTGGTCAAGATGGGAACTCACGTAGAACTAACTGCAATACTCAATGTAAGCGAAGACTCCGATGACGAAGCGGGGGGCTGCCTACTGCTTACTACTTAAAATCTGCAATTAGCTTTTAGCTATTAGCCGTTAGCTTAAAGATACCAATCGTTTGCATGACTTTTTTCTTTATCTGGGATTTTACTTTTCGATGCTTACCTATTGCATCGTAACTACCTGACATTGTGTGGCTAATAGCTAACGGCTAACCGCTAATTGCAGTTTTTAGGTA
>CAYOWC010000199.1:0-9322 GCA_964407525.1 uncultured Desulfobacteraceae bacterium | reverse complement strand
CCATGAAAGAAAATTCAAAATTATTTTCAATTTTTTTTCATACGTGTGACCGTATTTGTCAAAACCGTATGTTAACCTACCCCTAAAAGGAAGAAGTCAATTTATTAAAAGTTCTGACCAGCCCAGGATTTCAGGAGGGTAGTCAATCCGAAATCCCTCCAGGGTGTAGGCCCAACGGGCCGGAGGCCGCATTCAAAAATCCGCAATGGGAGGGCCGTATTTGTCAAAACTCCATAATATTGTCCATGTATTCGCAGCCTGGAAAATCGAAGCTGGAGTGGGGCGGGGAGATTTTTATTCTACTGCAATTGTTAATGAAAGGGTAAGAGAAAGGAAGGCTCTTCAGGATCGATTAAAAACCTGCCGTCTCAATTTCCCTTTGTATTGAGGGAATATTGTTATCCGGTCTCAAAAATGATTCTTCATAAAATGGTTGATATAAATTAGCTTGAAAAATCAATTTGAAGTAGCCTGATAAAACGAAAAGATAGTTTCTTTTTAAACCTTACATGAGAGAGTAAAATGGAACTAAATACTTCGGTTAATTACAAAAAACATAAAGAAGATGAAGAGTTCTTTGTTCATGGATTTATAGGGTTTACGGCCTGTGAACCCTATGAATGGCAAAAACGCTTGTTCATGCATTTTCTTAGAGGAGAAATACCAAAGCGAGCTGCACTCCCAACTGGGGCGGGCAAAACATCTTTAATGACAATATGGTTGCTTGCTTATGTTCGTTTGGCATCTTTGGGAAAAAAAGACATTCTACCGAGGCGACTCGTTTGGATAGTGGACAGACGGGTTGTGGTCGATCAGGCAACGGAAGAAGCGCTGAATATCCGTCAAAAAATATGCGAAGTGGAAGACATTGAAGATCAAAATGTAAGGAAGGTGCTTTCGGTAGTAAAAGAGGAAGTTTGTAATGCCTGTATTAACCACCTGGCCGAGGCGGTTCCAATAGCAGTCAGCACCCTGAGGGGCGAGCTTGCCGATAATCAGGAATGGAAAAAAGACCCTTCAAAACTTGCCATTATTATCGGCACAGTGGATATGATTGGCTCGCGACTTCTTTTCAGCGGATACGGCGATGGGGGCTATTTCAGATCCTATCATGCGGGACTTTTGGGTATAGACGCATTGATTGTTATGGATGAGGCACACCTCAGCCCTGCCTTGGTGAAAACCATTGAACAGGTTGAGTCCCATAGAGCTGTCGCGGAACACCGTTTCACTCCCATGAGAGCCATTCAACTCAGCGCAACGCCTCGTGGACATGCCGCGGAAACCTTTCGTCTCAGGAGCGATGACCGGGATATGCAAGATCCGAATACATCACTTGCCATGAGGATGAAAAGCGAAAAAATGCTTTTCGTCCATGCCTGCGAAACCACAGCCGAGGAAAAAGATAAAAATCAAACCGATGCACTGTGCAAAAAAATTGTTTTGCTCTCCAGTAAATATATCGCAACCGGGCAGCGCACCGCCGTTTATGTCAGATCCCCGAAACTCGCGGAAAAAATACATGACGCTTTGAAAAAAATGGAAAACATAGACAAGGAGAATGTTGGGTTGCTGACGGGAACAATCCGAGGTTATGAGCGCGATCAACTGGAAAAAGGTCCTGTTTTTACGGCATTTTATGAACACGAAAATCTTTCCGCTAACCCGGACAGCGGATCCACTTACTACCTGGTAATGACATCAGCAGGAGAAGTGGGCGTTAATTTGAGTGCCGACCATATGGTTTGCGATCTTGTTTCATTGGAGTCGCTCATCCAGCGCCTGGGCCGGGTCCTTCGTTTCGGCGGGTCTGGGAAAATCGCCCGGATTGATCTTGTGCACACCTTTGGGACAAAAAATGATCGGAAATCTTATAAGAAAAAAACCATGGGGAAAATCGAAAAAACACCTGAATGGAAAACCTTGGGATTTCTTGAAGAACGTATCCGAAAAATTTCTGATGAACGTGGGTCAGGAAATGATCAGTCCAATTTTGAAGCGAAAGGGCTTGATGTATCGCCCTGGTCATTTACAGCCAACCCTTTTCCCGAAGATGCCTGTTCCCGTACGCCTTGGTCTCCGCAAGTTGATGCATCTCATCTGGACCAATGGGCTATGACAAGCATTCCGGATAAATCTTTTCCCCAAAGACGAGCCGTTGAACCCTGGCTTCACGGAGTAAAGGAATCCATTCCTGAAACGTATCTCGCATGGCGTGATGATGTTACGCTTATCGCGAGCGCCAAACTCAAAGAAAAAGAACTCAAGAAGCATTTCTCTTCGTTCAGAGTTCTTGCTCATGAAAAGGTTAAGTGTAAGACTTTTGACCTGGTACAATTTTTCGGAATAAAAAAGAATGCAAAAGTTCCGAAAAACCAAAAGGAAAATGAAAACGAAGCCCAACGGAAAAAAGACCTTTCGGACATGCCCATAATTGTACAGAATGCTGACGGAACCATTCGTCACCTGAATCTTTTAAAACTGGAAAGGATGTTTCAAGAACTGAAAAGCATCTCCTTTCTCTCCTACACCACGGTCATTCTGCCGTCGAAATTCGGAAAATTAAGGGACGGCGTGATCGATTCAAATGCAAAAAAACCGGTTAAGGACGTCTGCTGTGAAATGGGGGGACGAGACCGCAAACAGATTCGCATTGATTTTGACGGTTCTCTCTGGCGATGGACCGAAGCCTTTGAGACAACTGGAAAAAATAAATGGGAATCCCTGGATGGGATTAATGAGAAAGACACTCCGGATGAGGTGTTTCGGAAAATCTCTAAAAAGAATGATAGCCGGGTGGTTTCGCGGATTTTGCTTTCTTCCGCTTCTGAAAGCATTGAAGACATTGAAAACAGGCAAAACAAAGGAAAGGGAATGGGCGCCTGGCTCGTTTATCTGATTCGGGATGAAAATCACAAAGTGGATGTTTTTGAGCAATCTCTGGGTCAACACCTCGTCAATACCAAAGCGCTTGCTGGTCTACTGGCGGATCGCCTTTTCTACACGGAGGAACTTAAGAAAACCATTGAACAAGCGGCTGCTTATCATGATTTGGGCAAGAACCGCGAACCATGGCAGCTTGCCATTGGAAACCACAATCCTTCCCGTCCTCTGGCAAAAAGCAGAAATCCCGGTTTCAATTCACAGCTCACATGTGGGTATCGCCATGAGTTCGGATCATTGATGGAAATGCCCGATGAAAACGGCGATATCGACGGGGAATTGGTCAAACATCTGATTGCTTCCCACCACAGATCGGGACGGCCCGGGTTTAACCCGCGGGCATTTGATCGGAAATTTCCTCTCAGTCTCAACAAAAAGACGGCATTGCAGGCAATGGAAAGGTTTTTTACGTTACAGAAAAAATATGGCTGGTGGGGGCTCGCCTACCTGGAGGCCATTTTGAAGGCAGCCGATGGGCTGGCTTCGGCTGGTTACACGGACGGGAGCGTCGATTATGAAGAATAAGCACACTATAAAGATCAATCTGGACCCCTGCAATCCCGGGCAATACTTTGCTTGCTGTGGATTACTGGCTGTTGCGGACAGACTGTCTACTGGTGCAAAGGCATGGTTTGACTGCCCGGACAACACGCCGAGACAGGGCAGTTTCTTCATCGCAACGGATGTTCCCATAGAAGACGAAATCTTGACAGTTTTCGATGATGCCGCAGTAATTGAGGAACCGTTGTTTGGGGATCCTTACAAAAATCCGATTACCATTGATACAAAAAATGTGGGTTATTGGTATTTGGACTGGTGGCTGGAAAGTGACTACCTTAGTGCGAATTCCGCGCTCAAAAATTGGGCAGGGACGATAAAAATAAAAGAAGATCTTTTTGAGCATTGGTTCAGAATTATCAAAACGGCGCGAGAATTTGAATCTCCACTGTGTGATCTTTTTGATATCAGCGTTGCGGGAAAAAAGATAAATATTGACCCGCGCTCTTCATTCAATGGAGGCCTTTCCATTGGATATTCTCCAAACAAAATGAACTATAAAACCGAGATTTATCCGTTTGTCGAGCTATTTGGCGCTATCGGCTTACAATACAACCGGCCAACCCAGGGGAAATCCAAAAGCCTCTTTTATCATATCTGGAATAGACCGATTCCTTTTGCCGTTGCATCTATAGCGATAGCGAATTACGGTCATTTGGATACCGAGTGGTTTCTTTTTAAACAGGAAGTTAATTCAGAGCTTGGGAAAAATACACCTTACAGCTTTTCGCAACGACAGGCCCATGGAAGATAGTTTTCGACTAACAAATCATGAAGAAGGGAGAAAGGAAAACAACGATGGAAAAATTTGAAGAGTGGTTAAAGGATGAAAGCGATGCGGCGGCGATCAGCATACGGGAACACCTGCAATCGGTGGGCGGAGACGATGATGTTATTTTCCCCCCGACTTTTGCAGACCCGAAAAAAAAGTATGCCATTGATGAAACGGAAGGTGGTAATATCTGCATTATTGACACAGTGGCTTCCCAAGCGAACAGAATTGAGCCGATCTTCAAGTTCCCCCCATATTCGAATTGGGTTCCACAGGTATTGATCGAAGCAGGCGAAGAAACCATTAATCTGCTCGACGTTGGGCACCGCATTGCCGATGCATTGGTTCGATTCTCCGATCTATCCGAAAAAATCGAAAGTGCTTTTTTGGAGCACGACAGGGGAAACAGCTTGGAGATGGCTCAACTGGCTCCAACATCCTTCATTTTCGGGGCTTGGGATTCAAGGGACACGGAGGTCAAAATACCCCGAATTTTTTCTTCTACCATCCGTGCTTTTAATGTGGATATGCTTCATCGTTCAGCACAGTACGTCCCCCCCGTCGATTATCAGAAAAAAGGTTTCATCGGCGAAAGTGAAACAAAAAAAGGAACCGATGAGAAAAGCCCCGTAGCCCAGGTCGGTCTGGTGCATGTACCTGCGAGAGGGCTCGGTGGCGTTATGGTCCGAGGAGGCATCCGCAGGGATGCAGTTGTGAATCTATCCACAATCCGTCTCTACGCGGTAAGAGATGCCGAGGGCAAAATGAATAATGAAAAAACCAAAAGTCTGAGAACATATCTCCTGGGCTTATCCCTGTGCGCCGCATTTTCCCCTCAACACCAGAACCTGAGACAGGGATGCTTACTTGTACGACACCCCGAAAAAGGAATGGAAGCCAATCTCGTTTCCTTTTCAGGGGAGAGAGAAAAATTTGAAGCGGATATTAAGGAAATACAAACGTTCACCAAAAATGCTGCGAAAGAGTTGGAAATAGCAACCGAATCTTTGGTCGCAACCTTTGATACTAAAAAAGTAAAAGAGGCGGTCAAGAAAGCGGGCCAAAAAAAGAAATAGTGGGTATTGATACTGTAACATTCGCAATGGATTCACCGACTGTCAAAGGAAAAATCTCATGCTGAATAAAACATATCGCTATTTGGAAATCTCCGTTCTCTATTTGAGCGATCGATATCACGGGAAAGGAACATGGCCCCCTTCCCCCGCCCGCCTGTTTCAAGCCCTTGTTGCCGCGGGAAGAAAGGGTTTAAGCCTGGAGGAATGGCAGGATTCAACAGCCCCGTCTCTGGAATGGCTCGAACGAAAGGAAGCACCCACCATTTTTGCACCAGATGCAAATAGACGCGGGTATCATGTGACCTCCGTTCCACGAAATCAAGCGGAAAGGGCCGTTAAATCAACAGGAATCGATGGTGCCTATTTACGAAAACATAAAGATTTGAAACCGTTCAGGCCTTTTTTACTGTCTGATGATCTCAGAGAACGGTTTATACATTACCTGTGGCCCGTTTCGGAAGAAGAGGTAAAGAAGCACCGAAACGAATTTGAAAAAATCCGCTGGATTGCAAGAAGGATGAGCCATCTCGGTCTCGGCATCGACCAGGTCGCTGGAAACAGTTACCTTGTGTGTGGGGATGAAGTTGCTTACGAAGGTTGCAAGCTTTATGAACCCACCCATTTGCCGAGCGCATTGCGTTTTGAGGTCCCCGCCCCAGGGTATCTTGGAAACCTGATTGACCTATACGAAACAAAACGGGACCGGTTTAAAGCAGGTGTTGTCTCCACCTATTTTCATCCGGAACGGTACCGTCTGTCAGCCTATCGGAAAGAAGGCGAATTGGATCTAAGCCGACCCATAGCCGTATTCGCCCTTAAATCTCCAGAAGGAACCGGTCGAAATCTCTCTGTCCGATGGCAGGACGCGGCGATGACCGTTGCGCCGTGGGCACGGCACGGGGCCGGGATTATAGCCAAAAAAGAAGAATGTCCACAGGAGTGGACCGACCAATTCGTATCGGGACATACGTCTGGAAATACGAGAGACCAGCGTCTATCATATCTTCCCCTTCCTACCATCGGGCACCGGAATGCGGACGGTCGTATCCGTCGTTTCGCCATTGCAGAGCCTCTTGGCTCGGATGGAAAAACCATGGAGATGATTGAATGGGGTCTTCCCTATATTGAGTTAATCAATATCGACGGGGAAAAGGTGGCAAAGGCTGAAACAATCGGTTCGCTGACTGACAGTGTCGTCAAGCGGTATTGTGGAAAATCAAAAGCGTGGACGACCGTGACCCCGATGATCATGCATGGGCAGGTGTATCAGCGCGGAAAATTTTCGCCGAGAAAACTGGAAAAACTTTTACTTTCCGCGTTTTCCGATGCCGGGTATCCTGAAGACGTCGTCCACGATTTCGATTTCAAAAGGGCCCCCTACTGGGCCGGTTGCGGCGATGCTCGCTTAATGCGCGTTCCCCGGCACCTGAACAAATGGCCCCGTTACCATGTTTCGGTAGAATTTAAGACAGAAATTTCAGGTCCGATTATCGCCGGTATCGGACGTCATTACGGGCTGGGGCTTTTTGCCCGAGTTTAAGCCGAAAGCACCTGAAAACACTTTCCCATCAAATCCCGAAACAGACAAAGCAAGCCCTCCACCCAGCCGAGAGGAAACAATGACAAGCGTTAAGACTTTAAATCCGACCAGCATTAATTTAAATCAGCAGGGGTTTCTGCCTGCACGGACCCTTTGCGAATATACTTTTTGTCCAAGGGCGGGATATATCGAATGGGTCCAACAGGATAACGCAGACAACCTCATGACCCTTGACGGTACTTACAAACACAGGCGGGTACACGGCAACCGGGAACACCTTTCACCAGTGAACGAGGAGGACGATTCTGCTCCGAAAATTGCGAGGTCAGTTCTTCTTTCTTCCAAACGCCTGGGCCTTATCGCGAGCATTGACCTGGTTGAACTGACAGGAGACGTGGCGGTTCCCGTGGAATACAAGCGCTCGAAAAAGCCGGATATTCCGGAAGGTGCCTGGGAACCCGTTCGAGTGCAATTATGTGCACAGGGGCTTCTTCTGCGTGAAAACGGGTACAAATGTGATTTTGGCTGCATTTACTACATAGACGCCAAGGAAAGGGTCAGGATTTTTCTGGACAAAAATCTCATTACGCGTACTCTTGAGCTTTCAGCCGAATTCCGAAAAATTGCGGAATCCGCAAAAATCCCTCCCCCACTTGAGAACAGCCCCAAATGCAATGGGTGTTCACTTACGCCAATTTGTCTTCCGGACGAAGTTGGAATGATCAAAAATAAGGCGATAACGAATGTTTATGAGCCCCGCAGGCTCATTCCGGCGCGGGACGACGCAATGCCTGTATATGTTCAGGTGCAGGGTGGTTATGTGGGAAAAAGCGGCGATATGCTCGTCATCAAAGAAAAAGGAAAGAAAGTCGCGGAAGCTAAACTATTTGAGACTTCCCAACTCGTGATTATGGGCAATGCACAAGTGACTACACAGGCTATCCAGGAACTTATGCGGCGTGGTATTCCCGTAATTTATATGTCTACCGGTGGGTGGTTCTATGGTATGGCCATGGGTGCCATGAACCGAAATATCGACATCCGGCTTCACCAATACGAAGCGGTTCGCAATTCCAAATCCGCGTTAGCACTTTCCCGACAATTTATTATAGGAAAAGTTCGAAACTGTCGTACGCTGCTGAGACGGAATGCGGGAGGCAACATTGTAAAAGAGCTCGGAAGTCTGATGGAAACCACAAAAAAGGCGGCCTCTGCAGAAAATGCAAGTGCGCTTCTGGGTATCGAAGGCAACGCAGCTCGAATTTATTTCGGAAAATTTGATAAAATGATCAAGAAAGATGCAATGGACAGCAGCTTCACATTTCAATCACGCAATCGACGACCGCCAAAGGACCCGGTTAATGCACTTTTGTCGCTTTCCTATTCCCTGCTCGCCAAAGATCTTACCGTTATGTGCACGGCTGCGGGCCTTGATCCATATCTCGGGTTTTTTCATAAACCTAGGTACGGACGTCCTTCTTTGGCATTGGATCTTATGGAAGAATTTCGTCCTCTTATTGCCGATTCAGCGACCTTGAACGCAATTAACAACGGTATTGTAAAGCCATCGGACTTTGTTTATGGGGGAACAGGGGTGAATTTGAAACCTGCGGCCAGACGCAAATTCATTCTCACATATGAACGAAGAATGGATCAATTGATACGCCATCCGCTGTTTGGCTATCAAATCAGTTATCGAAGAGTCCTTGATGTTCAGACCCGTCTTCTGGGGCGGTTCCTGAGTGGTGAATTGTCCGAATATCCTATTTTTCTGACGAGATAACGCCATGAGAAATGCATACCTGGTCACTTATGATATTTCGGATGCAAAGCGGCTGAGGAACATTTTTAAAACTATGAGAGGTTTTGGAGAACATCTCCAATACTCTGTTTTCAGATGCGAATTGCTCCCGGCTGACAAGATACGAATGTTTTCACGAATTACCGAACAGATCAACCACAAGGAGGATCAAGTACTAATCGTGAATCTCGGTCCTGAAAGAGGACGAGGAAAAGACTGCATTGAAGCTTTAGGAAGAAAATATGAACCATTGGAACGTAAACCCGTAGTTGTTTGAGACTGTTCGCGGTAGTATAAACACTGATTTAGTCGCTTTTTCCCCGTCAAGGTGATTCGAGCGCTTGGGTGGTTGGTGGAAGCCCGGGACTGCTCGAATGAGGAGGAAATGCAGTAATGGTAAACGGTTATGACAGTAGCAAAGACATACCAAACATACTTTTCATTCTAAACATGAAGCAAAGAAAGATGGCGCTCGAAAAGATCATTCGAACTTATTGGAACAACGAGGAAAAACAGGCCCGCTATTTCCGCAGATGAAAATCTGCGGCTCCATTGAAGCCAGCCATAGTCTTGAGCATAGACACCCCTGTCTCCATTTCCGCAGATGAAAATCTGCGGCTCCATTGAAGCTT
>CAYOWC010000198.1:0-9322 GCA_964407525.1 uncultured Desulfobacteraceae bacterium | reverse complement strand
CTTTGCGACTTTGCGTGAGACATGTTTTTCCAGGCTTTATATTCCCAGGAGATGGGTTCGTTTCAATAGCTTTCTGCGCCTATCTGAGGAGATCTACGTTCCCGAAACTGTCTTAAGAGCTGGTATTTTTATCTCATCAAATCAATTGCCGCCCCGATTTCTTCAAGATTCTTCATGGCTGGCCCACCTCTCACCTTCATGCTTTCATGGTTGCCGATCCTGAGAAAATGAAGTCGCTTCATTCTCCGTAACCCTCCAAAATATTGTTCAACTTTCCAGGAAGAATTCAAAGGAAGCAGATCATTTCTCAGGGAAAGAACCCCATAGTTTAAACGAATCCCTTCTCTATTCACTGAAACAGCACTGAATCCAAAAAAAGAGCTATTGAAAAACCAGAATAGGATCCCGATCCAGATAAGTGAAGCGACAACAGATTTTTGTCGTTTTTTCTTAAGCGAAAGGATGAAGATAAACAAAACCACGCCCAAAGACAGCAACATGATCGTATTCTGTACAAAAATCGATTTAATGATGAACGTTTCTGTTTCCATATTTTTTATATTTAACATTTCTCAAGAATTTGTTCTACATCAATGTTTCCCTTGACAGTTTCAATTCTCCTCTGTTAGATTCCGTCCGAAATTCGCACTCGTATTCATTTTTTTTTGAAAACCTTTCATAAGTTTGAAAAAAAACTTCAAACCCATTGAATTAGCAGGAGGAAATCCACCAATGCAAGCCTTCAGAACCCTTTCCCTTTCCCTTTTCCTTATCCTCAGTTTTATTACCACGCCCGCATTGGCTGGTCACGGAGCAGGCGGTGGCCCCCCGAAGGCAACAATTGAAGGCGGAGACACCGTGAATGTGTCGGGAATTATCCTTGACAGCCACAAGGAACCGGTCGGTGAAGCCACTGTCGAAGTTTCTTTGAACGGGAAAGAAGTGGACAGGGTTGTCACCGCTCACAACGGAAAATATGTATCCCGTTTCCAGGTGGAAAAAGACAAAGTCCTTAGCTCAACAGTGAGTGTGAAAGCGAGCAAGACCAGTTTCAAGACAAACGGGATTGAATTTAAAGGCGCAGATCTAGCCAAATCGGGGGATCATTTCTACATCAGCGAAGATATCAGCCTCGACAGGCACCTGGGACCTGCGTTCTGGATATCAACCATCATATTCATCTTTGCCTATGTGCTTATCGCGTTTGAACTCCTCCACAGGACGGTGGCAGCCATGCTGGGCGGTGCCATCATGCTGGTCATTTCCTATACCATCGGAACGATTAACCCGGAATACCATATCTTCTCTTTTGAGAGCGCCGTCAATTCCATCGATATGAACGTTATTTTCCTCCTCATGGGGATGATGATCATCGTGGGGGTCTTGAAAAATACGGGGGTATTTCAATGGTGCGCTTATATATCGTATAAACTCGCCAAGGGGAAAGTGTTCGTCCTGGCCGTCTATCTCATGATATTCACAGCCATTTCCTCCGCCTTTCTCGATAATGTCACCACCATGCTCCTCCTGACCGGCGTAGCCATTGAGATCTCCATCTCCCTTGCTATTAACCCCCTTCATCTTCTGATTCCACTAGTCCTGGCTTCAAACATAGGGGGCACCGCTACCCTCATCGGTGATCCACCCAATATCATGATCGGTTCCTATGCGGGATTGACATTCATGGACTTTGTAGTAGCTCTCGCTGCGCTCTGTGGCGTTTGTATGGTTGCCCTCATTATTTTCAGCAAATTTGTATGGGGAAAAACCTACAATTCCGCAAAAGTTGATAACGTGAAAGAATATATCAAGGAACTCAAAGAAAAATACAAGGTCACCGATCCCAAACTCCTTATGTACGGTGGTGCTGTGCTGGGTTTTGTCGTCTTTCTGTTCTTGAGCCACGGATACTGGCACATGGAAGTGAGTGTGGCTGCAATAATGGGAGCCGCCGTCCTTCTGACCATTGCAATCCTCACGGAGAAGGTAGATCTTATTGAACTGATCGAAAAGGACATCGAGTGGCCAACACTCATGTTTTTCATTTTTCTTTTCATCCTCGTTGGCGCCGTGGAGGAAAGTGGGCTCCTCGCTGTGGTTGCAGACTGGATACTGGATCTTTCCGCAGGCAATTTTCTTGTCGCCTGTGGGCTCATTCTCTGGGTGGCTGCCATCATGTCGGCTTTCGTGGATAATATTCCGTTCACCGCGACCATGCTGCCCATTGTCGCCTATCTCAGCCAGGTTATTCCCGGTTCTGAAAACACGCTCTGGTGGGCCTTGGCATTAGGGGCCTGTTTTGGTGGAAATGGAACTATCATCGGGGCCTCGGCGAACGTGGTTACCATGGGAATTGCAGAAGCAAGGGGGTATAAGATAAGCTTTATCGGCTTCATGAAAACGGCATTCCCCTTCATGATCATCACCATTCTGATAGCCCATGCCTGGCTGATCTTCTTCAGACCAACGTAGAAGGTATTGGATCGTTACATGCTCCCCCTGTTTCAACCCTTGGATAGGGCTGAAACAGGGGGTTTTTATTTTTTGAAGGTCATCAACTTAACAGCATGACGAATAACGAGCAATCTATTGACGAACATTCGAACGGAATGGCAAGAAGACTGATCAGCATTTCCTTGTCTTCAGAGAGTCTTTTGTTCGATTGTTCGATTGTTCAATTGTTCGTCAATCGATTATTGTCTTTTAAGATGCTCTTAAGTTTATGACATTGACCTGAAACTCGTAACCCGCAACCCGACTAGTTTCACCCGAGCTATTCTGATCTATGCACACCATCTACCATTTCATCAAAAATTTGAAAAGAGAACCCTCATTGCGCATATTCAACCCCTGGTACGATGTGGATCCCGAACATGACCAAGATGTTTCCGGCCCCTCTAAGAGACGGGATAATCTACGTAAATACCTCCACGAGCGGAAGAACGCACGATACCTGCTCCTGGGAGAAGCCCTAGGCTATCAAGGCGGTCATTTCAGCGGCATCGCCATGACATCCGAAAGGATGATTCTTGGCCACATGGAACAGAAGGGGATTTCCCCCGATCTGGTCTGCCAAACCACCCTTGACCGGACAAGCAAAAACGGCATTCGTCCCAAAGGGTTTACCGAACCGACGGCAACAATCGCATGGGGGAAAATCATTGAGCTTGGTCTCAATACGAGGGACTTCATATTCTGGAATATGTTTCCATGGCATCCATACGATCCCAAAAAAGGCTTATTGTCGAACAGAACTCCTGCTGATGATGAACTAAAAGAAGGGAAAGAACCTTTGCGGGCATTGATCGGGCTTGCAGGCATCGAAACTATTATCGCCGTTGGAAACAAATCCAAGGAACACCTCGACAGGTTGGGTATTCCCGCCCCGAAAGTCAGGCACCCTGCCAATGGAGGTGCAAAAAAGTTCCGGGATCAACTTGAAAGGCTGGTCAAATAAAAGAGGTATCTCGCGCGGAGACGCAAAGACACTGAGGAAAAAGGCATTACTGAGCTTGGTTCTAACTTCGCCCACTTGATGCGATCATCTAAAAATACGTTCGACAGTTCGTAATCATACTCCCTCGAACCAATTCCAGAACTCTTTGATTATGATTACGATTAGGATTATGAGTAAGAAAACAACTCTAATGACCGACGTTAATACCAAGCCCGCATTACGCATTCCCACGCTGGAGCATGGGAACAAGAAAGATGTCATTCCCTGCGTCTCTGCGTCTCTGCGCGAGAAAAAAAGACAACGGGATTCTTTCAGCGCCTTTTCGCCGTTAGAAAAAATCCTAAGCCAATACCAAGGCCAAGAATGCCTACCGGCCAGAATTCGCTTACCCCAATACCATGTTGCCGTGCAAGGTCAATGGCCAATCCGAGAAACGGGGCAATGAGCATGGTGGAAACACTCTTGGCCTGGGATTCCAGAGAAAGGACGGTAGCCCCTTGGAAATTATCTGTGCTGGCGTTAAACCGGCTGATCAGGACCGGTCTCCAAATATTCTGTAGAATGTAAAGGGCTACAAACCCGACAATCATACCCACATAGAATCCGAAAAACATAGCGGGTAAAAGCATAAGGCTGACCAGCACGGTTATCCCCCACAGGAACCGCGCGGCATTTTCCTCTTCTCCCTTTTTTTCTACCAGTCTGTAAGCATTTCTGCTGGCAGCAGCCGATAAAAGAAATAGAACAAAAAATACAGGCCCAATAAGAAAAACGGATTTTTGTTCATCAGTCAATTCCATCCCGGAAAAGAGAAAAGCCGTAATCGGAAAAGCTGCGGATTTGAGGATAGGTTGCAGGTAATCTTTAGAAGCCTTGAAAAACCCTTCGAACCCCATGGACTCCAGGATAAGTCTTTTCAGGGTTGGCCTTTTAAATGAAATCACCAGCGTATCTTTGAGATGCTTGAACATTTGTTTTATCGAGAGCTTGTCTACCACCTTCCCATCCAACTCCCTCGGATAGCTTGCCAGATTAATGATGTTCAAGACATAAGGTATGATGGCAAAAAAGAAAACGTCGATGAAGTTGCTGGTTGCAAAGACAAAGATGCACGCCAGCAAAACGGAAACGGCTGATCCGATCTTGCTCCACGAACGGGTATATCCATAAACGCGGGTCCGTTCGTTTCTCAGGCCGTGTATCTCCAGCCACATAAATATGATCGACTTATGGGTCCCGCTTCGAAAAGCTTCTCCAATGGCGAAGAAAAACATCGCCAGCATCAGGAGAAGAATCAAGGAGTTTTGATGCAGCCCTCCCTTCAAGGAAGCCGTTCCGGAAAGACCGAAAATACCAAAGCTGACAATGTACGCTGAAAAGCTGAAGATCATGGCCCTTCGGCGCCCGCTGAGATCAGCAATGGCCCCACTGGGTACTTCCATCAGATTGATCATAATTTCACGGAAGGCAATAAGGAGTCCAATAACAAAATAAGACAATCCCATCTGCCTGAAAGCAAGCAACAGGAAGTACTCGTAATACTGCTGGTTTTTCAAAAACCCATATAGACTGAATTTCTTGAGCATTCCACCCCTTAGGGAACGTCACTGAGGTCCAGAAAAACACGGCAAAATCCCATGAAATTAGCCGCAGACCCAGACAGACAGACGCAGAGAACGACAGGTTTCAGGTTTTAGGTTTCGGGTGTCAGGTCTGAGACACCCAGTTTCCCCGTTGAAGACGGGATCTTAGACAAATTTCCAGTTTTCAATTGAAGTTCATACGAGTGCCGCCTCTGCCAGAAAAATGATCCGTCTGATCGAGAGGAAGAAACTTCCGGGATCTATGGCAGTTTTCTGTGTGAGCGGGTTCCAGCCGCGATTTTTCGGGTCCTTCAGACTATCGACTCCTGCCTCATGCACAGCCAGTCGTGGCAAGATGCCAGTCACACAGGGATAGAAACCGGCAATCCGAGCCTTTGAACCTTGAACTCAATTGTTTCACACAGCCTTCCAGCTTTTAAGCGGGAGGCAAATCAGCGCAGAAAGTTTTGGGTTTTGCGGTAGGTCTTTGAGGGAATCCGATGGGTGGGACTGCCTACTACCTACTGCTTACTGCCTACTGAAATTTTAAACCGCGCAATGCCAAAAAGAGTTTACATTTTTCGTTTCAGGGTTTATGGAATCGGAGGGGTTAGCGCCCTATTTGGAGTTAAGGTGTTAACCTTTTATGGTTCTATGCGGATTAACGTGAAGAATCCCTTTTTCGGAAACTGAGGTGTCAGGTTTCGGGTGTCAGGTTTCAGTCCCGCCGCAGCGGGATTCCTAATTTTCTGGTTCTAATAACTATAACTATTGGTTATTAAGTTGAATAGGATGAATGCAGCCAGGTCTTTTCCTGACACCTGACACCTGGAATCTGAGCATTGTCTATTCGTGAATTGATGAAAATATCACGTTAATCCGATGAGCCCCTTTTTTAAAACCTTAACAGGGTCATTCCCTGGAGCTCGCGCAATTTTCAATTCTCACTTTTCAATTCTCAATTTCACAGGAGGCATATAACCATGGCAACACATAAAGTTATCGTATTTAAGCCTTTCCCATTTGAGGCAGGGCAAAAAATACATATTGACGGAGGACCTCGCGGTGGAGACTGGGAAGTCCTTGATGTGACCGAACACAAAGTAAAACTTCGCTGTCCGGTCTCATTCAAGGAATTCAATTGGGACAGGTTCTGTTACTTTTCCGAAGAACAGGACAGCGTTGAGTGGCCCCGGAAGGACTAATTGCCCCAACTCTGCGCCTGGGTGACGGTAACGGCAATGACGTTCACCACATTTTCCATGTCGGCTCCCCTGTGGAGAACGTTAAAAGGCCTGCCGATTCCCATCAGGAGAGGGCCGACCACCTTAGCGCCCCCTAAGCGCTCAAGAAGCTTGTACGCAATATTGCCCGCGCTGAGATTCGGAAAGATGAGGACATTGGCAGAGCCGCCAAGTTGGTTGAAAGGAAAGTCTTTCTGAAGAATAGTCTCCGTAACTGCAGTATCCGCCTGCATTTCACCGTCAATAATCAGGCTCGGATTCTGTCGGCGGACAATATCAACCGCCTCCTTCACACGCACTGCCTCAGGATGAACCGAACTGCCGAAATTGGAATAGGAAAGCATGGCGACACGGGGTTTTATATCAAAAAACTCAGCCATTTCAGCGGTCTGTATGGCGATTTCAGCCAGTTCCTGCGCGCTGGGGTTAAAATTTACCGTGGCATCGGCAAAAAGAAGGGTACGTTCCCGGAACACCATGAGATAAACCCCTGAAACTTTCGATACACCGGTTTTCCTTGGGATAACCTGCAGAACTGGTCGTATGGCATCTGGATAATAACGCCCTATTCCGTGAACCTGCCCATCCACAATCCCTTCGTGAACCATCATAGCTCCGAAGACATATCTGCTGCGAAGCTGCCGCCTTGTCTCATCCATCGACCAGCCCTTGCGTGCCCGCATTTCAAACAGTTTTTCGGAGAACTGCTCAAACAGGGGACTTTCCACATTATCAAGGATTTCTATTCCTTCAAGCGATATATGAAGCTTTTCCGCTAATAACTCGATTTCTCGTCTATTTCCTAACAACCATGGTCTCGCAATACCATCTGCAGCCACCTGGTGGGCGGCGCGCAGAATCACGGGATCATTGCCTTCGGGCAGGACAATACTTCTGGGATCCTGCTGGGCGCGAATAATGATCTTCCTCATGATTTCACGTTCAGGACCCAGCATCGCTTCCAAAGCCTGAACATACCCCTGCTGACTGGGAATTCCTTTTCTCGCAACCCCGCTTTTTATGGCGGCGTTGGCCACTGCGGGCGCCACTTTAAGTAGTACCCGCGAATCCAGAGGTTTTGGAATAATATACTCAGGACCGAACTGAATAGGTTTCCCCCCATACGCCCTTATCACCGAATCAGGCACATCTTCACGGGTCAAGTCCGCGAGCGCATGCACGGCCGCGATTTTCATCTCTTCATTGATAGCTTCAGCCCGCACGTCCAGGGCTCCTCTGAAAATAAATGGGAAACCGAGTACGTTATTCACCTGGTTGGGGAAATCGGACCTTCCCGTACCCACAATCGCATCCGGTCGCGCTGCTTTTGCTTCATCATACCCTATTTCAGGTTCCGGATTAGCCAATGCAAATATGATCGGATTTTCATTCATCAGGGATAAATGGGCAGGAGTGAACGCTCCCTTTACAGACAGACCCATGAGCATATCAGCCCCTTTTACCGCCTCTTCAAGAGTTCGCAACGGGCTGTCCGTAGCGAATAATTCCTTGTATCGATTCATTCCTTTCACCCTGCCCTTGTAAATAACGCCTCTTGAATCGAGAACAAGTATATTCTCCCTTTTTACACCAAGCTGTACCTGCATTTTAGCGCTTGCTATAGCAGCGGCTCCAGCCCCGTTAATAACTACCCGAAGATCTTCAAGATTCCGCCCCGTAAGTTTGCAGGCGTTTACAAGAGCGGCCCCTGAAATAATAGCCGTTCCATGTTGATCATCGTGAAACACTGGGATATTCATTTCAGAAATCAAGCGTTCCTCAATATGAAAGCATTCGGGCGCCTTTATGTCCTCCAGATTGATTCCCCCGAATGTGGGCTCCAGACGTTTCACGGTCTCAATAAATTCATCCGGATCATCCGCATTTACCTCTATATCAAAGACATTCAGATCGGCAAACCGTTTAAACAAGACCCCCTTCCCTTCCATAACCGGCTTACTGGCAACAGGCCCGATGTTGCCAAGTCCCAGGACAGCACTTCCATTGGTAATCACGCCAACAAGATTTCCGCGAATGGTGTATTCAAAGGAAAGGTCCTCGTTTTCCTGGATCTTGAGGCAGGGCACAGAAACTCCCGGCGTATAAGCCAGGCTTAAATCGTAGGGAGTAACGCACGGTTTGCTGGGTATAACTTCGATCTTTCCAGGCCGTGGTTCGCTATGATATCGAAGGGCCTCTTTTTCATATAACATGTTTCATACTCCTTAATAGATGCGTTCACGCACATTGTGTCAAACTTCGTTGAATATTTACGTCGTACTCAATGCTTAGCGTGTTGTCAAGGAAGAGAATGAAAGACATACATAGAGAATTCGGAGGAGGATATCATCGCAAATAAGCCGTAGGAGGATGCAAAGCCACGGACTAATCAGCAAAAAAAAAGTTCATTTTTTTCATAACTGCGTACGATTTTAATTTGACATTATAATTTTCCTACTGTATATATACTTTTTTAAAAGAGAGTTGCTGTTTATACTCTTATTACAGTAATACAGGACTGCATCTGAGGCTTTAGCCTCGGCGGTGACCATCCATACGCTGTCAATTTCATTTTTTTCGACAACGTCCCCATCGTCTAGTCAGGTCCAGGACACAGGCCTTTCACGCCTGCGACAGGGGTTCGAATCCCCTTGGGGACGCCAAGTTATATCAAGGACTTAGCCATTTTGGCTAGGTCCTTTTTATTTTTCAAGACCCTTTTTCTACCCTATTTCTACCCAGAATGGCACTTTTTCTATATCGGGAGCCGATTGGAACGAAATCCTCATACCAATCAAACAAATTAAGTACAAATGGGAAGTTGAATCTTTCTGACCTGAAATAATTTCAAAAAATTATTTTCCCTTTCATTCCCTCTATAAATCTCTCAAGAGTTTTTTCTACCCTCTCAAGGTAGAAATTTCTAGATCCTCAATCCGCTTCTTAACAGCCGATGAAACGAAGTGAAACAAAGTGAAACAAAGGGACGTTCTTGATTTATTGACTTTCCGACAGTATTGCCTCTATATTCTCTTGTT
>CAYOWC010000197.1:0-9339 GCA_964407525.1 uncultured Desulfobacteraceae bacterium | reverse complement strand
AAAGCGGCATGAATCTCATTCATTCACGGGTATTGGTCTTAGGACCGTATGGGAGAATTTCAGAAATATTTTGGAGAGACACACCGTATTGTCCGGCAACTGATGGACAAGAACTAATCAAACGCCATGTCCGTTTTCCATTCCTTCCATACATTTCCCACCAGGTTCGGACCAGGTTTGAGGGTCATTTTCCCCGGTTTCCACCCTGATGGCGTCGCTTCCGAACCTTTGCTTTCCCTTACAAGCTGAAAAGCCTGGACCTGCCTGAGTGTTTCGTTTACGTTCCTTCCCACGGGAGGAGTAAGGACCTCGTAACCCTGAATAATACCGTCGGGATCAATAATGAATCTGCCGCGTGTTTCAACACCTGCATCTTCATCATAGACTCCGTATACTTTTCCAACTCTTCCGCCCCCATCGGACAGCATGGTGAATGGAACACCGCCATCTACCATTTTAGACAGCTCGTAATCGTTCCACATCTTGTGTACAAACATGCTGTCAATGCTCATGGAAAAAACTTCCACTCCAAGTTTTTGAAACGCAGGATATGTTGCAGCAACTGCTGCAAGCTCCGTTGCTCAGACGAAGGTGAAATCTCCCGGATAGAAACAGACCAGAACCCATTTTCCAAGATGGTCGGATAATTTCATGTTAACGAATGCTCCCTTATGATAACCGGGGGCCGTAAAATCCGGGGCTTTTTTGCCTACTTGTATCATGCTCATCGTCTCCTTGCTTATCGTTTCTGTTTCGGCTTGCTTTTCAGGTGCGGTCTCTCCTACCGGACCTCCAGTGGGGCGGGCGCATCCCGCCTTGATTTCTTCTGCCATAAACGCCTCCATTTTAGGTTCTCTTTTAAGTTTTTCATTCGTGTGATTTGTGTTATTTGTGTTATTTGTGGTAATTGTTTTTCTCTATCTTCCTTAACATCTGGATATTTGCGATTTTATTGAAAAACAACGCCGGAGTCAACAGACTTCTGGAATTTGACACAGATAAAATGCTGAGGATTTTAATGATACATAATGGAACAACATCCCCTATTGAGCCATTTCAATTCCGCAACATTCACCCCCTTTTTTCCATGGGGACGGCGAGCGACAGGTATGCCGGATGGATGGGACAGATCTATTCACGGGAACGTTTCGAAAAGTCCGTGAAACAACGTTCCAAAAGGTTGGGAAAAAGGACGTTTAAAGAAAGAGTCCTTCCCGTAGAATCGGTTGAGGAATATTTTCTCCATTTCTCCACCTTGGAACTGGATTTTACGTTTTATCGAACCCTCCTTGATAGAGAAGGAAACTCCACAAAGACTTTTACCCTGCTCCAAGATTACAAACGTTATCTGAATCCGGAAAACCGCTTGATTCTGAAGGCGCCGCAGGCTGTCTTTTCAAGAAAACTACGGAGACAGGGGGGATTTGTGGAGAACGAACAATACCTGGATCCCCACGTCTTTATCAAGCAGTTCTACAACCCTGCAAAAGATCTCCTGGGTCCGCTGCTCCAGGGGATTGTTTTTGAACAAGAATACCAGCGCAGGGATGAGCGGCCCCCAGTCGAAAGGTATGCGGACCAGCTACAGGACTTTTTCGAAGCGATTCCCACCGATGCCCGCTATCATGTTGAACTGCGTACCGAGGCATTTCTTTCTGAGACTGTTCTTCGTGTGTTTGAAGACAAGGGTGTGGGACAGGTCTTTTCTCACTGGACATGGCTCCCTTCCCTTTCAAAACAGTTTTCTTTTTCTCAGGGAAGTTTCTTCAATAAGAATCGCTGCATCATTCGCCTGATGACGCCAAAGGGCGTACGCTATCAAGATGCCTACGGTCGTGCCTACCCATTCGATAAGGTGGTAGAAGGGATGCAGAGCCCGGAGATGGTGAAAGATACGGTCATGCTCGTACAGGCCGCCATAGGATCAGAGGTTCCTGTTTCCGTCATTATTAATAATCGCGCAGGGGGTAATGCGCCAGGCATTGCACAGCAGATAGCCACGGAATTCCGTACACGGCATGGTTCAACAGCCACGTAAAAGAACGGAGAGATGCAATGACCATTGCGCTTTACTTCAGCAACCGCCTGGAAGAACTGGCGGAAAAATTTACAGCCATTATGGCCCGGGAAAACCGGGAAAAAGAAAATATCCTGGAAGAATCTTTGACGATTGTCCCCAATCAGAATCTGTCGAAGTGGCTGCAATTAACCCTTGCAAAAAGACAATCCGTCCTCATGAATATGGATTTCCAATATCTGGACGTGGGATTGTGGAATCTGATCGCGGGGTTGGACAAAAGGGACGAAAAACCGGCAATGATGGACCACGCCTTCCGGCAAATATTGCTGCTCTATGGGTTGCAGACCTTAGATCCACACGAGAAGGCCTACCTGCCTCTGACTCGATATCTTCTGGGGTCTGACGGCCGACGGGGGCCGGATTACGGGGTGAAGTTGTGGCAACTCACGGAAAGGATGGTCCATTTATTTGAAGAATATGAATTTCACCGGTCTGACATGATCCAGAACTGGATGGATGGAAACGCCCATTTCAAGGGAATGGAACTCTGCCAACAGAAGCTCTATCTGCGGTTGCGAGCCATACGCGACGGATATACGGGTAAAACCGGCAGGCGGGTTCTTTCTCTGGGGGAATATGCCACCGAAATTCTTACTCCTTCGCGCAGCCGTACAAACGATTCCGCTCGCAGGAAATTCGTGCACATCTTTGGCCTGTCGCAGGTATCTATTTTCCACCTGAACGTCATAGGAAAACTGCAACAGGATTATGACATTTTCATCTACGCTCTCAACCCGTCTCAGGAGTTCTGGGAAGATATCAAAACTCCAAGGGAAAGAAGATGGATTGAAAGAAAAAATGGTAGAAAGCTTGAGATTACCGATGTCGAAAGGGAGCAAGGGGCCATACTGGAACCGGAGGATAACGATCTCCTGGCGCTTTGGGGCAAACCCGGCCGTGAGAATATTCGGCTTTTATGCGAACTTACGAACTATGATTTTCATTCCGCCTTCACAAAAGAAAGTTCACCGGAATCCGTTCTCCAAAAACTTCAACACAGCGTTCTCACGCTTTCCACCGAAAAAGATACCGGTAAGGACAAACGATTACAGGACAGATCGCTTCAAATTATCGCCTGTCCCGGGATCTACAGGGAAGTGGAAACCGTATACAACAACATCCTCTACAACCTGGAAAAGGACAAAGACCTTCAACTGACCGACATTGCCATCCTTGTGTCGGACATTACCAAATACAAACCTGTTATTGACTCCTTTTTCAATTCCGGAACGGGAAGCCTTTCCTATAACCTTGTGGACTCGCGTGCGGATACGGATAGCGTGTATGCAAAAGGCATATTGCTTCTTCTTGCACTGGCTTCCGGGCGTTTTTCAAGAAAAGAAGTATTTGATCTGATCGTAAACCCCTGTTTCATGGAAAAGTGGCAGATAGACGGGGCGGAAATAGAAATATGGGCCGGCTGGGTCGACGACCTGAACATTTTCCACAGTTTCGACGCCAAGGCAAAGAAAAAGAGAGGGTATCCGGAAAGCATCTATTACACCTGGGAACAGGGCTTGCAAAGACTGCGCCTGTCAAGAATCCTTGCCACGCCAAATGAAGTTGGAGGGGAACGTTCCCGTCATTTTCATGGGCTTGTGCCATTCACCATCCATACGGGAGACGTGAAGCTCATGGAAAAGTTTTCCCTGATTCTCGAAAAACTCCACCATGCTGCGACCGAGATGGCTGGTTTGGTCGGGTCGGGTGAGAACTGGAATGCCGTATTCCTGAGAATATGCGATGATTTGCTGGAAATTCCCGCCGATTTCAAGGGGGAAGCCGCTGTTCAACACGCTCTGACAAAAGCGTTTCTGGATATAAAGACCTATGACGACCTCCAGGAGGGAGCCTCCGGGAAAGGCCGGGCACAGCTGAATTTTGAGATCATGCGGGAGTTCATCAAATCCAGCCTGGGTTCCATCTCAGGGGGACGCGGAGATTACCTCACAGAGGGGGTGACCATTTCGGCCCTGCAACCGATGCGTCCCATCCCTTTCAAAATAGTGTACGTCCTGGGCATGGAAGAAGGGTCCTTTCCAGGAAATGTGGATGCATCCTCCCTGGATCTCAGGCTTTTGAAAAGGCAGATCGGGGATATCAGTGTCCCTGAAAAGAACTGCTATCTTTTTCTTGAGATGCTCCTGTCGGTGAGAGAAAAGCTTTATATCAGTTACCTTTCAAGGGATCTCCAGAAAGATCGTGCCATACAACCCTGTTCGGTAGTGAACCAGTTGCAAACTATTGTCGAACGGAAAATCCTGGACAACAATTCTCGGTTTTGCATCGTTGATATCCCCCTCAAGGGCAGCAATGAAAAATATCTCATGGAAAATGCGGACCAGGCTTTTTCCGATGTCCTGGTGACCTACTCCCTTGCCGACAGGATCACCTTTTATCGGGAACAGGGCCTTTGGGAGGAAGTCGACAGGGAGATTTCCAAAGAAGATAGGGCACGCCTTCAAAACTTTTTCCCCGACTTTGGCATGAAGGCGCAAAGGTCTGAGAAAGACAAAAGAGTCGTCCAGAGAATTTCGTTGAAAGATCTCACAAAATTCCTGGAAAATCCGGTATCCCAGGCTATGAGACGACACCTGGGAATCTATGACGAAGAGGAGACTATCGAAGATATCGCTTTGCGAGAGGATGAACCATTTTATTCCTTATTTCCGGTTGATTACAAAATAAAAACCGGGGCATTGAACCAGTGGCTGGACCTGCAGGTATCACCTGAAAACAGGGTGCCCCCTCGAGGGGAGACGCTGAAAACCGTCAGCGACCAGCGCTATAAAAACTTTCAACGCAACAGCGAAACACCTGAGGGCGCCTATGCCGAACTGGACCAGGAGGCCTTGAGCGAAGAAGTCCTGGCAAGGGGTGAAACCCTGATCCCGGTTTTCGAGGAGTTGCGTGACTGTAAGAAAATTTATCGTGCGCTTTTAATCGGGGAACCGGCGGACGAACATTCATCAGACAACCAGCTGCCCATACTGCGTTTCAAGGCGGCGAAACTCACTGTGGAGACGACCAGCCAACTCGGGGAACAGGTCGAAACCGCAGTTGAACTTCACGGGAAACTGCCCTGGGTATGGAAAGAAAAAAAAGGGGTCTGGCATGCCCTCGTGGTGACCGGGTCCAGTAAACCTCCAAAGAAAAAAGAACCGGGCAGGTACATTCTTGAACCCCTCCTGTTCTGGATGACTTGCCTCACAGCCGAGGACGAGCGGCAGTACATTTTGGACACCATGGGAAACGCAACCATAACTTTTCACGTGGCCTACAAAGATCGCATCATCCTTCGAACATACGATCTGAACCCTGATGATGCGGAAATCTACCTGAAGGGGCTTGTTTCTGAATTTCTCAATCAGGAAAAAGTGGAGTGGCTACCCTTTGAAAAAGCCACCACCCGTCCCATAAAACCCCACATGGCGCCCTATGAAACGGATGAAAGCAATGAGGCCCTTTTTCGGGAGCAACTTCTGGAGGCGTATGGGGAAGAAGAACAGTTCCTGATTCAGTTGTCCAGCCCCCACATCCCCCACGACGCCTACAAAAAAGTGAAAGACCGATTCCGTATTTTCTTTTCATTTGATGAAAACACACCAGGAGGCTAATCGCTGACAGCTCATGGCTAATTGCGCATACAAACCGGTTCAACATTGCGATCAGATCGACCTGAAAAAACATGCCCTGATTGAAGCTTCCGCCGGAACGGGAAAAACCTATACAATAGAAAATTTGGTGGTGCGGCTCCTGGAAGAAAGGGCGGATATCAGTCTGGAAAATATCCTCCTGGTGACCTTTACGGAAAAAGCCACGTCTGAGTTGAAGATTCGTATTCGGGAAAAAATAGCACATTCCTTGGACACCCCAAACAAGGATGCCATAAAATCCCGGAAACTTCAGAACGCATTGGACGTCTTTGACCGGGCGCCTATTCATACGATCCACGGTTTCTGCCAGACCGTTCTCAGGGATTTTGCATTTGAGAACGGCACGGTCTTCCAGAGTGAAGTCATACCGGACGCACCTCTTTTTGAAAGACTGCTGAAAGACCAGATGCGCACCACATGGCCGGAAAAATACGGGAAAGACCTGAAAGAGGTGTTGGAAATTTCGGGTTTCAGCCGAAAAAAAGATGCATTCTTGGAGACCGTAATCCATCTTGCAAGGTTCTTCCACGGGGCTGCCGGAGACAAGCTTCTGCCCGACCTGAAGGGCATGGGATTTCAGGACATTCGACGTGATATTCAAGAGCTGGAAAGAAAAACAGGAGTCCTTCTTGAAAAGAAGGAGACATTTTCAAAGGGATACGAACAACTAAATTTCAACAAAAGGGCAAAAAACAGCATACTTGATAAAATCGTAATCCCCCTTGAAACGCACTTTCACAACGGAGAAGAAAAGAATTCGGACATCGGCACCCTCCTGAAACTGATGACGCGGATTCAAGAAACGGTTTCCAGCGGGAGAAAAGGGGTCGACTGCCTTATCCCCACGAAATGGAACAAGGGTGGCCCTAATCTGGATGTATGCCCTCGCCTAAATGAACTCAAAGAGATATTAGAGAAAATCAGCAGAAAATTTCGCGATCTGGAATGTAGCCTCACCGTAGAAGCTATTCACCAGCTCCAGAAAGATGTGGCCTTGACAAAACGCAACCTGGGCCTGATCAGTTATTACGACATGTTAGCGCTTGTGGAAAAGGCCTTGTATGCCGACAACGCAACGGTTCTGATCGAAAAGCTCCGAAATCGATACCACGTTGCTTTCATCGATGAGTTCCAGGATACAGACCCGATTCAGTGGCGCATATTCAAACGACTCTTCATAGAGGATTACGAGACTGGTCAGTCAAATCGTCTGTTTTTGATCGGTGATCCAAAACAGGCCATTTACTCTTTTCGGGGCGCGGACGTATATGCCTACCTGGGCGCCAGAAGTGAGATGGAAAAGATTGCGGCGGAAGGCAGAGCCGCACTCTATTCCTTAACCACCAACTGGCGATCCCAGCCTGAAATGATACAAACTTTCAATACCTTGTTCTGCAGGGATATCTGGTTCAGGCCACAGGAAAAAGCAGACGAATTTGAGATCGGTTACCAAAATACGGATGCGCCACCTGAAAATCTCAGCCCCAGGGTGGTTACCGAGGACGGTTCCGGTCGCAGTTCCCTGACCATCGTGGATCTCAGTGCCGCCACGTCTCCAAGACCTGCCAAAACGATATTAGCGCAATTTATTGCCCGTGAAATTGAGCATCTGATTTCCTCCACCATAAGAACAAGAGAAAGAAACGGCGGGGAACGACACCTGGGATTTGGAGATATCTGCGTCCTGGTTCGAACCCGGTCCGAGGCCATGCTTTTAGAGGAGGAACTGACAAGCAGAGAAATTCCTTATACGTTCTATAAGAAACCCGGTCTTTTTGTTTCCCCGGAAGCCATGTTTATCAGCCTCCTGTTTCATGCCATCCGGGATCCGGGGAACGATTCCGCCGTGAAAAAGGCGCTGCTCACCCCTTTTTTCGGGTTTCAACTTTCGGAACTCTTTGCCTACGAGGAGATGCTTCCTTCTCACCCTGTAAAGCGGATGCTCTTCGAATGGAACGGATTTGCCGAATGGGGAAAATGGAACCGACTTTTCCAATCCGTGGTCGAAGACTCCGGCCTGCTCTTTCGTGAGACGGGGAAGACGGGATGGGACAGAAAACATACCAACTACCGGCAGATTTTCGAATATCTTGAAGACCGTGCCTATAGGGAAAACCTGGATTTCAGGGGACTTTCCGCCGCATTAGACATCCTGCGAAAAGAGTCTTCTCACGTCCATGAGGATGTGGGCATCCACCAGATCGAAACCGAATCCAAAAAGGTGCAGATCATGACCATGCATGTGAGCAAAGGGCTTGAATTCCCAATTGTTTTTGTGGCAGGCGGGCTGACTCAGCGAGCCGATCATCTGGATACTTACCACACCTATCACGAAATCGAAAAAAACGACACTTCCTCGAAGATCGTTCGTATGGTTGATCTGACAAAATCCAGTGGTCACAAAAAACATGAGCGGGAACAAACGGATGAGAACAAACGTCTTTTTTATGTGGCTGCCACCAGGGCGCAAATCAAACTCTACCTGCCGTTTTACCAGTCTGAAAAGAAAGCTTCCTGGCTCGGACCGGTGTGTACCCTTGTTTCGCCTGCCCTCCTGAGCGCCTTTCAAGAGGAGAAAGGGGAGCAAACTGCCCTGTGGGTACAAGGAGATAACCCCGCAGATGTTGCTCAGGCAAAATTGATGGAGAAAACACAGTCCCTTCACGCTCCTTTCCCCGTAAGGAAAAGGTCAACCCTGTTTCCTTCAACAGGAAACTACCGTAGCAGGCGAATACGACTGGAATCTTTTTCAAGCCTTCACCGGAAAATGGGAAAAACCCATGAGGGCCGGGAAGAGTCTGCCACCTTTCAGGCTACAAACCCAATTTTAAGGGAAAACGACGAGGGTTTTGCACCGGAAAGCCAGACAGGCCAATTCTCAGAAAGTACCCTTGCCGGGCTGCCGGGTGGACCCCATATGGGACTCCTTTTCCACGACATCCTCGAATTCCTGGATTACCGGATTCTTCAAGAGACAGGAGCTCACACTTTGGTCAACCCGTCTGTTTTGTTGGAAAATCCTTCTGCTCGGGATCTCATTTCAGGCAGGGTGGCATTCTACGGGATTGACCCGGTATGGAAGGGCGCCATCTGCGGAATAGTCTGCAATACGCTCACGGCGCCAATTCTTTCTGCAGGGAAACCCTTCACTCTTGCCCAGATTAGAAAAGAGGATAGACGCCATGAAATGGAGTTTTATTATCCTTTTCCGGTTCCCTTTTACGGGTACGAAAAAATTCCGGGCTTCACTATTGGTGACGGCTTCATAAGAGGTTTTGTGGATCTGATCTTTCAATGGGGAGGAAAATTCTACATAGCAGACTGGAAATCCAACACCCTTGAAGCGGGGTACGAACGGGAATCCATGGAAATGAGTATGGTGCAATCCCAATACCATCTGCAGTACAGGCTGTATGCCATAGCAACTCTGCGTTGGCTGAAGCAGGCGCTGGGGAACCGGTTTGATCCTGAAAAACATTTTGGCGGGGTTTTCTACTTTTATCTTCGAGGAATGGATTCAAAGGGACAGACGGGAATTTACCATATTCCTTCACAAGAAATGGGAACGCTGGAGCAAATTGAAAAAGAAGTACGGGAAATGAT
>CAYOWC010000196.1:4300-9399 GCA_964407525.1 uncultured Desulfobacteraceae bacterium | reverse complement strand
ATCGCCGAGATTCCTGTTGGGGAAGCGGTCTTGGGAAGGGTTATCGATGCCGTGGGAAAACCCCTCGATGGCAAGGGCCCTATAGAAGCGACGGAGTTCAATCGACTCGAAATGGTTGCCCCCGGTGTCATCGATCGCCAGTCGGTTTCCGAGCCCATGTATACCGGTATCAAAGCCATTGATGCGATGACTCCCATTGGCAGGGGGCAGCGCGAGCTCATCATTGGCGACAGGCAGATCGGTAAAACGGCTATCTGTGTTGATGCCATTATAAATCAGAAGAATACGGATGTTTATTGTATCTATGTTGCCACTGGTCAGAAAAAGTCGACGGTTGCCCAGGTGGTGGATATTCTTGAGAAACATGGCGCCATGGAATATACAACCGTCGTAGCAGCGTGCGCCAGTGACCCTGCAACGCAGCAGTTTATTTCCCCTTATGCCGGTTGTGCCATAGGGGAATATTATCGGGACCAGGGAAAACATGCCCTGATTATCTATGATGATCTCTCAAAACAGGCCACGGCATATCGGCAGGTGTCTCTTCTCCTGAGACGCCCACCCGGACGTGAGGCTTTCCCGGGAGATATTTTTTATAATCACTCGCGTCTGCTTGAACGGGCTGCCAAAGTGAACGACAAGCTTGGGGCCGGTTCCCTGACTGCTCTGCCCATTATTGAGACCCAGGCTGGTGACGTATCCGCCTATATCCCCACAAACGTTATCTCCATTACCGACGGCCAGGTGTACCTTGAGCCGAACCTGTTTTTCTCCGGTGTTCGACCTGCCATCAACGTGGGGCTTTCCGTTTCTCGGGTGGGTGGTGCTGCCCAGACCAAGGCTATGCGGAAGGTGGCTGGATCGCTGAAACTGGATATGGCTCAGTTCAGGGAGTTGGAGGCTTTCGCTCAATTTGGAAGCGACTTGGACAAGGCGACCCTGCAACAGCTCAACAGAGGACGGAGACTGGTTGAAGTCCTGAAACAGCCCCAGTTCCATCCCATGTCGGGGGAACAGGAAGTCGCCATCCTTTTCGCGGGAGCAAATGGATACCTTGACAAATGGCCGGAAGAGGCCGTCTCTGAATATGAAACGCAGATGTTGGAATTTATGGCCGGTAAACATGGTGGCCTCCTGGAAGATATTAAGGAGAAAGGCGATATCTCCGACGAGACGAATGAAAAATTGAAAAAGGCGCTGGATGATTTTGCGACTATTTTTCAGCCGGCTGCCTGATTGACATCCAAATTGGTTGAATGGCCAAAACCGCTGGAGCCTTTCGCGTCAAGAAAAGAAATTGATGTGTACGGGGTTTAGCGAAGGTTTGTTCACTTGCGGTACCATTTTGGCTCCTCAGGTGAAATGAAATAAACTTGAGAAAAAAAGAGAGAAAGGCCACATGGCAACCTTAAATGATATTCAAAGAAAGATAAGCGCGGTAAAGAAGACACGGCAGATAACCAAGGCCATGAATATGGTGGCCGCAGCGAGACTTCGTGGCGCTCAGATGAGGATGGAGAGTTTTGAACCATACGCCAAGAAGTTTGCTGAAGTGCTTGGAAATCTGGCGAGTAGGATTGAACCGGATATACATCCCCTTCTTGTGAAGAAAGAACCTGTTTCAAAGGTGGCGCTGCTTCACTTTACCGGAGATAGAGGCCTCTGCGGAAGTTTTAATTCCAACCTGATCCATCTAGCGGAGAAATGGGTTAAGGAGGAGAAGGGGAAAGGTAAGGATACCGGGCTTATTACCGTGGGCAAAAAAGGAAGGGACTACTTTCGTAAGCGAAAGTACGAACTGTTGGACAGCTTCGTGGATGTCTACGGAAATGTTGACATCTCGTTTATCAACCAGATGACGCGAGGAATGATCGATCGGTATCTGAACGATGAGGTGGACGAAGTTTATTTGATGTACAGCCGTTTTGCTGGAATGGGCAGGCAAATTCCTACGTTGGTGAAATTGATCCCCGTGGAGCCTCCTAAAACAGAAGAAGCTGCTGAATCTACCCAGGAGCAGGCTGAGTACCTTTGTGAACCTGATCCTGAATCTTTGGTGATTGAGCTGCTTCCGAAGCACATCAGTGTGCAGATTTATAACGCCTTTCTGCAGAATGAAACCAGTGAACATGCCGCTCGTATGGCGGCTATGGACAATGCATCCAAAAATTGTAATGAACTTGTAGAAAATCTTACCTTGGTGTTCAACAAAGCTCGACAGGCTGCTATTACTGCTGAACTGATGGATATTGTGGGCGGCGCCGAGGCATTGAAGGGATAATGGTTTTTAAACTATAAGGAGGTCTTTGTTTAACCATGAATGAGGGCAAATTAATCCAAGTCATTGGTCCGGTCGTTGACGTGGAGTTCGCAGACGGGGAACTCCCGGAAATTTTAACAGCGCTCTATATCTCAAATCCGACGATTAACGACACTGAAGATAACCTGGTTGTGGAAGTTGCACAGCACCTGGGTGACAATGTGGTTCGTTGTATCGCTATGGACGTGACGGACGGTCTTGTGAGGGGAATGGAAGTTAGAAATACGGGAAAGCCGATTCTAATGCCTGTGGGGGACCCCGGTCTCGGGCGTGTCCTCAACGTGGTGGGAAGACCAGTTGACGGTCTGGGGCCTGTAAATGCCACGGAATTCTATCCGATCCATAGACCCGCTCCGGCTTTTGATGAACTGGACACTTCGGTTAAAGTTCTTGAGACGGGTGTAAAGGTCATTGACCTGCTGGTCCCATTCCCCAGAGGTGGTAAAATGGGGATGTTTGGTGGCGCCGGCGTGGGAAAAACAGTGGTCATGATGGAAATGATTCATAACATCGCCATGCAGCATGGTGGTATCAGTGTTTTTGCGGGTGTGGGTGAAAGGACCCGTGAAGGCAATGACCTGTATATGGAGATGAAAGAATCAGGGGTTCTGCCAAAGGCCGCACTCATTTACGGTCAGATGACGGAACCGCCCGGTGCTCGGGCAAGAGTGGCTCTTTCCGCACTGACTGCTGCTGAATACTACCGAGATGAAAAAGGTCAGGACGTTCTGCTGTTCGTTGATAATATTTTCCGGTTTACGCAGGCTGGTGCTGAGGTGTCTGCGTTGCTTGGTCGTATTCCTTCCGCTGTTGGATATCAGCCTACTCTGGGAACAGATCTTGGTGCTCTTCAAGAGAGGATTACTTCCACAAAGAAAGGATCCATTACGTCTGTACAGTGTGTCTATGTGCCTGCTGATGACCTTACAGATCCTGCTCCTGCTACCACCTTTGCGCATTTGGACGGAACGGTTGTTCTCTCCAGGCCATTGACGGAGCTTGGTATATATCCTGCTGTGGATCCCCTTGATTCCTCATCTCGAATTCTGGATCCGAATTTTATCGGTGAAGAACACTACCGTACCGCCACACAGGTTCAGCAGACTCTGCAGAAATATAAAGACTTGCAGGATATTATTGCTATTCTCGGGATGGATGAATTGTCTGATGAAGACAAAATTGTCGTTGCCAGGGCGCGAAGGATTCAGAGATTTCTTTCGCAGCCGTTCCATGTGGCGGAAACGTTTACGGGAAAAGCTGGCGCTTATGTGCCTGTAGCCGAAACTGTGAAGGGTTTTAAGGAGATCATTGAAGGAAAGCATGATGATCTGCCCGAAAATGCATTTTATATGGTGGGTACCATCGAGCAGGCACAGGAAAAAGCAGAAGAGATGGCTGCTGCCAGTAAATAGGGGGAATGACCCATGGGAAAATTACACCTGGAAGTGGTAACCCCTGAGAAGGTTATGGTCAGCCAGGAGGTGGAAATTGTCGTTGCCTCGGGATCTATGGGAGAATTTGGGGTGTTGGAAGGCCACGTGCCCTTTCTAACAGGGATTGATCCTGGAGAACTTCGGTATTCTTCGGGAAGCAAGACCGAACGGTTTTTTGTGACTACTGGTTTTGCCGAAGTTTCGGATAATAAGGTCTCCATTCTGGTCGATGCTGCTGAAGCGGCTGCAGAGATTGATCTTGAGCGAGCGCGTAAAGCCTTGGAAAGGGCCAATGAAAGACTGGCTATGGATCGTGGAAAGGAAGATCTCGATTTTCTGCGGGCTGAGATTGCATTGAAAAGGGCTATTGCTCGCATTCGAGTAGCTGAAAAAAAGATGTGATAAGCTGACGCTTTTTTTTTATTTGAGGCAGGTCCTTTTGGGCCTGCCTTTTTTTATTTGTTGACCTTTTTCGTATTCAAGGATAAAATAATTAGTCGTAGTTATGAAAATTTAGGTATGAGGAAGCTTGGCTTAATAGTCAGCCGCAAAATTTTGTGAAAAGGTTAAATCAATAAAGCAAATGACTGCCGGAGGGTTATGGGGCTTCCCTCACAAGATAACTCCCAGAATTGAGAGGTTTAATGAATTATGACAGATGAAGACATCAAACAGTACCCCGTGTGGAATTCCGGAACCACGGAAGAAGAATCGGATCAGCTTAAATTACTTGAAGATAAAGTAGAAATTCTTATCGACACAATTATGACGTTAAAGGGCGATAAGGATGTTCTTAAAGAAAAGTTGGATATACAGGAGGGAAAAATTACAGACCTTTCTCAGCAGGTCGAGAGTTCCAAAACTGTTAAAGATATGGCAAAAAAGAGAATTATTTCTCTCCTTGAAAAAATAGAGCTTGTCGAAACATAAAAGAAGCTCAGGCTTTGGGTTACTATATGATTCATCGAAGCTTTTTCTGGCAGACAAGCTTATAGGGGATTCAGAAAGTTGTATTAACTTGCTGAGAGGGCCCCCAAAACGCAAACATTTCAAAAATGGTATTAAATGGAAAAGCCTATCAGGATAAGAATCCTCGACCATGAATATCTTTTAAGAAGTGATGAAGATGAGTCTTTTGTAAAGAAAATAGCGGAATTTGTAAACGATAGGCTGGATGAAATAAGAAGCAGTGCGGAAAATCTCACAGAGAGTAAAGCTGCTATACTTGCAGCGTTTTATATTGCCAGTGACTATTTTCAACTGCGTAAAGAACGCGATGAAGTGGTGAAAAATATTGATGACCGCGTGCGTTCATTAAATTTTCAGATCGATTCGGTTACCCAGAA
>CAYOWC010000196.1:0-4200 GCA_964407525.1 uncultured Desulfobacteraceae bacterium | reverse complement strand
AGGGTACCGGGATATAGAGAAAAGTGCTGAATGAGGCAAACTGATAACATTACACGGTAAACGTGAAAGATATAGTTTTTGAAGACAAGCTGAAGTACTATGGTTACATGGTTCTCATAATTCTATAACATGTTGATGTATAATTGAAAACTATGATGTGCCGTCGTTTTTTTTAAAGGCATCTTTATGGGCCTGTCTTTTTTTTCGTTTGCGTACTGTTTGTCCTGAATGTGTCTCTTCTTTCATTTCCCTTCGGTATTTCCCCCTTGTAACTGCATTACAAAGAATGCCAATTCATGATTTTGCTTTCTCCTCTATGGGTTAGGAGTTTAAAATAGGTATGAATATTATATATGTGATTTCAATAATTGCTGCGGGGATCGTAGGTGGACTGTTCATCGGCTTTTTTCTCAGAAAAAAGCTCGTGGAGAGCCGATTCGAGACGATAGAACAGCACTCGAAAAAGATTCTTGCAGAGGCCGAGAAAGAAGCTGGAACGACCAGGAGAGAAGCTGCTCTTCAGGCGAAAGATACGCTCTATCAAATGAAGGTTGAGTTTGAAAAAGAAACAAAAGAGAAGAAAGAAGAGATTGGGCTTCGGGAAAAACGGTTTCATAAGAAGGAAGAGATTTTCGATAAAAAGATGGAACTTGTAGAAAAAAGAGAAGAAAAAGTTGTTGACAAAGAAAAGAATATTGACAGAATTGAAGGGGATATCAAGAGAAAAGATAAGGAATACAATCAGCTTATTGTTGACCGAAGAATGCAGTTGGAAAAAGTGGCCGGCATGTCGGGGGACGAAGCCAAGTTGACCCTTATTAAATCGATGGAGGAGGAAGCCAGGCACGATGGGGTAAAGACCATCAGGCGGATCGAAAATGAGGCCAAGGCGGATGCCGATCGCAAAGCGCAGGAAATTATCGCCCTTGCGGTAAAAAAATATTCCGGAGATTATGCGGCTGAAAGGATCGTTTCCGTTGTCAATTTGCCAAATGAAGAAATGAAAGGCAGAATTATCGGTAGAGAAGGCAGGAATATCCGTGCAATTGAGGCTGCTACCGGTATAGACCTTATTATAGACGACACTCCGGAAGCCGTTATCTTGTCTGGCTTCAACCCGGTCAGGAGGCAGGTTGCGAAGATCTCTCTTGAGCGGCTTATCGAAGATGGAAGGATTCACCCTGCCAGAATTGAAGAAATCGTCAACAAAGTAAACAAGGAAGTAGAAGCGAGTATTAAGGAAGCTGGAGAGCAGACAACCTTTGATGTGGGTGTCCATGGAATAAACGTCGAACTTGTCAAACTGATCGGCCGTTTGAAATACCGATCGAGTTACGCGCAGAACGTTCTGCAGCACTCGAGGGAGGTGAGTTTTCTAACCGGTATTATGGCTGCAGAACTTGGGCTCAATGTGAAACAGGCTAAGAGGGCTGGGTTATTGCATGATATTGGTAAGGCCGTGGATCATGAAGTAGAGGGGCCGCACGCCGCCATAGGAGCCGACCTCGCCAAAAGATATGGTGAATCAGATGAAGTGATTCACGCCATTGCCGCCCACCATGAAGACATTGAACCGGAATCGGTACTGGCTGTCCTGGTGCAGTCTGCGGATACCCTTTCAGGGGCCAGGCCGGGGGCTAGACAGGAGATGCTGGAGTCGTACGTGAAGCGCCTTCAAAAGCTGGAAGAAATCGCCGGTTCTTTTCACGGTGTGAATAAGACGTATGCCATACAGGCCGGACGAGAGATCCGGATTATGGTGGAGGGGAAGTCAGTAAACGATAACCAGGCATACCTGCTTTGTAAAGATATTTCACGGAAGATAGAAAAGGAACTGACCTACCCTGGACAGATAAGGGTTGTGGTAATCCGTGAAACAAGGGCTGTGGAATATGCTCGGTGAAGTGGGCAAAGAAAGAAAAGGCCTCACGCAAAGGCGCAAAGCCGCGAAGATTAAAGATGCTGGCAAAAGCGTTTTTATATACGCGAACTAGGCGTGATATGTTTTAGGCACCTCTAACGGCTCTACTTTCTTTGCGGCTTTGGGCCTTTGCGTGAGAAAATCGCGTGTGGCATCTAAGCGTTCAGTTCGAACATTTCCGCTGCATGGTAGGAACTCCTCACAAAAGGTCCCGAGGCGACCGCCTTAAAGCCTGATTCATAAGCGGTTTCCTCCCATTTGGCGAATTCATCCGGGTGAAAGAAATGGTGCACTCGGTGGTGTTTTACAGAAGGCGCCAGATACTGCCCAATGGTAAGATTTCTGCATCCTGCCTCAAGAAGATCGTCAAAAAGTGACAATATTTCCTCCGGCTTCTCCCCAAGTCCCAACATAATCCCTGATTTCGTAGCTTTTGTTCCTGGGGCCAGGTGTGCCCGGTGCAGTACATCCAATGACTGCCTGTAATCGGCCTGGGGCCTTACCTGGCTATAGAGCCTGGGTACGGTTTCCACGTTATGGTTCAGGATATGAGGGTGTGCTTCCAATACGATCTCGAGGGCTTCTCTCGATCCTTGAAAATCAGGAATAAGCACTTCGACTGCTGTTTGAAGGTTTCGACGTGTGATTGCCTTGATTGTCAGGGCAAAATGAGAAGCGCCGCCATCAGGAAGATCGTCTCGGGTAACGGAAGTAATAACCGCATATTTCAGCTGCAGGGTTTTTATTGCTGAGGCAACTTTTTCGGGTTCTTCCATGTCCAGGGGTTCGGGCCTTCCGTGGATCACTGCACAAAAGGTGCAATTCCGAGTGCAGCGATTTCCCATAATCATGAAGGTGGCGGTCCCTTGTGAAAAGCACTCGCCTAAGTTAGGACAGTTCGCTTCTTCACAGACAGTATGCAGGCAGGATTCTTTCAAAAGATGGATGACGCTGTCATAAGAATTTCCCGAGGAAATCCTTTTTTTGAGCCATTCCGGTTTGGGGGGAAAGGGCTTTTGGTTCTTTTTCATGGTATTTTTTCTCCTGCATCGTCTTGCAGACAGTCGTTTTGAGCCAGTATTTTTATCAATGCCTCTAATGTTGTTTTTTTCAGGGAAGAATCGAAGATCTTCTCATGCAGCGAGATACACTGTTCTTTAAGAGGTTCCATTGGGGTTGGAGTTTTTAAAAGATCTTTCATGGAGGTTATTGCAACATTATGTAATCCACAGGGGTTGATCATATGGAAAGGGGAGAGATCGAGATTTACGTTCAGGGCAAGTCCGTGAAAGCTGATTCCTTTTCTGATAGCAATTCCCACAAAGCCTATTTTTTTTCCTTCTACCCATACGCCGCGATTCCTGGGATCTCTTCTCCCGGGGATCCCGTAGGTTTGCAGCATCTGTATCATAATCTCCTCAAGGCGCTCGACGAAATCCAAAACCCCGATGCCACTGTTTTTCAATGCAAAAATAGGGTAGGCAATGAGTTGGCCCGGGCCGTGATAGGTTACATCTCCTCCCCTTTCAATATCCACACAGGGAATTCCATGGTCGACAAGAACCTGTTGTGAAACGAGCAGGTTGCCGCGATTTTTTCCCCTTCCAAACGTCATGACTCGGGGATGTTCCACGAGGACAAGACAATCCGGGATGAGATTTCTCTTTCTGGCTTCGTGAAGACCTTGCTGGAGTTTCCAGCAGAAGGTGTATTCCGTAAGGCCTAAATCAACTACGATGGAATGGTTCGCCATACAAATGCCCTTATTTTAGGATCTTTTAAAAAGGCGTGAACGCCTGTATGCTCAGCAATATATGCTCAGTGAAAAGCAATCTCAAGCAAAATCCCTTGATTAACGGTTTCCGGTGTGCAATAAAATCTGAAACGGTTCAAGCAAGGAGGGAACGGGTATGTATGTTTTAGTGAATATTATCGGAATTTGTATGGTTGTCAGTGGTATCTTTCTGTTGATTTTTACAGAACGAACTCGTGAACTATACAGAAAAACGTTTCTTGTTGAAAACCTGAAAAAGCTGTCCTTTGTTCCACTTGCTTTCGGGATTATCCTCATTGCCGGGGCTTTCAGCGGAGAATGTTTTTTATGGTTGCCATTTATTCTGGGGCTTGCAGGGATAGCCAAAGGGATTTATTTTTTTGTGACGTCGACAGATCAGGCCAGGGCTATTATGGAGTGGTGGTTTTTCAGTGCAAGCCAAGAGACAATTCGTCTTTTTGGCTTGATCTCCTTTGTTTTGGGGATTGCTCTTTTCCGGTGAAAT
>CAYOWC010000195.1:0-9408 GCA_964407525.1 uncultured Desulfobacteraceae bacterium | reverse complement strand
TGCAAGGAATCACCAGTCGAAGCGACAGCAGTATTCGTGTGGTCCAGGAAGACGGAAAGGAAAAGGTGCTCTTTGGCGGATACAGGGGGTATGCCATAGGCCTGGTTCCCACTATAGCATCCGGGGACGTAGTCACCGGAACGGTGTCTCTTTTTAAATCCGACTGGTACCGGTTTGATGCGGCGGTAGCGGGGCAGATGGTGAATATAGCGGTGTCTACCGATCCTTCAAATTATGCTCTGGCCCTGTTTGATTCAGAGGGTAATTTTGTGGGTCGGGAGATGGGCGTCATATCCTGGACAGCAGCGCAGGGATCTTATTTTGCGGCTATTTCACCCACACCGGATGCGAGCGGGGATTATACCATGTCAGTCAACTGAAAATCACACCGTGTTAAGGACTTCCAATTCCATAACTATTTAGAACCATAACTAATTTCATCAAGAGGCAATACAATGAAAGATTTACGAAACAAGTGGGTATCGTGCGTTTCCTTTTTCTTGTCCTTATCCGTTATCCTGTTAAGCTTGGGCTGCAGCAGTTCTAACAGCGACTCCCCGAGCGGTTTCCAGGAGGACTTCAAGCAGCTTGTGGCAGAGACATTCGAGAGTTCCGTCAATGAAAATGGATTCCCAGGCGGAATTCTGAGCATTGCGCGGGTTGAAGACGATGCCAATTTCACAACTGCAACGGGAATGGCTGAGGCTTTCAGTATCGCCGATCCGGACCAGCACTCCTGGACGACAAAGACGCCCATGAAATTGGAAACGCACAGCCGAATCGCGAGTGTCAGCAAGCCATTTACCGCAACCATGATTCTCACACTTGTTGATGAGGGTTTGCTAACCCTCGATCATACGGTGGATGATTTTTTTCCGGGCCTTGTGCCCAACAGTGATATAATCACCATCAGGAATCTTCTGAACATGACATCAGGCCTTTATGACAAAGAAAATTTCCCGCCGCTCATGGAGGCGCTGTTGTGCGGTGATCTGACGGTCTATTATTCGCCTCAAGAGCTCATTAATATGTCGAACGAATTGGGCGGGGGCGGTGTCATGTTTGAACCGGGACAATATTACAATTACAGCAACACTAACTATACTATTCTAGCAATGATCGCGGAGGAAGTTACCGGAAGCACATACGAGGAACTTATTTCCCAACGGATTATTCAGAGGCTTGGCCTAACAGGAACCACGGTTCCAGGAGACGACGAAACGATCATGCCCTCTCCCTTTGCCCATGGGTACGACATCCCAGCCGGAAAAGTCCCTGATATCTGCCCGAACGATACCTTGTGGAGAGACTACAGCATTCAGAATATGTCATGGGATTTGGGATCCGGTTCCATTGTTTCGACGGCTCAGGACCTTGTGCGTTTTATGAAGGCTGTTGCCACAGGGGAGCTCATCAGTAATGAACTGAAGACACAGATGTTTACACCCCCTCCTGAGGTAAATGATTTTGAAACGGGCGACCCGAGTATCTATGGCTTTGGAATAGATGTGCTTCAAAATGGGTTTGTGGGGCACAATGGCGCAAATCCTGGGTATAACGCCATCATGGCCAAGTGGGACGGCTATTATTGGGCGATTTTGCTCAATGCGGGGGTGTTTGTAATGAGCGACGGAGAACCTGTTACCACCCAAGTTGGAAAAATTCTAGTGGACGTAAAAAATGCGATTGAATCTGCTCCATGGGCCGATTAGTTCTTTTCTGAAAAATATTTTTAAGGAAAAGCCGTCGGAACTACTATCTTTTGCAGCCCTTCTAAGATTGAAAACACTGTAATAAAATAGATATGTCAAAAATAGTTCAGTAAGAAACATAAGGATACGGGAACGATCTTTAAGAAATACCATCCTCTAATGCTTGGCATATTTTGCTCATTATCCGATCCCACTGCATCTTGTGGTCGAGACCTTTTCATATTGTTAATTCAAAAGTCATGTTTTCTTATATAATCAACAACCTCGCGCTGTTGGCAGAAAAACAGACACTTACATCTTCCAGCCTCAAATCACCACCGTCTTCCTTTTCATTAGAACCGCCGCCCGAATATGGATTCGCGCATCCTCTCCTCCAGCTTATCCGCTCTATCGCGCAGCTTTCGGTAGGCACTCACATGCAGGTTTTTTGGCTTTTCCGGAAATGCGAAAAAATCACATACGACAAGTATAATCGCTGCATGCCAAACCTGACAAGAAATGATGGTGAAGCGTTTGAAAAAGTGACGGAAAAAAAGGCAGTATTTGGGTAACGAGCGACGTAAATACCGGCAATTACTCCTCGTCGATAAACAGATCTTTCATCTTGTCTGCCACCTCTTCGATCACTTCACCTATCCAGAGGACGTCGTCAACTCCGAGCCTGCCCGCTTTGGTATTGCTTTTACTCCCATCTTTCTTGGTGTAGCTCCTTGGCCCCACCTGTAGTTTAGGTTCTCCTTCTCCATATTGATTAATGGAAAGCTGCAGACCGGTTTCCTCATTCTCCCAATTGGCCAGCACCTTATCCTTGCTTGCATCATATGCCATTCTTCATTTCTCCGTAATTCATAAATTCCGTAATTTTCAATTTCACTTGTTAGAGAGCGCCCATCCATTAATGATACTTTGGGCACTGCGGGTTTCCAATTCAGAAATGAGCAATTTTTCGCAAGGTCAAGGAAAACAAGGGTTTGTGCGGAGACGTACGATAGTACGTCGCACAAGGAAACCCGCCGCTTGACGCCGAGATTGCGGAAAAGGGCCATTTCTGGATGGAAACTAGAGAGCGTTCCAACCAAAAACGGCTGCATCGCCCAGTTCGTCCTCGATCCTCAAGAGCTGATTGTATTTGCATATTCTTTCAGATCGGCACAAAGATCCCGTCTTTATCTGCCCTGTACCGGTTGCAACAGCAAGGTCCGCAATAAACGAGTCTTCCGTCTCCCCTGACCTATGGGAGATTACCGCATTCCAGCCAACACTGCGCGCCATGGATACGGCATCGAGAGTCTCGGTCAAGGTCCCTATTTGATTCAACTTGATCAAGACTGCGTTTGCAGATTTTTCCTTGATCCCTCTCGCAATTCTTTCCGTATTTGTAACAAACAGGTCATCTCCAACGATTTGAAGGCGATCGCCAAGTTTCTCAGTCATTTTTTTCCAGGTTTTCCAATCGTTTTCATCAAGACCATCCTCAATGGAAAGGATCGGAAAACGGTTTACCCAGTCTTCATAAAAGTCAACCATTTCTTGGCCGGTACGTACGGACTGATCGGATTTGTGAAAGACATATTTCCCTTTCCTGTAAAATTCAGAGGACGCGGGGTCCAATGCCAATGCCACATCTTTCCCAGGGCTATAGCCCGCCGCCTTTATCCCTTCAAGGATCATCTCAATGGCTTCTTCGTCGGATTTGAGGTCCGGGGCAAACCCTCCCTCATCCCCGACTGCAGTAGACAACCCCTTGGCTTTCAATACCCCCGCCAAAGCATGAAAAACTTCAGCACCCATCCGTAAGGCATCTCGGAACGTTTTCCCCCCGATTGGCATAATCATAAACTCTTGCATATCCACGCTGTTTGCAGCATGTGCGCCACCGTTTAAAATATTCATCATAGGCATGGGAATACAACAGGCATTAACCCCTCCAATATACCTGTACAGGGGCAACAGGAGGCAGTCGGCTGCTGCTCGAGCAACCGCAAGGGAAACTCCGAGAATGGCATTGGCGCCCAGATTGGCCTTATTCTTGGTACCGTCCAGATCGATGAGCGTCTTGTCGATAAGCCGTTGATCCAATGCATCCATATCCATAATTACAGGAGCAATGATATTGTTCACGTTATCCACGGCTTTCTCTACACCTTTTCCGCCATACCTTTTCTTTCTCTTATCGCGAAGCTCAATCGCCTCATATTTACCGGTAGAAGCCCCGGAGGGAACCGCCGCTCTTCCAAAACTACCATCACTTAATTCTACGTCCACTTCTACCGTCGGATTGCCTCTTGAATCCAGGATCTCGCGGGCAACAACCCTATCTATTTTCTCCATGGTTTTCTCCTTGAAATAAGGGTAAGAAAAATAGTCAACTTGGCATGGGACTATAAGGAATACAAAAAGTTATAACAAGAAAAAACCGTAAAAGAACAATAGGCCTTCTTTCTGCAATACTTTTCGAATACTCAGGGTCATCGGGTAGACTCTAGCATAAAGCCAATTAATACAAAAATAACAACAAGGAATCCGAAACCGAAATATCCGATGGTAAAAGGATCAATTTCAGGCATGCCTGTCCCAATTACATTTTCTCTGTTTAACCAATACCCCCAGTATAAAGCAAATAAAAAATTAATCATAAGCGCAAGTTTGACTCTTCCAAAAAGAAGGCCCAATGTACTCAAAATCATTAACAGAGCAACTTGATACATTGGGATAGCAAGTTCCATAGAATACAGGATGTCCATATTTTCTCCTTTTAATCAAAGTCAAGTTCCCAAAAGCATGAAACTCCCCGAAAAAAGCTTCGCAATTCCAATGATGATGGGTAATTTTAACACAATTTCTTAATCTTTCAAGGCTAATGTTGCTTGTCCGAGACATATCAAACCTAAACACGTAGATATTATTCAAGATCAAAACAGAGCACCTTGATCAGATTTGCAGCAATTCGACATGTACGATCTCCCATCTTCACGTTTCTTGCATTTATCTCGTTAATGTCCATCCCCACCAGCTCACACCCATTGGAAAGGAGGGACTGCAACTGCAATCCAATATTGTTTATCTGTTTTTCATTAAGTCCGTGACGGTTTCTAAAGCGAACCCCTTCCAAGGCATTGCCGGCACCGATATCCATATCGATGGAAATATACACATAGGGGGTGTTAATGTTTTTCAGGGTATTCTTCAGCCTGGATGGGTTACTTATCAGATCTTTCTTGGTGAAGATTTTAGCGCCTTTTCGTTTTAAATCAGAAAATATACTCACATATTTTCTGATCCGTTCATCTTTTACTCTGAAAGACCGTTTTGAAGGGAAATCTCCTGGTCCAATTATATAGAGATTGTTGTGGCTTACAGTTTTTTGTTCAAGTAGATAACGAATAAAGGAACTCGCATTAAAAGAATCCTGACGATTTTTTAAAAAAGGATCCTCCGCATCATAAAACGAATTCTGGTTGCTTTCCATGTCGTATGCCACTGCACCGGACATGATGGAAACCGGAACAGCATCCGTGTGACTATCCAGGACAATCAGGCTCAGGTTTTCAGGCCCGTAGAATTCTGCCAGTTTTTGAAAAGCCCCTCCCGTAAGAGAATGATCAACCGTTATCATACATGGAAGATTTGGATGAATCTCTCCGATCACATGATCACGCAGCATATTGGAGAAAGTCTCACAACCACCCCCATCTACAAATGCCACAAAATTGTCCGGATTCATGAATTCCTTTTGATCGACTGGTGGAACAGGGCAAAGCCACTCCGGCACATCCAGCGAACCCATCTCTTCCCACAAATCACCAGGCACCTCTTTTCTGATGAAAGCCATCACACATTCATAAGGATCCCTGTTTTCCACCATGCCTGCCATACTGGACAGTTTTTCCTGAATGGACTCTCCCCTCTCATCACAATCCAGGGGACATCCAAAGAAAATCACTTTTTTCTCTTCTAAATTTTCCGTCTCTTTGATCATCATTCAGTAGGAAATCCTTCATAGGCTAACGGCCAATTGCACTTTTTACGTAACCATAGTCTTCAGCAACCATTAAAAATAGCATTTTTTCTAGGTTTACCACAAGAAATTTCCAGCCTGGATCATTGTTTCCACTGGTTCGGCTGGCCACCCTTTTTCGTACATCTTTTCCCTCGCTTTTTTCACCGCTTTCACATAGAATTTAAAGATGAAGGTTAGCCCCGTTGAGAGTCAGGATGATTCGTTCAATAAGGGTAAGCTTGAGATCGATAAGGAGCACAAAATGAAAGAGGGTCCCATACTGGACAGCATTAGAGAGGCAATCGCCAAACACGCAGGTCCGGAAGCCGCAAAGATCATCGTGGCAGGTGTGGCCTTGGAGGTAACCGAAGTCAGGTCGCCGGTTGCCTAAAGATAGAAAAGGGATATCCCCGGATTGGAATTTTTCCATCCGGGTTTTTTTTGTTCGAATTTCAATACCTGACAGGGCATCCCAAAATGAAAAAAACTACGATAACACTGATCATCCTGGCTTTTTTTGCGTTCCCGAATCACACCTGTGGTAAGGACAAGCCTTCACGGGTTGTATCCCTTGTCCCGGAAATCACACATATCATCTTCGCCATTGACGCCGATGATTCATTGAAGGGAATTACTTACCAAAACACATACCCGCCGGAAACAAGCACCAAATCTAATGTGGGAAGCTTCTTCTCTCCTTCCGTGAAGGCCATCGAGGCTTTGAAACCAGACCTGATATTCCTCTCTCCCATTCACGAGAAGATTGGACAGCACTTCAAAAACAGTGAATGCAAACTGATCATTCTTGATACCGGGAATATAGAGGATCTATACAGCCATATTGACCTGCTCGGAAAAGTTTTCCAGAAACCGGAAAAGGCTGAGAAACTTAAAGAAGACATCCGTTCCCGATTTGGGACGATCGAACAAAAAATCTCAAAAATTCCCGATGCAAAAAAGAAAAGAGTCATTCGCATTATGGGACAAGAGCAAATCATGATTCCCGGGGACAATTCCTCTCAGAATAAACTAATCCTTGCCGCCGGAGGTATTCCCCCGCAACTAGGCAGGAATGGAAATGCAATAACCATAACCAAAAAGGAGTGGAAACAATTTAATCCCCAGGTCATCTATGGCTGTGGCAGTAACAGAAAAATTGCTGCCGGATTTTTCCATCTTCCAGGCTGGAAGGATGTGGATGCAGTAAGGGAAGGAAATATTTTCTATTTTCCCTGCAATCTGGCCAATAAGGTTTCTACGGGAACGGGCCTTTTTGTTTCCTGGCTTGCTGCCTCCATCTATGGGGAGGCATTCACCAAAAGAGCAGATCAGGTCCTCCCTGAAGAAATCTTTGAATCCCGTGTACTGGATCTTGATCTTGATTATGTAAAGGAGGCACGCGTTTCCTACAGCTGGATTCACGATTTTGAAAACAAGACCCTGATCATCGATTTCAAGGAACCGTTGACCGTTGTTTCAACCTTAGAAGGACAAAGGTCAGAAATCGAAACCGTGGGAAATCATTTCTCCCCTCCTCCCTGCTGGGGTCTCAGTCATAAATCCGGCCTGAAGGGGGAAAGGGATCGTGTATACGGGGTTATCGGAAAATCAATAAAGACCTCAACCTTTCTTTTTACAGGGGCCGATATGGATAACCTGGCCGTTGTGAAGGAGCAGTTCAAGGAGATGGCGGTCTATGCCCTGGTGACTGCGGGGGTAACCTCAAACGCTATGCGGATGTCCCAGGATAACGGCGCATTTTACGAACCGGGAACCATCAACATCATTATTTTGCCCAATATGCAACTCACCGCAAGGGCCATGACAAGAGCCATCATCAGCGCCACGGAAGCCAAAACCGCCGCTTTGCAAGATCTCGATGTTCGAAGCCGTTACACGCCTCTCTTGAATCAGGCCACAGGAACAGGAACGGACAATATTCTGGTAGTTCAGGGAACAGGTAAGCGTATTGACAATGCAGGCGGCCATTCTAAAATGGGGGAATTGATTGCAAAGGCTGTCTATGCGGGTGTCAAAGAAGCGGTCTTTAAACAAAATGGTCTGACAGTCAAGCGGAATGTTTTTCGTCGGCTGATGGAGCGCGGTATCCATATTTCAGAGTTGGATTTCCCGAATGAATCTGAACAGAAAAAAAGAGATAGAAACCTTGCCACATCTCTTGAAGAACTCCTTCTCCAGCCGGTTTACACCGCCTTTCTGGAAACCTCCTTTGCCATCAGTGATGATTACGAAAAGGGGCTCTTCGCAGATTTGAACGCTTATGGAATGTCCTGTAAAGCCATGGCGGAGGAAATTTCAGGAAAAAAGAACCATAAAATGATAGATTTTGTGGCGCTCGAACCTATGCCGCCTGTCCTGAGAATGGCTTTCAATGCCATGCTCAATGGCATTTTTTTCAGGGATAGTTTGAGCGATTAGCCGTTAGTTTTTAGATTCATAATAACTGAGCTTGGAGAAATAATGACAAGTGACCTGAAATATAAACACGGGGGAACGCCACAACTTGATATGATCAGACTGGGTGTGCCACCCGGGCCTGTACTGGACTTCAGCGTGAATCTGAATCCCCTTGGCCCCCCACCAATTATCAAAGAAAACTGGCCGGATCTGCTGGGAAGTATTGAACAATACCCCAGCGTCGAAGGGGACGGCGTCTCTGAATACTACGAATCCGTTTGCGGAATTTCCCCCTCAAATTTCCTCGCCGGGAATGGTTCAACAGAGTTGATCTACCTGACACCAAGGGTCCTGGGATTCAAACGCGTCGCAGTAATGGCTCCTTCATTTCACGATTATGAACGCGCCTCACTCCTTGTCGGGGCAAAGATCGTTAGACTCCCTCTCACCCGCAACAACCACTTCGCATTCCCAACAGCGCAGCAAATAGAAGAAACTCTTCGGAATGTGGATGCCTTCTGGATAGCACGTCCGAATAACCCTACTGGAAACCTTTTTCCAATGGATCTCATTCTGAGTTTTGCCGATCGATTTCCCGAAAAATGGTTTATTGTGGATGAAGCCTTTATTCAGTTTCTGGACAATTGGAAAAACGACAGCCTTCTCACCAGAAAACCAAGGCCCAATATCCTCGTCCTCAACTCATTGACCAAGTTTTATTCCATCGCGGGTCTCAGACTGGGAGGTATCACGGGAGATGAAGCAGTGGTTTCACGTCTGAGGAATGCAAAGGAACCATGGGCCATCAACGGAATTGCAGATCGTGTCGCGTCCCTCCTTGTTCAATGCAACGACTACGATAAACAGACCCGATCCCTGGTCAAGAAGGAACGCGCACGCGTATTTCACAGGCTTGTCGGTCTGGACGGAATTATTCCTTTTTCTCCTACGGCCAACTACATTCTCTGTCAATGGGTGAAAACCAAAAACCTGGACGATCTACTTAAACACCTTCTTTCAAACGGCGTATACATCAGGGATTGCAGAAATTTCACTGGGCTCAATGAGAACTTTTTTCGGATCGGCCTGAAAACGCATGAAGAGAACGACCGATTTCTTTCTCTCGTATCCAATTATGAGCCCCCCTTTGATTGACAAAAGATCAGGCTGATCGAGAAAGAAACTTACGACTTTACCGCCCGCTTGTCCCGCTAGCGGGGCTTCGCTCAAGACGCAAAGAACGCTAAGATTTAGTTTTTTACCGAATCGGAACGGACG
>CAYOWC010000194.1:0-9515 GCA_964407525.1 uncultured Desulfobacteraceae bacterium | reverse complement strand
TTTTGGTTGCGGCTATCCGCCTTAGATCTACACCTATCCCATGAATTTCTCAATTTTAACAGCGCTTACCTTGAATTCCGGGATCTTGGCAACCGGATCAAAAGCCTCTGCATCGGTCAACACATTGGTGGGGGTTTCCCCAAAATGAATGGGAAGAAAGACGGTACCCGACTTCACCGAGTCCGTTAACCTTGCGGGCGCCTCTACCCGGCCCCTCCGAGACGAAAGAACGACTACGTCGCCATTCTTTACTGCCAACCCTGCCGCATCTTTGGGATGGATATCCACGTACCCCGTTTTCTGCTCCACATCGAGGTGTGGAGAAGTCCTTGTCATTGTGCCGGTGTGAAAATGGGCGAACATCCGCCCGGTGGTCAGGAAAAACGGATATTCTTCGTCCGGCATTTCGGCAGGATCCTTGTAGTCGACGGCAAAGAACTTGCCTTTACCACGGGCAAATTGGTCCTTGTGCAGGTATGGGGTTCCCGGATGTTCCGTATCCGGACAAGGCCATTGAAGGCCGTCAAGACCGATACGTTCATAGGTCATTCCGGAATAGCTCTTTGGCGTCAACGAGGCCATTTCATTGAAAATTTGTTCCGGGGACTCATAGTTCATCTCATATCCCATCGCGGTTGAAAGCCTGCTGACAATTTCCCAATCGGCCAATGTATTCCCAATGGGCTCAATCGCTTTTCGGATTTGCATGCAACGACGTTCCGTATTGGTAACTGTACCTTCTTTTTCGGCCACCGATGCCGCAGAAAAAACCACATCCGCCACCTGGGCGGTTTCTGATAGGAAGAGTTCCTGAACCACCAGGAATTCCAACTCTTTCATGGCATGATCCAGGTGGTTCCAGTCCGGATCGCTCAGTTTCGGGTTTTCGCCGATTACATATAGACCTTTTAACTTGCCTGACAACATAGCCGGGATCATGTCGGTAATGGTCAAACCCGGCTTGTCTGAAAGCGGTCTTCCCCATGCCTTGGAAAATTTCTCCCGTACGTCGATATTAGCAACCGGCTGATAGCCTGTCATAACGTTGGGTAATCCACCCATATCGCAGGCGCCCTGGACATTGTTCTGCCCCCTCAATGGATTCACACCCCCTCCGTGCACTCCCACATTCCCGCATAGCATCGCCAGGTTACAACAAGACTTGACGTTGTCCACACCGGTAGTGTGCTGGGTTATGCCCATGGCGTACAGCAGACTCGCTGGTGGATGGGTGGCGTAGAGTTCCGTCATCTCCTCCAGATCATCGGGACTGATCCCGGTAATGGCCTGGACCTTCTCAGGGGTATACTCATAAACCTTCTTTTCAAGGGCTTCGTAGTCTTCGGTTCGTTGTGCGATATATTCCTTTGCATGCCAGCCATTTTTGATAATGATGTGCATCATACCATTCAGCAAGGCCACATCACTTCCCAATCGTTGATTGACTGCCACGTCTGCAAAGCGGGAGAGCTGTATATTTCTTGGGTCCGCCACAATCAGTTTCGCTCCCCTTTCCTTAGCCCTCATAATACGCCTTGCGATTAAAGGGTGACAGGCCGTTGTATTGGAACCGATGACAAAAATACAGCCCGAATCCTCGATTTCCGCAATAGAGTTGGTCATTGCCCCACTCCCGAACGCGGCGGCCAGCCCGGCCACCGTGGAAGAGTGTCAGAGACGGGCGCAGTGATCCACGTTATTGGTGCCAATCACTGCACGGGCAAATTTCTGGGCCAGGTAATTCTCTTCATTGGTGATCTTGGCAGAGACCAGAACACCAATACTGTCAGGACCATATTTCTCGATAATTTCCCGGAATCGATCCGCGGTGAGCCCAATTGCCTCGTCCCAGTCGGTTTTGATGAATCTGCCGAAGGTTTTGACCAAAGGTTGCTTCAATCGCATAAAACTGTTCACATGTTCATGAAGATTCCAGCCCTTGATGCACAGCTTTCCCTCATTTACCGGATGGGTTTTCATCGGTAATGTGCCGGCGATTTTTCCATTGATCACTTCAAAAAGAACTCCACAGCCTGTTCCACAATATGAACAGACCGATGGCACTAATTTACACTCCATTTCCGACTCCTTACTATTATACCTAAAAGCTGCAGTTAGCGCTTAGCGGTTACATAGCCCTATAAAATAAATCGTTTACGGAAAAACGGCGCAGCATCAAAAAGTGAAAGTTGAAATACAGAAAAGACTAATCTAAACTGTTTACATCATTAAGCTAACGGCTAATTGCTCAAAAGCTAATTGCTGCGTCTAGGTTATAGGGACGAGTCCGCCGATGCTACTCCAATAGGCTTAGGTTCCAGCGTTACGCTATCACCCAATATACTGAAAGGAGGTTGCTCAACACTGGTCCCGGTCTCATAGTCGAACAGATCCACAACAAGGTCATTGACTTTCTGGTAAAGCAATCGCAACGGGATATCCATCGGGCAGGCATCCTCGCACAACCCGCAATCGATACAACGCCCGGCCATATGCACGGCCCGCACCATATGAAAGATAGGCACGTCAGGAACAAGCGGCCCGGTTCTAACGAGCTCATCATGTTCAAGACTGCACTCCTTGCAAAAGCAAACCGGGCAGATATTCCGGCAACCGTAACACTTGATGCATTTTTGAAATTCGTACATCCATCTGTCGAGACGCTCTGTCCCGCCATAAGCTTCCACATCTTCGAGAGGCATATTGTTGTCTACACCCACTTGCTTTTTGTAGGCGCCCACGCTTTCAGGCTCCAGATAGGAGCAATCCCCGTGTTCCTTAAGCCGGGAAGGGCAACAATTTACATCCAGGGTGGTTATATTGTCCGGATTGAGCTGATTCCAGAGATACAAAACATTCAGTGCCCGACCGTTGCAGTCACGGGCAAGCATTCCGATTTTAATGCCCGGTTCCTCTGCAGCCATATGCGTGGCAATTTTTTCCAGAGAGTAGCGCACCGGACTGAGCACAAGATCCGCCACTTCGTCAAGACGTTCTTTCACGAAACAATAGGGCAACGGATGATGATCTATTTCCTTATATCCCAGAAAGACATCAATAGTGCCGTCTTCAAGCCAGGTTTTGACTTTGTTGTTCATAAACAGTCTCCTTCAAATCCAATCCCAGCAGCCCTGCAGCTGCCGCCTTGCTCTTATCGGAAAACGTCGAAATCGGATTCGGCCCCAATGATTTTATTTTATCCGTAAAATCCGTAACTACTTGAACGAATCTCTGGGCTTCCGCCGAAGAAATCCATGCCAGATCCAACCGCTCTCCAAGACCCAACATCCCTAACAGTCCCTGCAAGAACGTAATCCTTTTAACCGTCATGTAATTACCATACAGGTAATGGCAGTCGCCAACGTGTCAGCCCCCGACCAGCACACCGTCGGCGCCATCTTGAAAAGCTCTCAAAATATGATGAGGCGATACAGTGGCCGAACACATAACGCGCACAGGCCTAATATTGGGGGGATAGGTCAATCGGCTGACACCGGCCAGATCGGCCGCCCCGTAGGCACACCAATTGCACATAAAAGCAATTATTTTTGGTTCAAATCCGTCTTCTTTCACAACGCTCTCCTCATAATCTTTCATTAAAATAATCAGGCAACCAACGCTGCCTTGATCTGAGCATAGAGTTCTTTATTACTAAATCCCATTAAAACCGGGGCCTCGGAAGGACAGGTGGCCGCACAAGCGCCACAGCCTTTGCATAAAGCCTCGTTTACTTCAGCAACCTTGCTGCCGTCGTTGAAAGATATTGCCCCGTAAGGACATACATTGATGCATGCAAGGCACCCGGAACAGAGTTCCGCATCAATAGAGCAGACAATACCGCCTACTTTGATGGTGTCCATGGAAAGGACGGTTAATGCCCTTGATGCAGCGGCCTGGGCCTGTGCAATACTTTCATCGATTGGCTTCGGGTAGTGGGCCATACCACAGAGGAAGACGCCATCATTGGCAAAATCAACCGGTTTCAATTTCTGATGGGCTTCCAGGAACCATCCATCAGCATCTATGGGAACCTTAAAAAACTGGGCCATGGCATGGTCCTTGTGGGAAACAATGGCCGTGGCAAGGCAAAGGATATCTGCACGGGCAATGAGTTTCCGATCAAGAATCGGATCCCTGAATTCAATGGCCACCCCGTCGCCATCCGCGGTTACCACAGGCTTTTCGTCTTTGGAATAGCGGATAAAAAGAACTCCTTCGGACCTTGCCTTTCTGTAAAGATCTTCCCGGGCCCCATAGGTTCTCATGTCCCGGTAAAAGACATAGATCTCCGCATCCGGATTCCTGCGCTTGATTTCCAACGCGCTTTCAACGGTATGTGTGCAGCAAACCTTTGAGCAATAGGGATGTTCTTCATTCCTCGACCCAACACATTGAATAAATGCCACATTTTGAGTCTTAACCAGCCGGGGATCGTCATTCTGGAAAAGCTGATCCATTTCCGAATGCGTCAAAACCGCCTTATGTTTTCCGTACAGGTATTCGTCAGGTTTATATTCTTTGGCGCCGGTTGCAAAAACAGCTACGCCGTGCTCGATCGTCTCTTTGGAGGTTCCCTTCGTCACTTCGGTTTTAAAATTACCGATAAATCCATCCACACCGGTAATAGAGGAATTCTCATGAATGGTTATTAAATTTTCCGAGGTGAATTCGTCGACAAGTTCCTTTACAAAGGTTACTACCTTCTCACCCTTGTGTGTGCTGTAAAGCGTCAAGGCATTCCCACCAAACGAATCGGTCTTTTCTACAAGATCGACAGGATAACCCTGGCGGGCCAACGAAAGGGCCGCCGTCATACCGGAGACGCCCCCGCCAACCACGAGAGCGGACTGTGTGATGGATAGATCCGTTTGTTGCAAAGGGCTCAATAGATCAGTCTTGGCCACGGCCATGCGCACGAGGTCCTTCGCCTTTTCCGTGGCTGCATCCGGATCGTCAGCATGGACCCAGGAATCGTGGTTCCTGATATTGGCCATCTCAAAGAGATATTTATTCAGGCCTGCATTGATGAGAGTTTCCTGGAATAACTCCTCGTGGGTCCTGGGCGTACACGCGGCAACGACCACGCGGTTCAAGCCCTTTTCCTTGATGACATCCGTCATCTTATCCTGTGTATCCTGCGAACAGGTAAAGAGGTTCTCCTCCACATAAACCACGTGGGGCAGCGTCTTTGCAAATTCCGCCACCTCCGGGACCCTTACCACTCCTCCGATATTTATCCCGCAATTGCAGATAAAAACCCCTATCCTCGAAGCCTCCCGTGCTATGTTTCTCTCTTGCGGCGTAACAACTTCTCTTGTCTCGGTGTTACGCGCAGGGGCCAAATGCTCTGTCGCCGCACAGGCAGCGGCGCTGGCCTCCATAACCGATTGAGGGATATCCTTTGGACCGGTGAAGGCACCGCAGGCATAAATTCCCGACACGGATGTGGCTACAGGGTGAAAACTATCTGACTGGGTGAAATGGTATTGATCTAGATCAATGCCGAGGCGCTTTGAAAGGTCGATAACATGTTCATCGATTTCCATCCCTGTAGAAAGGACAACCATATCAAATGTCTCTTTCTGCAGACATCCCTCTTCATCCACATAACGCACCACAAGGTCATCCGTCCCCTCCAGGGGTTCCACGGAATGAACGCGGGACCGGATAAAATTCACCCCGTTTTCCTTGGCATTTTCATAGTAGCGATCAAAATCCTTCCCGTGGGTCCGCATATCCATGAAAAATACGGAGCAATCCAAGGGGACCTTGCTATGTTCCTTTGCAATAACCGTCTGTTTGACCGCGTACATACAGCATACTGAAGAACAATAGCCATTGTCGCAAAGGTTCATATCCCTGGAACCCACGCATTGAAACCAGGCGATTCTTCCGGGTTTTTTTTCATCGGAAGGCCTTGCAAGATGGCCCATGAAAGGACCGGTCGCGGAGAGAATACGCTCAAATTCCAAAGACGTAACGACATTCGGAAGGGTGCTGTATGAGTAGGTATCATACCGGCTTGGATCAAAAGACTTAAATCCGGGGGCCATAATCACAGAGCCTACATGGTATGTCATTTCCTCTTCTTGCTGATCAAAATCAATCGCCCCTGCCTCGCAGAATTTCTCACATGCCCTGCATTTCCCATTCTTGAAAAAGATGCAGTTATCTTTATCAATGGCGTATTTCAAGGGAACGGTCTGTGAATAGGGCACATAAATGGCCTTGCGTTTGATTAAACGCTCGTTATAGACGTCATCCACCTTTTTCGGGCATTTTTCCGCACAGGTTCCACAGGCAATACATTTATCCGTATCCACATATCGGGGATGGTGTATAACATTCACGCTGAAATCGCCCTCTTTCCCCGAGATTTCTTTTATTTCACTCAGCGTTAACAATTTTATATTGACGTGCCGGCCGACCTCGACCAGTTTAGGCGCCAGGATTCACATGGAACAATCATTGGTGGGAAAAGTCTTGTCCAACTGGGCCATGACTCCACCAATGCCCGGGGTTTTCTCAACCATGTAGACATAAAAGCCCGAGTTCGCCATATCCAGGGCAGCCTGCATTCCTGCAATTCCCCCGCCGACTACCATGACGGCGCCCAGAACGTTTTGGACTTTTTTTTCTTTCATTTTTGACTCCTCATTGATAAAATTTTCTTTTCTTACTTTATCCTTTGCTCCGATTTAGGAGCCTCGGGCGGTTTTGCAACCAAAAAGCAGGGAATTTTTCGAAAACGTAGAACCTTGTGCAACACTGTCATTAATACGGGAGGATGTGAAAAAAGTCACATAGTCGGTCCATACTAGACATGTCAGTTTTTTGTCAAATGGAACAACCCAGGGTTTTTCAACATTGCGTCCAGGGCGGATAAACAGCAACGACAGCGTATTGGATATTGAGTGCCCGCGATCACAATAAGATATGCAGCCACTATTTTGAAACGCTAATAACTTTGCCGCTCCAACCTTTTGTAAATAAACTTCAGTTGCTTTTGGTTCAATTCCCCCACGTTTTCATTGATCCATCTTAGATCACCCGAAGTGATAGCTGCTTTGGCATCGCTTATCAACTGGGCATTTTCTAACGCTTCAGAACCTAATTCCATTAAATCGGTCCAAAATTTTTCGTCATCAGCCGCACGACTTAATACGCTGAGAACTTCACGTTTTTGAATTAGTGAAAAGAGATGAAAAGGGCCGGCATCATGATGTTGAAGGGCTTCGTTAATAGCCGTCTTGATCTGATCATCCGTAAATGGCTTCGGCAGAAAATCATGCGCTCCCAATCCCAGGGCTTCCGCTGCAATGGGTTGCGTCCCAACACCCGTTATGACAACGACTTCCATTTCCGGCTTTTTTTCTTTAATTCGTTTTATCACTTCCATGCCGCCCATACCGGGTAATTTCAAGTCTGCTATAATCAAGTCAAAGTTTTTTTCCTCGAAAAGCTCAAGGGCAGCCTCACCTGTTTCAGCCAGCTCAATATCATAGCCAGCCTCCGTTAAAATCATATCCAATGCCGCAGAGATGGCAATATCATCTTCCATTACTAAAATATGTGTTTTTTCCATAATATTTCTCCTCAAAACCAGATGAGTCTTCAAAAAACCAGTGAAAATGTTTCTCCAAATTATCAGAGGTAATATTGATTGTCAATGCTAGCGTTGGTTATATCAGGGGCTCTGTTTTGACACTTTGGCATCTGGAGCCGGGACCTCGTCGTATAAAGCGCGCAAAAACAGACTCGCATCATTTTTCTTCGTATGTCACCGATCGCCATAGGAGTCTTCGATGGCTTGCAACAGCTCGTCTTCGGTAAACGGCTTGCCCAGATAGTTATCAGCCCCCTTTCTCATTGCATCAACAGCATTTTGGATACTGGAGTATCCGGTCATGACAATTGTGCACAATTCGGGTTTTTCTTCTCGGACGACCTTCAAGATATCCATGCCGTCGATATCGGGCAACTTCATGTCCAACAGAAGAATATCATAAGCGCCCTCACGAATGGCATCCAATCCGGCCTTCCCGTCGTTCATCGAGATTACCGTGTGGCCCTTTTCCGACAAAACCAACTCACAGGCATCGCAAATAACATTTTCATCATCAATGACCAGTATCCTAAGCGGTTTCATTATGCGCCCTCCCTTCCGTTGGGATTTTCAGTCAGGATGGGGAATTCAATCGTAAAACGAGTCCCTTTACCCAGTTCACTGAAAACCTGGATGTTACCTTCATGATTCTCAATAATGCCGTAACTGACGGATAATCCGAGCCCGGTTCCACTGGAGCGGGTTGTATAGAAAGGCTCAAAGATTTTTTTTAAGTTCTCTGCGGAAATGCCGCAGCCGTTGTCAGCAATTTCGACCGTGATTTTGTTTTGCTGCGATTCCAAGGCGCTGCGAACAGTAACCTGGCCATGGTCTTCGACGGCGTGCAAGCCATTGAGCAGGAGATTGATAAATACCTGCTCGATCTGATTTTTATCTAAGAACGTCTTTTCCATGTTCTGAGCCAGCTCTGTTTCAACAACAACGTGCCGTAAGTAAAACTCGTTTGCCACAACGCCCAGAGCGGTTTTGATAACATCGTTGATGTCGACGAAGATTTTTTGAGGCTTTTCATCCCGTGAAAATTCGAGTAGCCCCTGGATGATGGTTTTGCACCGCTGAGTTTCCCTGATGATAATTTTTAAGCCTTTTTCAAGGGGACCTCCCGCCGGAACTTTTTTGCTCATGTTGGAGCTGAAAAGCAGGATGCCGCCCAGGGGGTTGTTGATTTCGTGAGCAATTCCAGCGGCCATACGCCCCAACGATGACAATTTTTCCATATGGGCCGCCAGGTGCGTGAAGTGTTCCCGCTGGTTTTCCATAAGTCGGACCCGCTCAATGATACAGGCGCATTGCTCAGTCACCGTGACAATAAAATCCAGTTCGTCTTCGGAAAACGCCCTTTGTTCGCTCAAATAGATGCGAATCATCCCTATCACCTTCTGCTGGATGGCCAAAGGGACGTCGAGCATCATGCGAATGCCTTCACCCCACGTTTGCTGCGGATATTCAACACGGGGGGCATTCCAGATATCCGTAATGATCTGAACTTTGTGCAGTTCGAATGTCTCATTTAAAATTTTTTCGGTGGTAACAGGACCTTTGGAAAGATAGCGCTCACCTAAACCATAGGCTGCACCCACCTCGAACAGATCGGTTTCTCTATCAAGAATCCTGAGCAGGGCGCCTTTGGCATTCAGCGCTTCGGTAGCTTTCCTGACCACCTTATCGAGTACCTCTTGGAGGCTGAGGTCACCCTGCATAGAATGAATGATATCACGAAAGGTTTTGAAATAGTTCTCAAATTTAGCTGAATCTGTGATCATAATCCCCCCATTTGAACATCATACCGAAACACCCGGTCATTAATGCAACCAACAAGGCTTCGCGGCGTAGGATATAGGCTCAATTGGAAGATTTTGTCAATGATTTTTTAAATGGACTTGGTGTC
>CAYOWC010000193.1:0-9522 GCA_964407525.1 uncultured Desulfobacteraceae bacterium | reverse complement strand
AAATGATTTTGCACGGCTTTGATCCCGAAGTCGCTTCTCACGGCACGTGGTCTTCCGGCAGTCAGGCCATCCACGATTCTGTCGTTCATCTGCACAATGCCGGGCTGATATCGGCTGAGACGAGAAAAGCAGTGTTGAGCCAATCCGAAAACAGGAAAACCGGAGAAAAACTTTCATCTTCACGGCAAGACTAAACAGCTGAATTTATCAAAATGCACATTATGCAACCGAAGAATAGGTGCAACCAAACCGAGAACCGCAACAGAAAATATTAGGCAGCTAGTCTGAAAGGAAGGTTTCGAAGATGACCGAATCAACTGCTCCCCTCACGATGTTTGAATGGGCCAACGTCCACAATATTGCTTCGAACAATTTTGCCGGCAGCAATCTCAAACATTTGCATGCTGCGCTAAGCCAAACGGCCGCTTTACCCAAAGCAACCGAACCCAGTGCGCAGAAAAAACTCGCGGAACGATTTCCCAGTTACCAGAAATTGTTTTCGCAAGTGAAAGCATTGGGTCCGGTTGATCATGACAGATCCATGCTTAGCCCAGCCGCCTATTTTGTTGATCTGATGCGACTCATAGAATCCAAGGTGCGGAATGCACCCAGTGGGATGGATCTGCATTCCCGACGTAGTGGGCTATGGGACATACCGCTCGATGCAAAGAATACCGTTGACGAGCAGCCCTATCTGGAAATCGTAAATCAGGTCATTCTCGATAGATTGAAGTCTGACCTGGGCGCTGACCCACACCTGGTTCTGGCAACCGCCAGGCATCCCTTTGATCTCCCCGCCAATATTCCGTTTGAGCTGATTCGTGCCTATCTGAACCATTTCAAGATCGATTTGCAGACGATCTACGAAACATTTCACCTGCCTGAAAACCACCCCGCTTTGGTCGCCGAAAGCCTTTCCGTCAGTCGAATTGGACTGGGCTATCTCACAGCTGAGCACGATTCTGGAATTCTATCGCAAGCCGTTGGAGCAGGCACCCCTCCATCTGACATAACCGTGCTGGCTGAAGCATATGGTCTGCCGCAGATGACGACCGAGGAGCAACTTCTTTCGGTTTTGTCGGACGTCGGGACGTTTATGAAACAGACCGATCTTACACCTGAAGAATTCGCAGAACTGATACCATTCGGCACCCCCCAATTCCAACCGCTGTCCATCAGTCTGAAAAAAGTATCTGGCGATGCGAATGCCCCAGAACGGCAGCACATTGATAATCTCGACCAGGACACTCTGCGCAACCTCAACCGCTTTATTCGTTGGCAAAACTGCCTTGGTTGGTCATACGGTGAGCTGGATCGTATCTTCACCGCCGTTAAGAGAGATGAAGATGCCAATCCATCAAAAGCTGAAAAAAATGGTCTGCCAGGAGTTTTCTTGCGCCTGTCGCTTTTCCGCAAACTCGGCAAAAAGTATGCCATGTCGGGGGAAGAGTTTTGCAACTTCTTGGCGCCAATTGATACAAGAGTGCTGGAAGCCGCGTCGGAGGACGTACAGGAAAAATCCCAGTTCGACCGGATCTTCAATACCCCGCCATTTTACCAGCCTGACGCCGACCCTATAGCGCCAGACTATCACCCCAAAGGCATCGGGTTCCCGGATTCTACGACACCACCGCTGATCTGGAACGCGTCAACAGATCTGGCATCGAACACCGCGCTGACACCAGACCTGCTCGATGGATTGATGCAGCTTGAATCCGTCAGTGACGGGCATTTCGATTCTGAACCGATCATTCAGTCTGCTGAACAAGGTGACTTGGAAACCGCCCGGGCCCGAAGGAAAGATGCTCTCTCCAAATTCCTCCATCAACCTAGCCACCCGTTGCCAAAACCACCCAGTCAGCAAAATATTCGTGCGAGTCTTATTGCCGCGCTTGGCGTCAGCAATGATGACCTGCAGGCCATGGTCGAGCATTTGAGCACTTACGGTCAACCGAAGCTCAAAATGAACGCGGTTCCCCTCGACGTTCCAACCCTCACGCGGCTGTATCGGCTCAGCAAAATGGCGTTGGCGCTACAGCTGTCTGTGAGCGAGTATCTCAGCCTGCTGAATTGCATCACGGGAACGGGAAAGAACAAGCTCAATACTGCTGAAGTAGACCGTCTGGACGACCTAAAAACGATCGACTATTGGGCAAGCTGGCTGCGGCAGACCGGCCTGCATCCCTACCAATTCCAATATTTGACCACCAGAAAACTGCCAGATCACGCAACGCATCTTTTGGGTACCACATTTAGCAAGTCGGGCTTGGATCATCTCAGGAAGACCATCCTGGATGAGCTCCAACCGCTGTTCATCAAGCCACAATCCTTTCAGACCGCCTATATCAAACAACAGGCATCCATCGATATCTACAGTTCTCTTGTGAGCGCTGAAATTATAAAGCCGGTTCAAGCGAACGTACAAAGTGCCGAAGATCCTTCACAACCCCCAAACGTCCCACAAGCCGCGCTTTGCCGCCACACGGTTACAAGCAAGCAGGTCGTAAATGCGCTGAAACAAGCACCGTCAGAAGCTTTGTCCATGTTCACCCTTAATGTCGATATGCTGACTGTTGAATTGAAAAATCTGCGTCTGGACACTGACATCAATATAGAAGAAGTGGCGGATTATGTGTGTCACATCCTTCATGACAAACAGCTGATCAACGACAGTATGATGTTGGCGCTGGACGGCGATGACGATTTCCAAGTCGGTCATGAGACCGATTTCAACAATCTGCTTGAGGATGTGTCCAAGAGTCCCGATCTGGAATCTGTCGTGACTTTTGTTCGCGATAAACTGCTTCAAAATGCCTCTGCAATTCGCTCAATCAGGGATACTCTCAATGTTCATCTGACTCAACAAAACAAGACAACCGTCACGGATATGGCTTCCTATTTTCATCAAGATTCAAAATCGGTCGAAAATGCGATGAATTTCCTGAATACACATATGCAGGATGCCGCTCGATTTACCGATGAGGCGGTTCTTCTCAACACCGCGAGCCTCCTGTTTCTGTCAAAGTCCCTGAACCTCAAACCAGAGATGTTTGAGGCGCTGCTAATCCCCGAAAGTGGTTCGATTTTCGGACTGGCGCCACCCGATGGTGCAGCATCGGATGAAGCCATGGAGATCGGCGCCGAAACGTTGCAATTGGTTTCGGAATTTTCCGGTCTTGTAGAGCTGTTTGAAACGAACGGCTCTGCCGGCAAAAAGACTACGTCTGAGTTGGTTGAGTTTCTGTCAGATTGGTCTTTGGATGGGAATGATAAAGATCTCATCGCCAAGCTTGGCCATTTGAGCGGTTGGCGAGAGGATCAAGTCAAGCTTGTTCAAAAATATCTGGCAGGAAAAGTTCCGGCCAACAACAACACAATCTCCAACCTGGTTTGCATCAAGCGTTGTTTCGAATTGAAGTCCAAATTGGGCGTTGATATGCAATTTCTGACCCAGCTTGCCTACCTGCAGAACAGCGACGAAAAGCCGACATCTCTGGACGAGTACACCAACGCCGCCAAGGGCCTGCTGTCGGCGATGAAGGCTCAATATGACGCTAGCCAGTGGCCAAATATATATGATCCCCTGAATGCTCATCTGAACGAAGTTGAGCGGGATGTTCTGACCCGCTTTACAATCTGGCATCTAAATCAGCCAGACAGCACAAAAGTTTTGGAAGCGTTCGGCCCAATTGAGAATCTGAAAGATTTGTCGGACTACCTGCTGGTTGATGTGGAAATGAGTGGTGTGGCCAAAATTTCAAAAATTAAATTGGGGCTTAATACATTACAACGATATGTTCAACGATGTCATATGGGGCTTGAAGGGGATGTCACAGTCGGAATCGGGGACAAGGAATGGACATGGCGATCCCATTACCGTCTGTGGGAGGCCAATCGGAAGGTCTTCCTTCATCCTGAAAACTATCTCGAACCCGGATTGCGCAAAATAAAAACTCCGATTTTCAAGGAGTTGGAAGATGCACTGCTACAGGGGGAAATTACAAATGACTCTGTAACAAAGGCGTATCTTCGGTATTTCGACAAGCTCGATGTTCTCACCCAGCTAACGGTGGTGGACGCGTGCTCCGGAATTGTGACCGATCCAGGCAATCCCGATGGCGTGTTCACCATCTTCGTGGTGGGGCGCACGAACGCCACCACACCTGAATTCTACCATCGCAGCGCGGTGCTGGCCGCCAATAACAACATCACGGGCTGGTCTCCGTGGCAGAAGATTGATCTCCATATTCCGGTGAATACCGTTCGGTGCGTTTATGCCGAACATCGACTAAACCTATTCTGGTCTGAGACAACAGAGAAAACCCACCGGGCCGAGAAAACGGGGGCCAAAACCACATGGACTTTCGCGACCGTCAAATTTACCCATCAAAATGTGAGCGGAGACTGGTTTGCTCCTCTGTCTGTACCCGGTCTTGAAGAACTCCTCATTGCGACCACAGCCGCCGACCCAAAAACCCACAAACCAAAGCAGACACTAAAGGTTCTGTATCCAAAACCGCACTCAGTATTGGGGGCTGAAGCCGCCTTGATATTGGCTGCGGCATTCAATGGCACCAAGCCGGTGCTGTTGATGAATTTTGACTGGAATTATCCCAGGCCGGACCAAGCCAAAAAAGATATTCAAGCACTCTTTCCCGAGCAGGCTATTGATGGAGGATTTCTACGATACAGCTTTAGCAGGTATCCAAAAAGTGTCGATTCTTGGGTGCCTTCAGGAAGTGGTCTGCCAACTGATTGTCACTTCGATAGGTTCGCCCGTGGTTCCGGCGGCAAAACCATCTATCTGACGGGTCATGGCCCCGGTGCGGGCCTGTACAGTTCTGATGATGATGGAACAACGTGGACCTTATTAAAGAAATCTGATGCCACAAATGTAGCCGACCGCTTGTTTATTCTTGTTTCAGGCAAAGACCTGATTTTGGGTATTTCCGTAGCGGAAAAGCCCTCGTCTACAATGAGCTTCGCGGAGGGCGGCAAGAGCTGGACTCCGGGACAACCGATGGCCGGAGTTATGTTTTCACTTGCTTTGGGTGCAGATGGAAAAACAATATTTGCGGGCACCGACAAGGGAGTGTTCACTTCCGGAAACCAGGGGGCAAGTTGGGTACCAAAGTCGAAGGGAATCGCAGCCGAAGATTTGCAAATTCAGGCGTTTTTGGCCAGCCCGGACAAAAAGACGATGTTTGCGGGGGCTATCGAGGCGGTTTACAGTTCAGTTGATAATGGCCTGAACTGGACCAAAATGGCGGCTCCCACAAAATTTGTTACGGTGAGTTTCGAGGTCGGCCCGGACGGCAAGACGCTCTTTGCAGGCGCGACTGAAGGTGTCTTTCGTTCCACAAACAATGGAAAAAACTGGATCAAGGCTTCCCATGGACTGCCTACTTCATCCGCGCCGTTGGACGGAGTTCCTGCAGGCCGTTGCATGGTCAGTGGTTTGGGCGTCGGGCCTTACGGTGGCATTTTGTTCGCCGCGTGCTCCATCGACAACACAGCATTCGATGTCTATTATACATTCGACAATGGCGACAGCTGGCTTCCTATAAACAAAGGCGCGGTCCCTGGATACGAACTGCAATCGTTGCTGATCACCGAGCATCGGATACTTGCTGCATTTTACAGCAAGACAACGGTAAACGCATTCGAGTTATCGCGCTTTGTGGTCTTTGATCAGAAGGACGGTGGACGGCATTCGGTTTTGGGTATGCCGGGTGACAAGGGTGCATATTCCCAATATGAACTCAACAGCAAGGCCGCCGGCGAATTGCGCAACATATTGATCCAGCGCGGTCTGGACGCCTTGTTGTCACTGCCTTCTCAGAGCGTGCCGGAATTCCCGATTGGCGCGTCTAAGAAGCTGAGTTTTGATCTGTCCTCGGCCTATGCGATCTACTATCGTGAAATTTTCCTGCATATCCCATTTCTCATTGCTGATACCCTAAACCGCAATCAGAAATTTGAAGACGCCCAGAAGTGGTACCATCACGTCTTCAATCCCACTCCCATGCTTGATGCACATGGAGCTGTTGATAAGAAAGATACATCAGCCTATTGGCGCTATTTGCCGTTTAAGGGGCATCAGCTTGAGAAGCTGACGGATATCGAAAAAAGACATCCGCAGGAGTTTAAAGTTTACAGCGAGGATCCCTTCGATCCTCACGCAATCGCCGGGATGCGCATGGGTGCATATGAAAAAGCGATCGTGATGAAATATATCGACAACCTTCTTGAGTGGGGCGATCAGCTTTTTGCTCAAGACAATTGGGAAAGCATCGTACAAGCGATGACGCTGTATGTTCTGGCGCAGGAGTTGCTGGGCAAGAAGCCGCGGTCCAATTCGCTGCCTTACCGCCCGGCTCCGAGCGAAACATATGCCTCGTTTAAGATAAAGTACCCGAGTGAATCAAAAGACTCACCGGACACATTTCATGTTTCGGATACGGCCTACTTCCCCGTTCCGCCAAACACGAATTTTGCCGGTTACTGGGATTTTGCTGATGACCGGCTGTTCAAAATCCGTCACAGCATGAATATCAAGGGCCTTGTTCGCCAGCTTGCCTTGTTTCAACCGCCAATCGATCCCATGCAGATCATTCGGGCACTTGCAGGAGGAGGGGATCTTGCCAACGCTGCAAATCAGCTGTCTGAGCCTGTCCCACATTATCGTTTTTCGGTCGTTTTGAGGCAGGCTAAAAGTGTGGCCGGCACACTTGCCCAGCTCGGCTCGTCGCTCCTTGCTGCTTTGGAAAAGAAAGATGTTGAACAACTCAGCCTGTTGCGATCGACCAACGAGCGGGCAATCTTGAATCTGACCACAAAACTGAAGCGGAACCAAATCGAAGATGCAGGCAAAACTGTCGAGTCTCTTAATGCAAACCTCACATCGGCGACCAAACGACACGATTATTATGCGGGCGCAATAGGCCGCGGGCTTTTGCCGCCGGAACAAGCCAATCTATCACTGACTTCGAACTCATTGACGGCACGCAATGTGGCTCGCGATATGCGAGGGGCTGCGGTTGCGGCTCATCTGATTCCAACGGTTTTTGGTTTTGCCGATGGTTGTTTCCAACCCGGTAGCAGCGTAGGCGAGGCGGCTTCGCTGAGTGATGCATTTGGTGAAATCTACTCACAGCAAGCCGGATTGGCCGCAACCCAGGGGCAGAACGCGCGCCGCCTGGAAAACTGGACTCTTCAAAAAACCGTGGCTGAACAGGAAATGTCTCAGATCCAGGCGCAAATTGCCGGGGCGACCATAAAACAGGATGTGGCTCAGCGGGAACTCGAAATCCACCAAAACAGCATCCAGCAGGCGGATGAGAAAGAGCAGTTTCTGAAGGGCAAGTTTACCAACGAAGATCTTTATCAATGGATGATTGGAAGGATTTCCACCGTCTATTTCCAGACCTACAAACTGGCTGTTGATCTCGCGCGGGCCGCTGAAAAGGCCTATCAATTTGAGCGCAATACGAATGACACCTTCATTATCGCAGAATACTGGGACAGCCTGAAAAAAGGGCTTTTGTCCGGAGAAGGGTTGTTGTTGACATTGGACCATCTCGAAAAGGCTCATTTTGATGCGGGCAAACGTCCAATGGAGATCGAAAAAACAATCTCGTTGCGCCAAATCGCGCCCCACGCCTGGCTGGATCTCCGAGCTGGGGGAAAATGCGCTTTTCATCTTACGGAAAAGCTCTTCGACTACGACTTTCCCGGGCACTATTGCCGCAAGATTGTATCCATTGCGATTACCATTCCGGCCATTGTTGGACCGTATCAAAATGTCCAGGCGACCCTCAGGCAGACGGCAAATCGAGTGCTGTTGACCCCCGACCCGAAGGGTGTCGATTTTCTGTTGTCTGCCAAAAAGAGTGGGGCGGCAGCCGGAGACCAGACCAACGTTCGAACAGATTGGAGACGGCAGCAGCAGGTCGCGTTGTCAAAGGGCGTGCAGGACGACGGTTTGTTTGAGCTCAATTTTCATGATGAGCGATATTTGCCATTTGAAGGGACCGGCGCGGTTTCGGATTGGGAGCTGGTACTGCCAAAGGCGACAAACAACGTTAATTTTGAAAGCATTTCCGACGTCATAATTCATCTTCGCTACACGGCACACGAAGACGGTACCTTGCGGCAACATCTGGAAAAACCTCTGTCAAAGTTTAATGGGATACAACTTGTCAGTGTCCGACAGCAATTTCCGTCCGTCTGGCAAGCCGGTCAAAATGGCGATACAGAAATTGAACTTGTTGAGAAACTGTTCCCGATGAACCTAAAGCCGGGAACACTCGCACTGCAGAAAATTACCATGATGCTGTATGCGAAGCCGATTGCCGGCGATGGTTCACAAGCCGAGCCGACCAAAATCACTGCTGAGGCAACCCCTGACGGTAAAAGCGGAGCAAAAATCTGGAAATTGAAGCTTACACATAAGCAAGTGAAGTCATCTGAAGACATTATTATGCTGATTCCGTTTGAAGGGACGCGATATCCGTTTGATTAGTGAAGGGGGACCGAAGAGCGTAACCTGTTGGTTTTTTAGTATATAACGTTGGTGCAGAAGGTGCTTGAAAATCGATTCGAACTATAAGACATTTTGGATATCCTGAGATTAGGAAAATTGCATGCCCCGAGTGTATTGCATCACATCATGGCGCGTGGAATAGAAAGAAGTATGATTTTCATAAGTGATAAGGATAGGTAGGACTTCATTGCGCGACTGTCTGCAGTGGCACAGATTGCGATGAACTGCAGCGTAATATCCAGAGCTTAAAAAAGAGGACACTCGCCAGACCCTGCAATTCGCTGCGGGAAGCTTGCGCAAGACAACGGGGTCAGGTTAGCACTGAAGCACGAAGGAAAGGGGTCAAGTCTGCCGTTGACTCTTACTGTTTCCCGAAATTTGAACTAAGAGTCAAAGGCAGACTTGACCCCATGACTTGGGCTTGGTGCTTGTATGCGCCAAGGTGGTGCATACCGTGAGGGAGGCTGATTTTTCACTCAAGAGCACCAAACAAATCATGCAGCTCCTACAAGGGGAAAACATAGACAACCAAAAACTCGCTGCGTACGAACTCGGCGAACGCCGGGCTGCCGAGGCTGTGCCAACTCTTTGCACCCTACTGGAAGACAGCGAGGAAAACATTGACCTAAGACTGAACGCGAGCGGGGCGCTGGGTAAAATATGCGCGCGTCTCCGCCGCAAAGGCTCTGGCAGATATAAAAAGCAAAAAGGCGTCGGAGGCGTTGAAACAAGCGCGCACGGCATGCAAAGATGAGGAACTTGCCAAAGCAATCGGCGATTTGCTCGACAACATGAACATCCGCTGACAATCGGCAGCACAGGATTCGGCCCACTACGGGCCCTCACCTGTGAGGCGGCGCGTTGGCGAGAAGGAGAAGCTAAATGAATATAAAGGGAGTCTGCCTTTGACTCTTGTATAAACTGGATAACCCACTTAAGACTTGAACCCATCATAGAGAATGGATTGTATCGTATAA
>CAYOWC010000192.1:1290-9528 GCA_964407525.1 uncultured Desulfobacteraceae bacterium | reverse complement strand
GGGATGGCACCTGAATTTTTCATCCAACAGGTTTCGTTGCTTAAGCCTGTTCATATAAGGTGTAAGTGTTTGGTCTGGGTGAATCCCCCTTCGGGAAAAGGAAGTCCGGTCCTTTTGTAGCATTTCAATATGGTTGTTCTGTTGCGTGGTTCGTGCATCACAGAACAAAGTTGTACCAATCGTTGTTCAAAGACGGGTGCGCTTTCATATTGACGCATGCATTCTTTACGAACTGTATCGTTTATCATGGCTTTATTTACCGGTTCCAGACAGGAGATCTGTGATTCGCGGAATAAGGATCAAGGATGGATCATTCCCCGAAAAGCCCCTGTTTTTAAGCAAGGGCATTTCAGGTGTTTGAAATATGTTAGAGCATATAGGGCTTGCAGGGACTCAGAGGCAGGGTTCTTATTCCAGCTTGCTTTTTACATATTCTGCGATCATCCGAACGGTCGTGAGTTTGGGGTAGTCGTCTTCGTCGATTCGTATCCCGTAGTCATCCTGAAGGACAAGTGCAACGGTCGCGAGATCCATGCTGTCAATCCCAACCTCATCGATGAGATCAAGGTTTGGATCAAACGTTTCCGGTGTGACATCCTCCAGTTTGAGTTCATCGATCATGATTTCTGCAACTTTTAGAATGATGCTTGAAGTTTCTATTTTTGACGTCATTTTTCCTCCTTATTGAACGCGTAGTCCATAATTGCTAATGTTTCAGCCTGCATGTTCTACCGACAGAATGCCGTTGCAGGCCAGCTCTCCTTTAAGCAGAATACTGAATTTATAGGCATTCCCCTTTCCCGGGGAGACAGTGATGATCAGTCTATCATTGGGCCTTATGATCTGCTTAAAGCGTATTTTTTTTACTTCGGTTATTTTTACATCCTCTCCCTTCAGATGCTTGATCGCCTCAAAGGCCATGGCGATCTGTGCGATGCCAGGAAGAACCGGATCATTTGGAAAATGACCGGAATACCAGGGGGATGAAGCATTTATCTCAACTTCCATGCTAACTTTATCCGGGGAAGATTCATCAATGCTTATGGTTGTATGCCATTTCATATTACGCCCAAAAGATGCAATTAGCTTTTAGTTGTAAGCTATTAGCCACACAATAATAGTTATTTACATCGTAGTACTTTTTTAGCATCGAGAAATGAGATGCCTTATCCTGGTAGAAATTATGCAAATATTTGAGATCGTTAAGCTAACGGCTAAAAGCTAATTGCTAATTGCTGGTTCTTTATTACTCCGAGATTAAATGTTCCCACAGTGGGCCTGAATGGCCACGGCTGTACATTTTTGCGATGGTTTTTGCGGTCATTTTCCCTCCGGACCCGATGACCCAGCTGAACCGGTTGTTGGCATGCTCCTTTACCTGATGGATGATTTCGTCGGTAGTGATTTCTTCCGGCCTGTAAAATACGGGCTTGAGGATGCTTTCATTTTTGGAAATTGTGCCGTTTTCCACGACCATATCATACAGTGCCGTATGAGGATAAACGCGCACAGCACAAAAAAAAAGAAGACACTCTTCTTCAGGTTTTCGAGTCGGGACAATGTTTCTTTTACGGTACCCCGGTTTTCTCCCGGGCCGCCAAGAAGCAGGTAATGGGCAACATGGAGGCCGGCGTCTACAGCCCTGTGATGGGTTTGGGCGACATGAGCAGGGGTAAACGGTTTCCTGTAAGTCTTCAACATTTTTTCAGACAAGGCTTCTGTCCCGAATTCGATATGTGTCAGTCCTGCCTCACGAAGTAATTTGAAATAACCCTCCGGCGGCTTTGTAGGAGCAAAAAATGCCCCCCAGGGAATCGAGAGCCCTGCCCGAATAAATGCTTCTGCAACCGCTATGCTGTGTTGGTAATCCGAGTTAAAGACCGAGTCGGTTACGAAAAGATATTTGGCGCCGCTTTCTTGAAGGCGCACGGCTGTATCCGCCACTTCCTCGGGAGAAATGAACCGGAGGATTTTTCCCTCTATGTGCGGATATGTGCAGTAAATACAACGAAAATTGCATCCGCGCTTCGTCTGTAGGTTGAGCATGCCCCCGTTCTTGATATAGAACTCTCTGTAGGGTTTTTGGCCCAGAAAATCCCTTTTAAACGGCTTTTCCCATGGGGGGGGGGGTGTTTTCGTTGCGTCTTTATTCAAGATCGGCGTCTTTAAAATTTCGGCTTTCAGGATTCCAGGGCTCAGAGAGTCCGTCTTGCCTTCCTCAATGGCCCTTAACAACTCGGGCAGTCTTTCTCCTTCTCCCACGATACCGTAATCCGCCTGGAGGGTTTCCATCAATTCGTCGGGAAACAGGCTGAATGCACTTCCTCCTAACACGATTGGTGCTTTTGAATGTTTACGGAGAGTTTTCACTAACTGCAGGTATGCGCCGAAAAAACCATCCTTGTCAGAGTGCTCGGAACTGTCAATATTTCTCAATGAAATACCCAGAATATCAGGCGCATATTGGATCACGGTTTCCTCCACTTCTTGGTCCACCGGATCGTTCATGTCGAGAATCCGCACATCGTGTTCATCCCCAATAGCACCCGCTACATAATCAAGACCCAGAGGGTACACTGGGTATGGGGTTTTTACCGTATTTGCTGAAATGAGCAATATTTTCATAATAAGCCCCGCCTTCCCGCTTTAAAGCGGGAGCAGATCGAGAAAGAAACTTTTACACGATCTTACCGCCCGCTTGTCCCGTTGCCGGGGCTTGTCCCGTTGCCGGGGCTTGCCCCGTCGCCGGGGCTTCGCTCAAGACGCTAAGAACGCTAAGATCTAGTTTTTTTACCGAATCGGAACGGACGATTCAGTAAAGCAATCGGCCCTGCGGGCATTTCGGAGGATGGTTAGGCTATCCGAACTATCCTGAAGGATCACGTACAAATAATGATGGCTGTTTTTTCGAATCGTCCGTTCCGATTCGAAAAAGGCTTCGCGATCTTGGCGTCTTGGCGGTTCACAAACCAATAACCAGTTTTACACGAGACCTTTGCTCAGAATGCCGATTCCTGTAACATATGGACCCAACCCCAAAACCAGAATCCCTTTTCCGTTGAGATCCGAATGGCCTTCGCCGCAAAGAGGTTCAGGGATTTTTCCCGATTCCGTAAAAGTGGCGGCCAATACGGTGGCCACGGCTGAAGCGGAGGCGAACTGTCCTGTAAATCTTCTGTAATCTATGATGGAACCTTTAAAATCCGAGTCTTTAATGAATTGATGTAACTGTTTGTTGCAACGTTCTTTTTCTGATTCAGGAATGCCCACAAACAGGGCTCTGTACTGGTCATTGATAGTTTCCGGCCCCCCGAATTCAGAGATGAGTGCGCGGATGGCATTGTTATTGCCGTAGGCTTTTTCCATGAAGACCGGGGACAGGATTATTCCTGAAGGTTCCGATTCTCTCTTGAGAAGGATTGCTCCTCCTCCGTCCGACCTGGTGGTCCCTTCGGGGGATGATCGGTCAAAAAGAGGAGAAAGAGTCTCATGGTATTCATCCGCTCCAATTACGAGTACAGGATCATTAGAGTTCCTGGATAATAGACTCGCAGTCAAAAGGGCCTGTTCAAAGGAGTAATCCCCTCCCGTGGTTGTGATGTTGGGACCTGTGGCGTCAAATTCTATCGCGGCCTGTCCCGCCGAAGCGTTGTGAACCGAGCCGATAAAGTCAGTAGGGCTTGCGAATTTATCAGCAGAATCGATAAGTTGTGTTGTAAAGTTAAACGTTTCTGAAAGGGAACCCCACCCCGTACCAAAAAACAGGGAACCCGGCTTTTCTTCCAGACTGGAGTTTTCGCAGGCTTCAACTCCCAAAGATAAAACAATCTTCGGCAATCGTTTCATCCGTCGCACTTTTTTTGCCGGAAGGTTCCGGGTCAGTTCTTTTTCCAACAGGATGCCTGTGCACTCTTTTCCCTGCGAAATACTCTTCAGGGTTTCAGTAATGAATCCGGCGCCTGAGACAAGTGATTTGCCTGCAATTGTGAAAGGGAGGTCCAAAATTGAATCTTTCTCCTTCCCCGGTCTTCTCGGGGTCCCTATGGTGACTGCGGCATTGTTTCCCCCAAAGCCGAAAGAGTTTGAAAGGACCGTTCGGATAGTCTTTTTTACGGGTTCCCTGGCTGGATTCAATCCGAGTGCGGGATCAGGCACGGTGCAACCTGTGTTGGGAGGGACCATGCCGTTTTTGATGGCCATCACGGAAATGATGGTTTCGATTATTCCCGCCGCCGCGAGAGAGTGCCCCATAGCGCCTTTGATGGAAGAATGACAGGGAACCGTTTTTTCAAAAAGCCTGTTTACAGCCGCTGATTCTGAAAGGTCATTGTCGATGGTTCCTGTTCCATGCAGGTTAATATAATCAATATCCAGGGGCGATACGTCTGCATCTTTCAGCGCTGTCTTCATTGCCTCCAAGGCCCCCCTGCCTTCAGGATGCGGTGAAACGGGATGGTAGGCATCGCAGGTCAGACCGGCTCCTAAAATTTCAGCAATGGCATTTTTTGGAGTATGGGTTGCTCCCTGGAGAAAAACAGCCCCTGCTCCTTCGGATACCGTCATTCCCTTTCTGTTTAGATCAAACGGCTTTGCCCATTCAGCGTCAACCAACTGGAGTGATTTAAACCCGTAATAGGTCAAGTGGCACAGCGAGTCCGCTCCCACTGCCAGGACGCTGTCTATCTTCTTTTGCCTCAGCATTTCGAGAGCAACCTTGATGGCGGCGGCGCTGGAGGAACAGGCTGTTGAGACGGTGATTACAGGCCCCTTACACCCAAAGATTGAAGCAAGGTAATCGACAACGGAGCCGGCAGCGTGATATTTGTAGAACTCAGGGGACTTTTCATGCTTCCGAAGATTTTTTTCGGTTTCAGCCATTCCTCCCGTAGTTGTTCCCATGATGATGGCGCCGGGCGGTTTTTCCGCCCCCGCCATAGCTTGTTCGGCGGCGATCCGTGCGAGAACATGTGTCCGCGGCAAGCCTTTGGCAGAAGGTAAACCGCGAATTTCTCCCACGGGGTAAGTGTCATCACACAAGTTTGGAAAAATGGATAATCGCTTGAACCCCCTGTGTCCATGCATGATGGAAAATTCTGTTTCTGCAACAGTTTTTCCTACAGGGGTAATCAGTCCCATTCCGGTAATGTAGGCGCGAACACTCGTCAATCCGACGCTCCAGGGGCTTCTTCCCGTATATATTGAGCCAACGATTTCAAGGTGGCAAATACTTTTGCACCCAATTCTCTATTGTCTATTTTTATACCATAATCCTTTTCGATCATCATGACCAGTTCAAGGATGTCAATGGAATCAAGACCAAGTTCTCCTCCGACCAATGGGTCATTTTCAGCAATGTCTTCAGGCGCCGTTTCTTCAAGATTCAGTGTTGTGACAATCTTATGTCTTAGTTCGTCTGTCAATCTATCCATAGATTTTTCCTTATGGGACCGGCGCCCGTGGATTTTTCGAATCTGGGCGTTATGGAAAACCGTGGCAAGATGCCATACTCAGTATCCACAGTCCAATTCGAAATCCCATTCGGAAGCGCTAATTTATGTGTGTTGCTGCTTTACAGAGCAGGAAAAATGTCGTAAAAGAATACAATCTATCATCATTTCCTTTTTCGGTCAATCTCAATTTCCAAGCATGGTTTCCTTTTGAAATCAATAGATTATACGATCGGTTATCGGACATGAAAATGAATATGGACAAATTCATGCCTCATCGTGAGCCCATGAGGCTGGTCAAGAAAGTGGTTGATCTGGGCGAGAACTGGGCCATTACAGAATGCGTGGTCACGAAAAAGTGGCCGCTTTGTCAGGGGGATTCCGTGAGCCCCATCGTTTTGCTCGAGTTGGTTGCGCAAACTGCTACGGTATTTCTGGGTTGGCGGAAATCAGAGAAAGAAGGTGAGGATTGTGTGGGGAAAGGCTGGTTGGTTGGTATTCGGGAAGCTGTTTTTCATTGTGGGAAAATTGATGTGAATAGCATTCTGATAACCGATTCCAGAGAGATCTTCGAATATGACAATTATCATGAGATTACGGGCACGACTACAAAAGATGGAAACTTGTTGGGAAAGGTGACCCTGCAGGTTATAGAGGCGGAATAAAGGGGACATTATGGAAACACAAAGGGCGGAAAAAATTGCCCTTGTAACAGGCGGAGGCAGAGGAATAGGACGCGCCATCAGTCTGGAACTGGCAGGGGATGGGTTCTACATCATCGTGAACTACCGTTCTGATGAACATGCAGCCGAAGAGGTCCTTCATGCTATACAGGAAAATGGTGGAGACGGAGAGATTTGCAGGTTTGACGTTTCTGATGTAGAAGAGGCTGGATCTGCTCTTTCGGAAATAATCTCGCGGTTTGAACATATCGATGTACTCGTGAATAATGCGGGTATTGCCTCGGACGGCCTGTTCATTTTTATGACTGAAGACGAGTGGGATTCTGTAATCAATACCACCCTGAAGGGATTTTACAACGTTACCCGTCCAATTCTGGAAAAAATGGTGGCTGCCAAAAAAGGCTCCATTGTTTCCATTTCCTCTGTTTCAGGCCTTATCGGACACAGGGGGCAAGCCAACTATTCTGCCGCCAAGGCCGGACTTATCGGAACCAGCAGGGCCATTGCTACCGAGGTGGCGAGGCTTGGGGTGCGAGTGAACGTGGTTGCGCCGGGATTGATTGAGACCGACATGATCCGTAAACTTCCAAGAGGTGTCATCAAAGAGATGATTCCAATGGCCAGGGTGGGAAGACCAGTGGAAGTGGCAAAGGTTGTGAAATTTCTTTGTTCTGATGATGCGTCGTACGTTACCGGCCAGGTAATTTCCGTGAACGGGGGGATGGCGTGATTATGGGGAGCAGGAGGCCTTTGAATAGGTTGTTTGAGATTGCCGCCGTGTGCCTGATCTCCAGTGTGTTTCTTGGCTGGAGTGGCGATTTGGAAAAGTTTAGTGAAAAGGCAAAAACTGTACGAAGTCTGAGTGCGGATTTTGTGCAGGAAAAGCACTTGAGGATACTTGTACAACCACTTGTTTCAAAAGGATTATTTTACTTTAATAAACCTGGTTCTCTGCGTTGGGAATACAGGGAGCCGGTTGGCAGCATCCTGTTGATGCACAACGGGGAAATCCGACAATTTCTAAAAGGGAAGAATGGTTATCGCGAAGACAACGGGCCGGGTATTCAGGGGATGCAGGTGGTTATGGGAGAGATCTCCCTCTGGTTGAGCGGTAATTTCCGTGATAACCCTGATTTTGAGGCGACCGTGTTGGATGAGAGAATGATCGTATTGATCCCCAAGGCACCATCCCTTTCAAAATTCATCAGCAAAATTGAATTGCTTCCTTCCGATCGTCCCGGTGTCATTCAATCCGTTGCCATATACGAAGGAGACGATTCCTTTACGATCATTCGATTCGAGAACGTACGGGTTAATGAAGATCTTCAGGAATCCCTGTTTACGAAGAAATAAGGGAATGTACATTCATGGAAAAATATTGGTCACGATGGAGGTTTCCGGGAATTTTCTATTTGGCAATTCTCCTTGCAGGTGTTTCCTGTAGCCAATCCCACAGGCTTGCGCCGCTTTCTTCTTCTACCATTCCGGGAAGTGCGTCCAGGTGCGCTGCCCCATTTGTTACCGAAAGCTGGCAGTTTATCCACTCCATTGAGGCAAAACTGGCAATGGGGGGAAGCTCTTCCGTTATCGGTGTAACCAATGTATATCCTGAACGAAAAGTCGTTCACTGTGTGATTATGACCCTGGAGGGCTTTGTTCTGTTTGATGCCACCTACGATCAGGAGATTCATGTGGACAGGAAGGTCCCGCCGTTTGAATCGGAAGCATTTGCCGAAGGATTGATGAAGGATATTACCCTTATCTTTTTCAAGCCTTCAGGGGAGATAACCGGTTCGGCAATGTCAGAGAATGGTTCCATCACCTGTCGTTATGAAATGGACAATGAAACGGTTGAAGATGTTCGGGTCCACCCGGATAAATCGTGGGATATCCATCAATATGAGGATAAACATCTGAAACGTTCTGTGAGTACCGGATTAGATAGGCCTCCCGGAATGAAAAACAATTCGTTCATCCCGTCGGAATTGGAACTGACGGCTTATGGAGAATATGGGTATAGCTTAAGATTGCGCTTGATTGAAGCCAGGCGACTGACGAAAAACAAACATCTCGCAGAGACACAGAGTCGCAGAGAACTGCAGAAATAA
>CAYOWC010000192.1:0-1190 GCA_964407525.1 uncultured Desulfobacteraceae bacterium | reverse complement strand
CCAAAATGGGCAAAGCTGGAGGGCCAGACTGAATTCCATCTTCCACCCCACGGCCCGGTTGTGTTTGCTGCAGCCCTGCCTGAAACCGTGGAAGTCGATTTTATAGATGAGAATCTCGAAGAAATTGATTTCGATGATCCGGTTGACTTTGTCGGTATATCGATGATGTTGACCGTCCAGGTCAAACGGGGTTGGGAGATTGGGGATTTATACAGGAAAAGAGGAACCAAGGTGATCTTTGGTGGTATTGCTACAATGCTTCATGCTGAAGAAACGGAAAAGCACGCCGATTCGGTTTTTCTCGGTGAGGCCGAAAGTCGCATGGAAAAGGTCTTTTCCGATTTCCATGCAGGTAGCCTCCAGAGAGTGTATGATTATTTAGATGACAGGCCTCCCATCGAGATTGTGGGGACGGCAAGAAGGGATATCCTGAACCGGCCGCTGTATAATTACAAAGGGGTGCAGATGGTGGACTTGGTGCATGCGTCGAGGGGTTGCCGTTTCCACTGTTATCCATGCGCGGTGGCTTATCTCGGAGGACGTGAATTCAGGCCGAGACCTATTGAAAAGTCCGTCGCTGAGATGGCCTCTATTGACAACAACAGGCTTTTTATTGTCGATAATTCCCTTGCCCAGGACACGCAATGGGAACTTGATCTTTTCAGGGAGATGATTCCCTTGAAGAAGAAATGGTGTAGCCACCCCATTGAAGATAAGCCCCGTGTCCTCGACCTGGCGGCACAGGCAGGTGCATGGTATGTTTATCAGGCAGTTTTTGATACTTCCGACTATATCAGGGAAAGAATCAAACGATACCATGACCATGGGATCGGAGTTGAGGGGACAATTCTACTGGGTCTGGATGAGCACACCGAAGATTCCATAAAAAGACTGATTGATTTCCTCTTGGAGATCGAACTGGATCTGGCTGAATTTACCGTTCTCACGCCTTTCCCCCATACGACTGCTTTTGATGATCTGCACAGGCAGAAAAGGATACTATCCTATGACTGGAACGAATATTCCGCAGATAGGGTGGTTTATCAACCGGCGCAGATGTCCCCTGAAAAACTCCAGGAGCTTTACCACTACGCTTGGGATGCCTTCTACAGGGATGAATCTCAGTCTTTCAAAATGTTCAAACTGCTTCAGCAGGTATCCAAAAGAGAAATGGAGGACAATACCTACCG
>CAYOWC010000191.1:0-9581 GCA_964407525.1 uncultured Desulfobacteraceae bacterium | reverse complement strand
TTTTGATAAGTCCCATCATGCTTGATCATTCTTAGCCCTCGATTGAAATCCTCAACCCTTTGTTTGTAATTGGGTTTCATTTTTGAAAAAGGAACGTAGAGCGACAGCGTTTCCAAAGGGGCCCCTAATATTTCTAAAGAATCTGTTTTGTCGGAGTAGTGTTTCTTTAAATAAAAAAGGACGGCTTTTCGAGATCCGATTATCAGGTCAATTCGTTTATGCAATAGCCTTGTTATATTTGTTTTAAGCTCATACGCTTCAATCTTTTCCAGGTAGTCAGCCTTTGCAAATTCCTCAGGATAGCCATACCCAAACCCGGTTCCTATTTTGTAAGGTTTCAAATCTTCCAGCTTAGAATATTTGATGTTATCTTCGGTCCTTTTAAAGAAAACCACTTCCGTGTCAGCTATAGGGTCTGAATAGGCAAATTTGGTTGCCCTTTCTTCCGTATAGTAGGAAGCTCCAAGACCGTCGTAAACCCCTCTTGCGGCTTTCACTTGTGCCTTTTTCCAGGGCAGCCATACGATGTCCAAGGTATAGCCGACTCGTTTGAGGGCTTCCCTGATAATTTCAACAGTATAGCCTCCCTGTTCCAGGGTTTTTCCGTAGTGAGGGGCCCAGGAAGTTTCATGGGCAAGGACAATTTTCTTGCCATCAGCACAAACTTGGCTGCCGAATGTGGTCAAAAAAAGGCAAAGGGCCAACGCAAGGGCTTGAATTTTTGGGAATCTCATGTTTTCACCTCTCTTTCTGATTCATTGCCATTTATCAATAATTTTCTCAATGGTGCCATTGTTCAGCAATACCTTTAGTGAAGCATGCAATTTCGACCATATCGCATCTGATGTTTTTTTTGATAGGGCCAGATTGAATTCAACTGTCGACACATCATACTGCGATTCAATTTGATTGGGATCAAGACCGTTTTCCTTTGCGATATATCTTGCAGCAAGTACGGAAGTTACGATTGTTTGCACTCTCTTTTTGAACAATTTCTTAATATTCAGGATATCGTCACTCACCATTTCATGCTTTCCGATGGTTCCCTGTGACATGAGCTGTTGAGTGATGATATCTCCCCGTACGAGACCGATGACGTATTTCTTTATGTCGTCAAGATCCTCTATTTTTACACCGGAATTTTTCAAAGTCAGGAAGCTGACTTTTTGATAAAAATAGACTCCAACCCATTTGTATTGCTGTTCTCTTTGTTTGTTTCTTCCAAGACAATAGATTGCTGAATTCTCAAGGCTATCCTTGCCGACGATCTTTTGAGCCCGAGACCAGGGTACATATTTGATTTCAAATGGAATCCCTGAATGATGGAAGATAGCCTTGACTATTTCAGTATTAACGCCTGTCAATTTCCCATCTTGAACCATTTGATAAGGGGGGTAGACTGCGGAGTAAACAACAATTTTTTCGGCAAATGACATTCCAGGCAAACAGAATGAGGCAGCCAAGACGATCAACAATTGGGTTACGTTTCTTATTCGCTTTCTCACGTTCGGAAGGCCCTTTTTTTAAAAATAGAGAAACGTGCGATTGTATGTCCAATTTACCACATACCGCGGGTGGACGCAAATATAGCTTCTATGGATTCAGTAAAAAGCATTTTACATTGGATAGCAAAAAAATGGGAATTCGCTGACCAACTGGCGTTGACATTACGTTTAGACTGTATTCTATCAAAATCGATATATGAAAAGCTGGCAAAGGTGTCGTGGGTAAGAAACTGATTTAGGACGATTGGATTATCATACTGACGAATAATTGAAAAATGGAAAAGAGAAGGGCTCTATGGCGCTTGATCAGAAGAAACGAACCTGCAGGACTCAGCAGTCAGGTTTCGAACCTGAGCTTCGGCGAATTATGAGTTCTGGCGATATGGTTTGATATTTTATTTGGTCCTTTACCCCCTCATCTGACATTTTGTTGAGAAGTCGTAACAGGGCCATCTCGGCAAGTCCAGTCATGTCAAATCGGATGGTGGTAAGAGCAATGGCTCGAATTGAAGCCAAGAACATGTCATCAAAACCCACCAAGGCCAGGTCATCCGGGACATTCAAACTTAAATCACTGGCTGCGTCCATGATACCGATGGCCATCAAATCACTTGCACAGACAAATGCCGTGGGTCTTGAATTATTAGCGAGGATGATTTTGCTAGTCTTGTAGGCTTGCTCCCTTGTGAAGCCACCGTCGACCATCCAGTCTTTATTTACCGGTAGATCCGCAACGCTCATTGCATCCCGATATCCTTGTTCTCTCTGAATGCTAATGGAAGAATAGGGACCGTTAACAAAACCTATCTTTTTTTGGCCGAGAGAGATCAGGTGGGCTGTGGCAAGACGTGTGCCTTCGCAGTTGTCTACCCCAAAATAGTCCGTGTTTAATTTCTTGGGATGATAATGGATTCTCACCACGGGAATTCCCGAGCTTTGAAGGAGTTCTGTTGCGGTGCTGTCCCAAGCCCCTGAGGCTAAAAGCACGCCGTCCACCCGCTGGCTAAGCAAAAGATTGACAATCCGTAATTCGCTGGCCGAATCGCGTTTCGTATTCCCTACAATAACGGAATAGCCGTACCTTTCCGCAACCTCTGCTGTAATATCTACGATCTCGCCGTAGATCGGATTGCGGATATTCGTAACGACCAGGCCAATAGTGAAGCTCTTGCGAGTGACCAGACTTCTGGCCACAGCATTCGGGGTGTAGTTGAGTTCTTCGCAGGCTTCCAGCACCCTGAATCTGGTTTCGGAGCGAACGTTCCTCCTTCCGTTTACAACATTGGATACGGTTTGGGCGGAAACAGAAGCAAGCTTTGCCACGTCTTTTAAGGTTACAGGCATTTGGCCCCTTTTGTTCCTCTTTATCCGCCCGCTACAATAGGAATCAGGCAGAATCTGTCTCCATCTTGAAGCTGATATTCATTTTTGATTAGTTTGTCTGCCCGGCTGCCATTTATGGTTACCATGATTCCGCCTTGGGGAACTGTCGAGATGGCACGCTGAAAAATCTGATCGATCACCTCCTCAATCGCTTCCGGAAGGGGAGACGCAGTGACAGCGCACATACTGCTTTCAGCGAAGTAAGACTTCAGCCAACCTGAGATTTCTACACTCACTTTTACGCCACCCTTGATGGTCACCGGTTTTCACCTCTTGTCTCGCATCTCACTCCGAAGCCAGTCCAGCGACAGTTCCACCAGTTTGCCATCAGTGGGAACACCGGTATTTCCGTTCCACCCGCACATCTCATAATAGAGTCGGATCCCATCAAGAAAAGTCTCTTTGGGGATATAGGAACCTTCTTGGGGGCCCCCCTTGGCGGGCGTAAACATTCTCTCGGGAAGGCAATCATCTTTTGCAGTCAAGCCATGTTTCAAATTGAAACAGCGGGCCATAGTCATGCCCCGTTCCCCGGATTTCATGATCTCCCAGAAAGTAACGTTCCATCCTGTCACTGCTTTGACTATTTTGGTGATCTCATCAAAAGTTGTAATTCGGACAGGTGCGGTCGTGAAAACGCAGATATTCAGCACGTCCATAAAAGAAAAATGATGTTGAAGGAGGAAGAACATGCGAGCCTTGTCCGCACCGGCTGACAGACTGGGAACCGGTTCAAGTATACCCAGGGGATAAACTTGTTCCATAAAAAAAGACGGCGTATCGGCCTTATGAGTATAGCCTGTCAGGTTCGGATCAAAGGCCCCGTCATGCTCTGCTTGGATATGGTCCGCACCCGTGGGAGACAATGCGAAATGGTAAGCCAGACCCATCTTGGAACGAGGTTCGTGCATTGCGAACTCCTGACCCTTGACCGACATGCTGAACTGCTCCGCGCCCCTGCCCACCTTCTTCGCCGCCACGGCTGAACCTTCAGCCAGAAGATCTCCGAACCCCTCACGTTTTGCAATCATGTGAATCGATTTGAGCATGGCTTCATGATCTCCAAACACGATTTTTGAACCTTCTGTATCCGCTTCGGTGAGAATTCCTTTGCTGAAGCACTCCATGGCCCAGGCGATGGTTGCCCCGGTGGAAATGGTGTCAAGACCATAAGCGTTGCAGAGTTCATGGGCCTTGCACATGGCGTAGACGTTGTCGCAGCCGCAGATTGCGGAAAAAGAAGTCATGGTTTCAAATTCCGGACCTCCGTAGATTGGGTCAATATGGTAGGGCTTTTCAGCACTAATCACCTGTTTACATCGCACGGTGCACGCAAAACAGCGATCGTGCTCCACATGCAACTTGGCATGGATGGCCTCGTGGCTGCACTTTTCCGCCCCTTCAAACTGCGCCTGGTTCCAGTTCCTTGTCGGCAAAGCCCCACCGGCGTTGGCGTTGGCAAAATAGTTGCTGGTTCCGAACTGATGGAGTTGGTTGGTGTCAGCATTTTTCGGCACCCTTTCGGCAAAGCTTTTGGCAAAGGATTTAATGTAATCTGGGTTTGCTGTCGGGAGCCGTTTATTTCCTCGACAGGCAACTGCTTTGAGATTTTTGGAGCCCATAACTGCACCTAATCCACAACGACCAGCGGTGTGCCGCCCCTGATCGACTACGCATGCAAATCGGACCAGATTCTCTCCTGCTTGTCCGATTCCAGCCACTCTTATTTTGGGGTCACCCAATTCCTCTCGAATGGCGGCAGTGGCTTCTCCTGTTGATTTTCCCCAGAGAACTTCTGCATCCCGAATTTCCACCTGGGTATCATGAATCCATAGAAAGACCGGCTTTTTGGCTTTTCCATGAATAACTACTGCGTCATAACCAGCCCACTTTAACTCTGGCCCCCACCATCCACCTGCCTGGGACTCACCGAAGGATCCGGTAAGTGGTGACTTGGCCGCTACGGTGAAACGGGACGTCCCTGGCACAGGAGCACCAGTTATGACACTTGCCGCAAAAACAAGAACGTTTTCAGGAGCAAAAGGGTCTGCGTCTGCAGGGACTTCTTTGAGCAGATAATATAGGGCCACATTGCGGCCCCCCATATAAGTACGATACCAAACAGTATCATGTTCATCGATCCAGGTCTTACCTTCGGTCAAATCTACATGAAGTATTTTACCATTGTAGCCAAACATCATGTTTTCCCCCTACGAATCCCCGGAAACGTGCGGATTCCTCTTATCGGATTCTCCGCCACTGGCTAACGCGGTCAATTCCGACAGCAATCAAAATAATCGAGCCGATGACGATTTGATGCCAAAATACGTCTATCTGAAGTAGATTGAGGCCATTTCGGACAACTCCCATAACCATTGCGCCAACCACCGTCCCAAGCAAATTGGCACGACCGCCGGATAGGCTTGTTCCTCCAATGATGACAGCGGCAATAACATCCAGTTCGTATCCCAGCCCTGCTTCGGGCATGGCCGCCTCGAGCCGGGAAGTCAACAATAAGCCGGAGATGGCGCAAAATAAACCTGAAAGCGAATAAGTGATGATCTTTACCCGGGTCACGTTAATGCCCACAAGTCCGGCTGCTTCACGGTTGGAACCGATGGCCAGAACGTATCGCCCGAACCGTGTCTTGGCCAGGATAAACAGGCAAATGAAAAATATGATAGCGGTGATAATCACAGGTACCGGAACTGGGCCAATGTAACCCTGGGCCAACCATTGGAAAGAAGGAATTTGAAGCCCAAAAAAAGGCACACCGTGGGTGAAAACCATATTGATGCCCCGTAGGATACTCATCATACCCAGAGTGGCAATAAAGTCGGTAATGCCTAACTTGGCTATCAGAAAACCGTTAATAAATCCAACGAAAGTACCCAGAATAAGTGTGGTAATCAAGACCAGCCCTACATCCGAACCAGCCAGCAGCATCTTGGCTGCCACCACGCCGCAAAGAGCCAATATGGCTCCTACTGAGAGATCTATCCCGCCCATCCCGATGACAAAGGTCATGGCAAAGCCGATGATCATTACAAATACGGTTTGGCGGGCCACAATGAGCAGGTTTTCCAGAGACAGGAAGTGGGGGGATGCAAAGCTGAGAAAGGCGCATAGGACGAAAAACGCTATGATGATGCCGGCTCCTTTGCTTAGGTCAATTTTTTTAAGAATGTGGGTTTTCTCTTTGACGATGGCAGGATCAGACTTCATAAACACCCTCTTTGGACGATGAGATACAGCACAAGGCTATGGTTTCCTGAGTGATGGACTGGCGATCAATCTCGGCCGCAATTTTTCCATGTCTCATAACCAAGACACGGTCGCAAATGCCCTCCAATTCAGGTAGTTCCGAGGATACGATGATAATCGCACCACCCCGCTCGGCAAAATCACCCATCAATTTGTAGACTTCGACTTTAGCATTCACGTCAATGCCTCGAGTCGGATCTTCGAATATAAGGATTTTCGGATCATTAAAAAGCCAGCGGGCAATCATGACTTTCTGTTGGTTTCCTCCACTCAGGTTTCCTGCTGTCTGGCCTATGGAAGGCGTCTTTATTCTGAGTGCGTCGACGAAACGATCGGCAGTTTGGTTCTCTCGATCTTTTCTTATCCAGCCACTGATCAGGGCTTTCAGATTAGAGATACAGATATTGTACCGAAGGTCATGTTCGAGAAAAAGCCCCTCACTTTTTCTGTCCGCTGGTAGAAAAGCGATCCCGGCTTTCACCGCAAGGTGCGGTGTCAGTTTGGCTGGTAAGACATTCCCCTCAACCGCAATGGATCCAGCCGTGGATTTCTCCGCGCCAAAAAGAGCGCGAGCCAGTTCGATCTTTCCAGACCCGCTAAGACCTGCAATACCAAGGATCTCTCCTGGATAGAGAGAAAAGTTCACTCCAGAGAAGGCTTTCTTATGGGCCAAATCGGATACGCCAAGCAGGGGATGTCGGCCGATGGAAATCCCCCGTTTTGGATATTGATCGGTCAAGCTTTTTCCGATCATCAACTCGATAATTCGTTCTATGGTTGCATCGGCGATTCCCATATCTCCAACTTTTAATCCGTCGCGAAGCACCATGACCCGATCCCCGATTTCAAGGCATTCCTTGAGATGGTGAGAGCAAAAAATAATCCCCACGCCGGATTTTCTCAGTTGCCTCAGAAATTCGAAAAGCTGTTCCCTTTCGTAGTCCTCCAGAGCAGCAGTAGGTTCGTCTAGAATGAGGAGAGATGCATCTTGGATGAGGCCACGGATGATTTCAATGACTTGCCTCTGACCCATACCAAGTTCCCTGACAGGCACTGACAAGTCGATATGGATATTAAATGCGTTTAGATACTCTGCGGCTTTGCTCTCCATCTGTCGTCTGTTAAGTACCCCCATTAGATTATCTCCGAAACCGTTTACCAACTCACGGCCGATGAAGATATTCTCGATGGCGTCCAAATCCGGAATGAGTGCTTGTTCCTGAAAAACGATGCTTATTCCAGAATCTTTGGCATCGTGGGGATTGAAAAGTTCTACTTCCCGCCCGTCTATTTCGATAGATCCATTATCCTTTTGATAAACTCCGGCCAGGATCTTCATTAGTGTTGATTTTCCCGCACCATTTTCTCCTACCAGGATAAGAATTTCACCTCGCCCAAGACTCATATCCACGTCGTCCAGAGCTACCACGCCGGTGAAGCGTTTGGTGATCCCCTTCATTTGAAGGAGTCTGGAAGTAGATGCGGAGTGGGAAATCAAAACAGGCCTCCTGTTTGAGAAGAATAATTCATGGTGACTGGAATGAAAACGTTCATGGGGGTCTGTCGGATCGTTTTCTTTTAAAAAGAAGTGGTCGCTTCAAAGAAAAAGCACCTTCAAATCCTAGATGCGGCAACAGTAGAGCAATATGGTCTAATAAAGTTCAAGCTGGCCCCCTGTCCACTGAAATTCCAGGGCGCCAGCCTTATCCATCTACTGTTTATATTTATAGTTGTCGGTGTTGAATTTGTCGATATTTGATTGATCCCAAACGGCGATTTCAGAATTGATCACTTTAGGAACCATCTTGCCATCGATGCAATATTCTTTGATGGTTTTAATCAGATTATAGCCCATTTCTTTTGGAGCGGTGTCCACAGTGCTGCTCATCTCGCCTCGTTTGATGGCTGCATAGGCATCCGGCGTATTATCGTAACCCATGACGGTTATCTTGTCAGAGAGACCACGAGATTTGATGGCGGCCAAGGCGCCTAAAGCCATTTCGTCGTAAATACCCCAGACCACATCGATATCCTTTGGATGTGCTGTCAAGATATTTTCCATGACAGACTGGCCTTTGTCCCGGACCCAACCGGCTGGCTGGGAAGCAATAATTTTGATGTTTTTGTTGCCTTCAATGCCTTTTTTGAATCCGGCAAGACGCTCGGAATTATGAACGCCAGGCAGCCCTTCAAGAATAACCAGATTGGTTGGTTTATCGCCGAAGTTCTTTACCAGCCAGAGACCCATGAGACGGCCAGCTTCATTTTGGTCATAGCCAACATTGGACACGTAATAGGGATTGACCGACATGGGTACAGGCGTATTAAACACGAAGACCGGGATGCCTTTCTCTGCAGCCCTTTTGTATATGGGCGTCATGGCTTGATCATTGGCCGAGCAAATAGCGATGGCATCATATCCTTGCTGAACCCAAGTTTCAACAATGTTCATCTGTTCAGCTGTCCCTGATTGGCTGGAAGGTGCCTGGATAACCAGATCGATTACGTCCTTGCCTCCTAATTCGTTAACGGCGGTTTTTGCCCCGGCGATAACAACGTCATAGTGGGTGTTCATCGCTGTGGGCGTGAAGCCAATCTTTATAGGGGTTTTCTTTTTGGCGGGTTGGGGTTCTTTCCCTGTCCTTTTGACGTTGACTTCCGGTCCATTAGACACTATTTGACCGCTATCTGAGATCCAGGCCGGGGCCAGATTTTGCAAGGCATCATCCCCAGCCCAAGTCAGAGTCAGAGTACTCCCAAACGCCAGCGCACAGGCTACCATACAAACAACCATCAAGCTTTTCCATTTCAACTGTACTGCCATTTTCACCCTCCTTGTTTGTTGATTAATTGATGACCAGTTTGGTAAAATTAACACGTTATGGTTATCAGCCAACGGAGTTCACTTAAGCAAAAATCCAGGACACAATCGGAAAACAATATGCGGACTTCGACCTTCCAGTTTAGTGAAATTCGCCACCTGTTATGTGAATTCACACAGGCACGTCCCAAAAGCGGAGCGCCAGCGTAATTGGATGACTCAAAAATATTCTTATCGAATAATAGGATTAATAGGTTTCATTTACAGAATTTGAACGTTAAAATATTGACTTATGAATCGAATTTTGTCAATAAAATTCTTCAAGGTAAAATGTTTTCTACAATATCTATGGTAATATTAGATACTTGTAATGTAAATAGGTTGCGTTATGTATTTTATGTTCTTTGGAAATGGAATAGCTTACATGAGAATTAATACATTTAAAATAGAAATATCCCGTATTGAATATTAAATTAGACAGTCCCGTAAAAAGTCCCCAAACCAGTCACCCCCGCGAAGGCGGGGGGGCGGAAACATCTGATACTCCTGGATTCCCGCGTTCGCGGGAATGACGAAAAGAGGCGGATTTTGACTTTTTACGAATTCAT
>CAYOWC010000190.1:0-9609 GCA_964407525.1 uncultured Desulfobacteraceae bacterium | reverse complement strand
AATCCCTGGAAGCGGCACTCTGGGCCTTTTGCCATTCCACTTCTTTCGAAGACGGTTGCCTTCTGGCCGTGAATCTTGGTGATGACGCGGACACAACCGGGGCCGTATATGGTCAACTGGCAGGAGCATTTTACGGAGTAAATGGTATTCCCAGGCCTTGGCTGGAAAAAATCACCCACAGAAAATTAATTGAACGTCTTGCCGGAAAGCTTTTTGATCTCAGCGACCGTATTCAACCATTGTAAATCATAAGGAGCCAGACATGGAATTTTCTTCTGAAGAAATGTCCCGCCATAACAGCAATTCACTGTATCAAGCCCTTGGGATTGTTGTCGAAGAAGTGAAAGAAGGGAAGGCACGCGCGAAACTCAGACCGGTACCGACTTTCTGCTGGCCCTTTGAGGGGCAACCGCACGGAGGGATATTGTTTACTCTCATGGACACCACCATGGCCTGGGCGGTACTGACAAGACTTGAAGAAGGACACAATTGTGCAACGATAAATCTGGACATCCAGTACACTAAGCGGGCCGGAGGAGATATCCTCACCTGCCAGGCCTGGATTACTCATCAGGCTACCCAAATTATTTTTGTCAGAGCGGACATCCTTGACAAGGAAGGCCAGCTCGTTGCCACTGGACAAGGAGCCTTCAAAGCGATCAAAGCATCACTATGAAGGTCGTCTAATCAGGCCTCAGTTTTTTTTGCTGGTCCCCTCGTTCCCATGCTCCAGCGTGGGAATACATAGTTTCTTTCTCGATCAGACTGGCTATTTTTCCCGTTCCGATTCAGTAAAAGTAAATGGTTTACTCAGACTCAACCCACGAAAGCACCATATCGGCCTGCTGGGAGGTTTCCGGTGAAGGCATGTGATGATTTTCAGTGCCTTTCCGAAGTTCCTGGATCATTTTCAAGACATTTCTGTTTGAGGTGAGTCCATGTCTTGACAGATAGCAGCCAACCACAGTCCCGGTCCGGCCCCTGCCGCCCCAGCAATGGGCGTAGACAGGTTTTCCTTTCTTAATCGAACCGTCGATCCGGTCCAGGATTGCCATCATATGAATTCTTGAAGGAATCCAGGTATCCCGAATGGGCATCCTTTCAAAAGTGATCGAATGGCCCATCGAGGCAGCAATGGATTCCATCTGATTCTCGTACCCTTGAAAAGCCTTGCCGGCCCAGTTGAACTCATTTGGTTCCATCAAATTAATGACAGTTCGGATTCCGTGGTCTATAAATCCTGTCAGTTTATGAAGGGCCTGCTGTTGGTCTTCTGAGCCGGGATAGTTTCCGGCCAAGAATTTTCCGGGGACCACCCAATAGGTTCGATTGAACGGAACACTCTTTCCCACACCCTGGACAATATTCAAAATTTTCCTTCTCCAATTATGAAACGGAGTTTTTGTTGAGGCTTTTGATCGCTGTCAGGACATTTTCTGCAGACGCAAAGTCTGCCGGATCAGGGGAAAGATGACGGAACATTACATGTCCCGTAATGTCGATGATGAAAACGCCCGCCAGTTGTTTCACATCCCCTTCGGGTATTCCCACCAGATTGCCCTTTGCGACGGTAGAAAGACTTTTTAACGCCAGGGATGGTGAGAAAAAACCCAGAACCCCCATTCGTTTGAGACCATAAGCCTCATAAAGCTTTCGATCGGGGTCACAGATCATCTCAAACGGAATCGAAAACTTCTTAAGAAACTCTTCGGATTCTTTCGGGGGACCCATTCCGACCAGCACCACGCGGGCTCCGGCTTTCTCAAAATCGACCGCCTTGTCACGCAACTGCGTCACTTGCTCTCTGGCGAAGGGTCAGCCGAAGTGCCGAATAAACACCAGCGCAAGGGATTCTTTTTCCCAGAACTGACTTAGTTTCTTTTGACTTCCATCGGACAGTCTTACTTTTCGATCAATGGCCTTTTTATGGATATCGGGCATAATAATTTTCCTTTCATAGCGTGTGGCGGTTTTAACCGGCGCTTTCTGAACGTCTTTTATTTCTTACATTTTAAATAATTACCATCATTAACACAAAAAACAGAAATTTGACTTAGGCCAATGACAGTATCGATTTGTTCCGGAATATTCTATTTGAAAGAAATCGTTTGAAAAAGAGAGTTTAATTCTACATCAATACCCGTCCCCCATCCCGCTGAAAGAAGGTTCCAAAGCCCGTATTTCCGAATCCTCGCAACCCACCGATGAAAAGTGATCCCGCCATCCGCGAACGGTCGCAATCAGAGTTTTCACTTCTCCTTCTGCCTCATCCTTGGATAATCCAAACCGGACTGCGCGACTCAGGGCGTTTTCAAGAGTCGCCTCCCTGCCGCGATTTCCAACAGACATGGCAAGGGAAAACTCGGTCCCCACTCCGAGCCGGGTGATGGACGGCACAATGTCGTAGGCAGGGGAAAGGGTCACGCTGGAATCATCGATGAGAAACCCGTGGTTCCGGGGGTGGTCATCCGTGTTACGCACCAGCATATTGAAAACCATCCGCCGGAACAGTTCCCGGATGTTCTCCACTGGCACATGACGTCGCATGGCATCCGCGATGGCCCCGTAATCCCAACTCAGACGATCCGCCTCGTCCCACTGCATGAGGCAAAGGGAACTCAGGAAACCTTTCCGCACCCAGCCGTTTTTGATCTTTTCACGGTCAAACCGCCGAACCAGGAGAACATCCTTGTCCCTAACCGATTGCAGCCGCATGGGCGGGATCCGAATCCCAGAATCACCAGCCAGGGTCATGGTTGCGTATTCGATCCGGGGGATGTTCAAGGTATCGTCCTTAGCGGGGAACTTTGCAATCCAGAGATTGTCTTCCCACTCCACCGTGCATTTGGGCCGCGCTCCTCCCACACTGGTTCCCTGACGCAACAGGTGCAAAAGGTGTTGGGAAACTTCCTCCCCTGTCTCGATCTTGAAAGCGGTGTCAAGAATATCCGCCAACCGGTTGAAATGCGGCGGTTCCAGTTCCGGTTCAGGGGACTCATGGGTTTCCCGAAAATCAAGGTTTCCCACACGGGTGGCGTTGGTGTCCAACAGGAAGTCGATTTCCGAAAGGGCTTCGGGTGGAACCTTGCGCTCTGCTGCGATGACCAGCCTTCCCCAATAGTCCGGGGACGCATCCCGGAACGCGCCGTATAATCCCTTGTTGGTTCTCACTTCCCTGGGCGGTGGACCAAGGGGCAAGGCAATAGGGTCCACCGGCAGGGCATTCTCGCGCTCCGGATATTTTCGGCCATAGGCAAAGGATCCGATTCCTGGACCGGATTCATGGGTGAAAATTCCGGCGGGAACCGCGACCGTTTCATCGGGCAAATAAATGAAAACTGTGATTTTCTTTTCTGCCATGCTCAGAAGTCCAAATCTAATGTAGGTTTAGAGGGCCGAACCCGTTTGGGAAGGCGTTGCCGTTCTTTGTGGATGCCAACCTTGTCTTTTTCCGGGTCGGCGATCCCCCGAAGGTCCTTGTCCAATCCCAACACCCATAAGGCGGACGCCAACACGGCCATGGAGACGCCAGGGTCGCCGTTTTCCAGCCGTGATAAAGTTTTCCTGGTCACGAACATGCGCGACGACATATCGTCCAGGGTCATAGCCCTGCGCTTCCGGGCGACACGGATGTGTTCTCCCAACCGGGAAATGTTATCTGCCACTTCCGGCGGAAGGCTGGATATTGCTCGCGTATTTTTAGCCATATATAACTCTGTTAACGTTTTTATGGGTATTATATGACTCTCGCAACGAGTATGTCAAGGGGGACATGGGGGGCAGGTATTGATTTATTACATAGATCGTCCCAAAAGATTTTTCGGCGCTCGATTCCACGCACAATGATGTGCTGAAGTGCACCTGCAGCATCAATTTTGGCTTTTGGTGGCATAGCAAATAGAAAATAGGAAAAGCAGGCAAACGACCAAAAGAGAGCAAGAGTCACCGGCAGACTTGATCCCCCTTCTTCACTTTGGATATCCCACCGACTGTGAGAGGATTACCCGCTGGCCCGGTCGCAGCCCCATGATCTTCGCCAGAGTGGCTCTGTCTATAAGCCCGCGTACAACCGTGGCCAATGCCGTTGACGCGCAGTACAGGTAAACGTTCTGGCTGATGAAGCCCGTGTCGGCAGCAGAATAGAAAACCTTTTCGTCGATTTTCGCCTGACCCATCCGCGAGAAATCCGCCACATAGACGAGGTTCACGGGCACCTCCCCGACGAACGACTGACGCCCGGCTGCTGCCGGACGTCTTTCGGGAGAACTGGTTTCAAGGCGTGGGCTTTCGCATCATAAAGGTAAAGGCCCCGGGCGGTGGTGACGTAAATGTCGATTTCCTGCCAATTCATGGCAGAGGGCGCGGTGCGTTTTCCCGAATGCTGTCGGTTTTCACCGAACGCCGCCCAAAGCATGTCTGAAAGCACCTGATCGGGCAATTCGCGGGTGCTGAAGGTGCGGGAAGACTTTTCTGTCATTCAACACCTGCATTAGAGGCCTGCCGGTGTCAATCTGCGGTTCCGGCAACTGAATGGGCTTGAGTTGCTCTCCGGAAGTCAGAGCGGGGAAAATTAGCAAAACAACCAATAACAGAAAAGTTTGAAGCGATCGTGCGTTCATAATTACACTCCCTGGACTGCCTTCGCTGGTCACTGGGTCGTTGAGATTTCACCAATGGAATCCTCATTGGGAATTCCCATCGAAAAATGCCACTGAACGATCTTCCAACGATTCTCCTCCTTTTGAAAAACCGCAGTCAATCGGACCGGCATTTCCGTGCCATCTGAAAATTTGAGTATGGGTTGGCCGGCGACCCAACCGATCGAACCGTCACGATACGCCTGGGGAGCGTCTGCCAGGAGCTGCAGGCCACTCAATTCTTTCAGCTGGGATTTAAACACCCTCGTAATAGTGGCGTAACCTGACCACCATTCCGTCGGGTCAGTACCAATCGCAAGTACGCCATCCCTGTTTGAGAAGTACCGTTCGAAAAATGAATAGTCGCCACTTGATATGGCCTCGCAACTTCGAAGATAAAGCGCCTTCAACTCGTTTGATGATTCCATAGCCAGTTCCTCCTTTAGCAGATTGGGTGCACCTCAGAAATGCCGCTTCCTTATAGCATGAAGTTATAGACTTGAATGTTTCCATGACGGCTGTCTTCGTCAAATACACCACAACGCCAAGCATCGAAAAAAACGCAGGTTCGTTTGCCTTGAAATCTGCTCGATTCAGGCCATCGGCGAATGTCTGTTGCTCGAAATCAACGGGGGCGAAGGTCAGTGAGTCTGGAATCGCTATTTCCGCTTCGCGAAGCCGCGAGCGCTTTCATATTATTTGGAAAAGGTCACTTAAATGTTGCATCCCGGTCACATTCTACAATACTATAAATCATATTTTTTGTTTTTTGACAATGTAAGTCATTTCAAGATGTTCTCAATGTACGCAAATCAGATGCCCCGTTGATGGAAATGAGAGCTGGTGCCCATCCCCGTAATATAACTGTGGGCACTGTGGGTTTTCAATTCAAAAAAAAGGAGCCGTTAAAGGAGTAATGGATGCCACTTTCAAGAAATGAAATCAAAAAAGCTCTGAAACAATGGAATCTTGCCTGGGACAATCATGACCTTCAAGGAGTTATGGCCCTCTTTCATGAAGATGTGGTTTTTGATAATTGGACGGGCGGAAAAGTGACAGGAAAAGAAGCTCTCCGGAAAGCATGGAGACCATGGTTTGCCAACCACGGGGGTTTTAGGTTTATCGAAGAAGAAACCTTCATCGATGAAAAAGAACAAAAGGTCCTTTACCGCTGGTTGCTTGAATGGCCTTCGTTTGAAAACGGGAACGAGGGAAAACCTGAAAAAAGAAGAGGCGTTGATGTAATGCATTTTGAAGATGGTAAGATAACTAACAAATTTACCTATTCAAAAACCACTATTGAAATTGATGGGGAAAGGCGAACTCTTCACCTTTGATATAGGCAGGCGTCATACTTATTAGCCACCTACTGTGAGGGGATTGTATTGTCTCCCCTTCCACAACAAAGACTACCGCCCCTTTTTTCAACGGGTCATAAATAGGCAATTCGATCACAAGATCGGTCTCGCCCTCAGGATGTATCACTGTTAAAGTTTAAGGCCTTCATCTGCTTTTCCTTGATCCATATGGACTTTTTTCTTCCGCCCGCAAGCTCAAAAAGGTCCACCGGGGCCCTTGGATTGTATAACGCGTATCACAATTTTTCGAAAACTGAATAGTCCAAAACTCGGGCAGCAATCTCGAAACGCTTAACTCATTAATTTCATCCTTTTTACCATAGTTTGAAAGGAGGAAGCCATGAAGAAAAGATCTTTCGAATTGATTATTCTGCTTTTTCTTATGGTAATGGCTGTCATAGCCGAAGCTTCTGATTTTTATGTGGCTATAGATGGGGATAACGGAAATGAAGGGAATCTTGCAGCGCCATGGAGGTCTATTCAGTACGCGCTTGACACCGTGCTTCCCGGAGATACGATTTATGTAAGAGGAGGGACTTACAATGAGCTCGTAACCTTCAGCCAATCAGGCACAGCGGCCGCCGGATATATTACCCTGAGAAATTATCCAGTTGAAACGCCTGTTATTGATGGTACTGCCCTGAGCGTAATCGATTCCACGGGGTTGTTCTATTTGGAAGATGTTTCTTTCGTGAAAATTATTGGCTTTGAGCTCAGGAATCTGACTACATCAAAGGGGAATGCCGTGCCGGCGGGCATTTGGGTGTTTGGCGCATCTCATCACCTCGAAATCAAAGACAACCTGCTCCATTCCATCCAAAATAACTCGGAAGATGGCAACGCGCATGGGATCGCACTTTATGGGGACGATGAAACAGGATCGATCAATACCGTTCTCATTGATGGGAATGAAATAAGGAACTGCGTCTTAGGGTGGAGTGAGTCGTTGGTTCTCAATGGAAATGTTGAGAATTTTGTGGTTTCCAACAATACCATTCATGACAATAACAACATTGGTATCGATTTTATAGGACATGAAGGTATATGTCCTGTTGCTTCCCTGGACAGTGCCCGTGATGGAATTTGTAGTGGAAATTTAGTGTATAATATTGATACGTTGACTAACCCCGCCTATGGAGGAGGCAGAAGTGGGGATGGTATTTACGTTGATGGCGGTACTGATATTACTATTGAAAGAAATATAGTGCATCATTGTAATATTGGTATCGAAATAGCGAGTGAACATAAAGGTAAGAGCAGTAGCTATATCACTGTCAAAAATAACTTTGTCTACAATAACGATATTATGGGAATTTCCCTTGGCGGTTATGATACTGAGCGAGGGAGTACGGAGCACTGTAAAATCATAAACAACACTTGCTATAAAAATGATAGCGCTGAAGAAGGGAACGGGGAACTTTGCCTCCAATATGATACACAAAATAATGAAATAATGAACAATATCTTCTTTGCAAACAACCAGAACTTATTTGTATCCAACCAATACAAAACCAATACGGGTAATCAAATTGATTATAATATCTACTACAGTCCAGGGCAACTAAATGACCCGGAGTGGCAGTGGAAAGGTATTCGCCGGTCTAACAAAGGATATTGATGGGGACAGCCGACCCCTTGGCTCTGGTATAGAAATAGGGGCTGACGAACATCAAGCCTCGGAATCCAGTTTTCCCGACATCAAGGCAGACGGTCAGGATGGCTCCGTTCAGGTAGAGGAGGGAATTCCCATCTCAATTACGGTAGGGCTAAACCCGGGCAATTACGGAGGTCAGTTGGCTGACTGGTGGATTGCCGCCAAGACACCCTTTTCTCCACCGGATGATTGGTATTCCTACGTGTACCCGACCGGGTGGTCGCCGGGGATCAACTTGTGTGTCCAGGCCCCGTTGGTTGCATTTTCTTCCTTTGAGGTTCTGAATGTCACTCTACCATTGGGGAATTACACTTTCTATTTTGCCGTTGATCCACCGGATGGTAGTCCGGTTGGTCCTTGGTGGGGAATGGATTCAGTGGTAGTGCAGGTGCAGTAGGGTTAACGAAGGAAAGGCTAATGAGAATTGCGAAAGCTCATACACCGGTTCTGAGATGTGACGGGGTATTGGCTCATTGTCCTGAAAGCTTCGAAAAACAACATCCAGTATTATGAACGTCCTAAAGACTTATTGAACCGGTCAGTCTGTTGGTTATATTAATGGATGGACACTGACTACTCTTTTCTAAGCTATCCGTAGACTTTCCTCTCCGGTCTGAGAGGAAAGGGCATAAAGGCCCCCCCCCGGTGTGCCGTCTCCGCCTGGGGGAAAACCATGATGCATTGGACATCCCCTGGATTACCGAATACCGGCCCGCACAATGACAGGCTCTCCATCCGGTCGCATAACGTGTACGGCACAGGAAAGACAGGGATCAAAGGAATGAATCACCCGCAAGGCTTCAATGGGTTGTTCGGAATTTTCCACCGGCGTTCCGATCAGGGCCTGTTCCATAGGGCCGGGAACACCTTTGTCATCTTTTGGTGAGGCATTCCAGCAGGTGGGAGTTATTACCTGGTAGCGTGAAATTTTTCCATCCGAGATCTCTACCCAGTGGCCCAGGGCGCCCCTCGGGGCCTCCGTCATTCCTGCCCCGGAAGCGTTCTTTGGTAAAGAGTAGCCGTCAAAGGCAGGCGCGCCCGGATCAAGCTCATCCAGCCAGGTGTTCATGGCCTCTGCTATTTTGAGGGTCTCGTCAGCCCGCGCCAGATGTCGATCCATGACGGAGATGCCATCCTGGTAATCTCCATTCACCCACATCCTTGCAAGGGCTCCCACTTCAAAAGGTTCGTTTAATAATCGGGACGCCCTGAGCCACGAATAGGCCTTATCGTTCTTGGGATAGAGGGGGATGGTTTCCCCATCTTCAGGCGTAAGCGGTCCAGTATCTTTGTACCAGGAATAGGTAACGAACTCCGTGATATCGTCGTCATTGATATTGCTTGGCATCCCGGTTCCCCCATTCTTTACGTGCCCCTGATTGAGAAGCTTGTTCTCACCGCTTTCATCCAGTTCGAAGACTCCATAGGCCATGAGATTTTCACAGCCTGTGCCGATGCCATTATATTCTGGAAAGGCCGTTGCAACAGCATCCACATCCGACCGATAGATGTTTTTGATGAAGGTTGTTAAACTTCTGAGATACTCACGGAAAAGGTCAATTTTATCCTGGGTAGGCGTGGCGGTAAACCCACCAGGGATATAGGCATGGGAAGTGGGCATTTTTCCTCCGAAAATGGCACCCATCCCATGGGCCTTCATGGCATCGATAACAATGATTTTGTCTGCCTTTTCAAAGTCAGGGATCGCCTCTAAAATGGCTGTCCCGATGTCTCTGACCTCTACTCCCTCCGGGCAATTTCCAGAAAGGACCTGGGCGGCATGAACCCCGACCCCTTCGTCGCCTAGAAGCAAATTTCCAAAACCAAGAACAACTGTTTTTATGCCCATTATTTTTTCCTTCTACCCCCCGGATCTTCTCGGCCTTCAAAATATACTAAGGGGTCGGCATCCTTCATTCATAAGTTTACACTTTTCCCGGAAATGGGGTATGTTTTCTGG
>CAYOWC010000189.1:0-9680 GCA_964407525.1 uncultured Desulfobacteraceae bacterium | reverse complement strand
AAGGCCGTGAAGAAAAAATACCGGGATTTCACCCATAGGTTTTTCCTTTCATGGGAATTTTTAAAATTTGCGAGGGGCTAAGGGCCACGGAAAAAAAGGTTCGTCCCGGAAGGCGCTCTGATTTGCGTTGAATTTGGATGATCTGAAAGCGAAAAGCCACAGGATTAGTCGTTCTATTTCGAGGACTTTTCAACTGAAGATTGTCCAAAGACGACGTGAAGCAGGGATGCATAGTGGGATAAAACATTTTTTCCGCGGCCCTAACCATGTTTCTCAACAAGCTCGATGTACACCCCGTTAAACTCTTCAGCCTTGAAAAAAGCCACCCTGGATCCTCTGGCTCCGCCTATGATCCGGTCCCACATGAATTCAGTCCCTTGGGCCTTGAGTTTTTCAAAAATCATGTCCAGATTTTCCACTTCCAATGCGATATGATGGATTCCTTCGCCTTTTTCCTTTAAAAACTCCGCTGCCAGACCTGTCGTTGCAGTTGTTTCAACAAGCTCGATGTTGGTTTCACCGACCGGGAGGAAAGCTACCCGGTTGAGGACGTTTTCCACTTCAATTTCTTCGATTTCCACCACTTCGAGGCCGAGGAGAGAAGTGTATTTTTTTATGCTGTCTTCAAGTTTGTCCACAACTATGCCGATATGCTCAACTTTTGTTACCAAAATATCCCCCCGTGTTCGCCCGTTAGACTCTCTTCAGTTTGTAGCCAACCTTTTCCCGGTCCCAGGCCTTGCCGATCCCGATTTTCCTCAGTTCGAATTTCTGAGTCCGTTCGGTGGCGGTTTTGGGAAAAGCCGTAATGAATTCTATATATCTCGGCACCATGAAATACGCCATACGCTCCTCACAGAATGCAATCAGTTTTTCGGGGGCAAGTTGTTCGGATGGCTTCAGAACAACATAGATTTTCACTTCATCTTCCCCAAGCTCCGAAGGCACTGCTACAGCGGCCGACTCCAGCACGTTGGGATGGGAATTGACAATTTTTTCGATTTCAAAAGACGAAATATTTTCGCCGCGGCGCCGGATACAATCCTTAATTCTGTCCATGAAGAAAAAATAGCCGTTTTCGTCCTCATACCCCCTGTCGCCGCTATGGAACCAGCCGTCCTCCCAAGCTTCGTCGGTTTTATCGGGTTGCTTGTAGTATCCTGAAAACATGGAGTAGGGTGTTTTCTGCCGTATCACGATCTCCCCGGACTCACCGGTGGGAACTTTCCGGTTGTTTCCATCCCAGATAGCAACGTCGCAAAATGACATCGGTTTTCCGATCGACCCCACTGTGATGTCATAAGGCGGGTTGCAGAGGCACACTCCCCCGCTTTCGGTCAAACCGAAACCTTCTACGATGGTTACATTGAATCGTTTTTCAAAATCCTGCCAGATCTCACGGGGAGCTGCCCCCCCAAATGTTGCTCTCGCCGGGTTCTGCGCGTCGTCTTCTCTTTCGGGCTGTTTCATGAGCATGGTAAGCATGCCGCCAATGTAGTTAAAAATGGTGGCACCATATTGGCGGATCTCATCGAAAAACCTGGACGCGGAAAACCGTTCCCTCAACACAAAAGGACGTCCTGAATAGAGCGCCCCCATGGTCGTGAACATCTGCGCGTTTGCGTGGAAGAGAGGCAGGGTAGTGAAGAAAATATCATCTTCACGGAAATCAATAATGTCTTCAGCCCAGACCCGGCCTGAGTTGACGTAGTTGAACTGGCTTATCACTGCCCCTTTTGGGGGACCTGTCGTACCTGACGTGTAAATAATACCGAGCGGATCGCCGTCATGGATATCGATTGCAGGCGGCACCTTTTGGTCCGCTGATGACATGAGATCATTCAGCGATTGAAAATCTTCTGGCGGAGGGTCCCCTTCGCTATGCCAGACTCTTTGCTTAATCCCTTTGAGATCCTGTTCAACGAATTGAAAGGCATCGTAAAGACGCTCATTCACAATGATCCTCTCCGCGTCGCAATGATTGATAATGTATGCCAACCCCTCTCCGCGAAGGCTGACATTGAGAGGGACCATTACGCCTCCAAGTTTAGCAAGTCCGAACCACAAATATATAAATTCAGGGCAATTGGGAAGGAACAAGCAAATATGGTCGCCCTTCTTGACGCCTAATTCGGCAAGGACGTTCGCGGCCTTATTCACATTTCGATTCAGGGTGGCAAAATCGATGACCTGATCACGAAAATACAAAAAGGGGTTTTTCCCAACTGTTTCGGCTCTCTTTTCTAATAATTTTCTCATATTTATTTGCTCGCAGGCTAGGCCTTCGTGTCGCATAATGTCCTATTCCCTTGTTTCAATTATCTATCGGTCTGAACTTCACGAATAAAGTCCGTTAGTGCGCTATTTAAGTCATAAACGGGTTTATACCCGGTTTCTTCTTGAAGGCGGGAATCGTCAATATTCCATGGTATCGTTTTTACAATTTCAACTTTCAGAGGATCAGGATTGAAATCTATTTTTGCGTGTGGAATTATGGTTCGAATTGAATGAATGAGCTCTTTGACTGTGAAATGAGGTTTCATTCCACCCAAATTGTAATTTATGGTTGCAATATTTTCTTTAGGCGCATGTAGCAAACAACTCGTCGCTTCTATGCCATCCTTACAATAGAGTACAGGCATTATGGAATCTTCTTCGATCCACATCTCAAAAGGATCTCCTTTGGCAGCGGCTTCTATCATCATTGGAATACACTGCGCAACTCCAGGAGTCTTCACACCCGGACCAATGAGTTGACAATAACGAATTGACCGAAAATCCAGCTCAAAGCGACGGCGGTAAAACGTGCCCAGTTGCTCTCCAAAAACCTTTGTCACCCCATACATACTAATGGGTCTTTGAATGGTTTCATCGTCGATGATTTCAGGAAGATGTAAACCATAGGTTCCAATGGCAGAAGCAAATACAAACCTCTCTACTTCGCATATACGAGCAGCTTCAAGGGCATGAAAAGTCCCGCGAGCATTCACTTCAAAAGTCGACCATGGATCTTCTTCAGAAGGAACGGAAAGTCGGCCTGCCAAATGAACAAGCCATTTAATCTTATACTTTTTTATGGCATTGATAATATGTGCCTGACAAATGACATTCCCAGAAATAAATATGGCTTCCTTCAGTTCGGGGTGTTTTTCCAACGGTTCTGAATTAATATCCATTAAGTAAACCGAATGGCCTTTTTCCAACAACCTGTGAGCCAGTTTTAGGCCTGCAAACCCACAACCACCCGTAATCAAGACATTCATTTTCATCTCTCCATATTATTTCAGTGAGATAAATGTGTATCCCATAAAACGCCGACTTTTTTGAATTGAAAGATTTATTTTTGACAGCATATTATCTGAATTTCAATCCAAAACAATCCCCCTAAAGGGGGGTTCTTGCATCACCTGTTCTGGGTAGCTTGGCCTGGGCTCCACCTGCATGTTCCAGTATGGTCTGTTTCCATCCACATCAGCGCATCATTATGCAGCAATCAAAAATCCTTGAATTGATTGATTTCCTCTTTACGGTTATGCTATCTGTGTATTTGTTTGTTAAATCTAAATAAATCCCCGTTGCTGAAGTTTTCACATCATCATTTTTGGGTAAGCAGGCATGCCATTTAACTCACTGAAAGACTATTTCCATAACAATAGAGAGTACCTCCTTCAAAAAATGAGAGAACGCTGGCTGCAGCAACCTTGGTCTCCATATCAAGATTTTATTTTACGAACAGATGAGGGTCAGCGGCGGGAAAGAATCTGGGTCAATCTCCTCATAGACGCTTTAGGCGGAAACAAAGAGGATTTTTTAAAGGACCAGCACCTCATAGGCTATGCTCGTGCCGTCAAGGGATTGAAACTGGAAAATGTGATGAAGAACATCGCTATTTTTATGGAGGCCTTCTGGGAAATATTTCCCGAGGCACTTGAAAAAAAGGAATTGCAGCCGCTGAATATTTTCGCTGAGATCCAGGAATTGATCACGCTTTTATTCGAAGACCACAAGATCATAGCCGCTTCGTATGTAAAAACTCGTGAGGAGATAATCAATGAAAAAGTCCTACAACTTGAGGCGCTTTTCGATTTTACCCAGGAAATTATTTCCTACTCTAAATTAAACGATGTCGTAAACCTGTTGCTAAGTAAAATAGTTACCCTCTTTGGCGTAGAGGAAGTCTATCTGGCCCTTTACCAGGACCAGAATATCTACAAGATATTTTGCCATCCTGAGAGGGGAGGAACTGATGGTATTAAACCCATCATTGAAAATACATGGAATGAGAGCGTGCCTCTTTTCATAGACGAGGAAAACACTATTTATAGAGATATAGATTTGTTTAAGTTAAAACGTATAGTAACCGTTCCTATCCGGATATATGAACGATCCCATGGCGTTATAGCTTTGACTAACAGCACCAGGGGTTTTCGATTTACGAAGAAAGAACTGGATTTCCTCTATCACTTCATTCACATCCTGGCGGTGGCCTTGGAAAATATTTATATGCTGGGAGAGATCGAACAGAACCGCAAAGAATTACGTTCGTTAAATGTTAAGATGACCTCCATTCAAGAGGAAGAGCGGAAGCGCCTTGCAGGAGACATTCATGATACCATCGCTCAGGCATTAATAGGAATCAGCTACAAAATTCAATTTTGCAAAGAACTTTTCAAGAAAAAACCTGAGTTATTGTCAGACACGTTCGATAGTCTGATAGAGACTGTCAATGGTACGGTAGATCAATCCAGGGACCTCATTTCAAGTTTGCGCCCTGACCTCATTGATACCATGGGATTGGTGCCGGCTCTCAAGCGATATTTTGACAATTTCAATAAAGAGACTGCCATCCGTGTTACGTCCCATTTTCCAAAACACATCGAATTGTCATCTGAAGTAAGCCTCTGTCTTTTCCGCGTTGCGCAAGAGACGTTGATGAATGTTTATAAACATGCGGGAACAAAGACAGCGGAAGCTACCCTCTATGAAGAGGATGGAAACATCATTCTTATTGTAACCGACAATGGAAAGGGGTTTGATCTTTCTCAAGGTTCTCCCTGGAAAAGGGTTCAAAACAAATTTGGTCTTCTTTCAATGAAAGAACGGATTGAGGCAGAGGGGGGCAGGTTGTCTATCAATAGCAAACCCAATCAAGGGTGTCGCATTGAGGCGAAAATCCCCCTGGAAGCTGAGATAAGTCACAATGCATAAAATCAAGGTTATGATCGTTGACGATCATGTGTTGATCCGAGAAGGATTAAAACAGTTATTAGGTCTTGAAGATGATATTGAGATTGTAGCAGAAGCCGGCAGCGGGTTGGAATGTCTGGAACTCCTTGAAGAGCATTGTCCCGATATCATTTTCATGGATATTAAAATGCCGGGCATTAATGGGATCGAGACTACAAGGTTGGTTTGTCGGAAATATCCGCATGTTAAAGTGATTATGCTCACAATTTATAAAGACGATGAATATGTCACCAACGCTATTCAGGCAGGGGCAAAAGGATATGTGCTTAAAAAAGTCAGCCGAGATAAATTGATCAAAGTGATCCATAATATTATGGAAGATCAAGCTTTCCTCGATGCCTCACTCACTGCTTCCATTTTCAAAAAGATTCAGCAAAAAGAAAGAAAGTTGAAAGGTGAAGCAAAAGCTGGACTTTCTCTTAGAGAGTTGGAAGTACTGAAACATTTGGTGGAAGGGTTCACGGACCGGAAAATATCTGAAGCATTACATATATCAGAACATACAGTAAAATCCCATCTCAAGAGTATTTACAGGCAATTGAGCGTTTCATCCAGATCCCAGGCAGTCGCAAAAGCTCTACAAAACGAAATCATCAACAGAGATAATGCAAAATAAGACTTCCGGTAAAAGACTCCTTAATTATGGCGCTTATGGCAAAGACATCATAGAGGGGAAACATCACCTTCCATAATTGAATCTCTCGCAGAGCCCACTGAGCGCACGGAGAAAAGCGAGTGGCCCATTTTCATTTGGCATTTGCTACTCGGGTAAAAAATTAAAGCAAACAAGCTTTGATACAGGAGGTGCCAAGGTCTTATCGAACATGATCCCGCTACAGAAATCGTTCAATCGGTACCTTGAATATTTTCGCAAGCTGTTTGGCTGTTTCTTTGCTGATACCGCGTACACCCCGCTCCATCTCGGATACGCGGAAACGAGTTTTTCCGAGTTTTTCTCCAAGCTGCGTCTGAGTAAGGCCAGCGTTTTCCCTGTAAATCGCCAGATAGACGCCCGGTTTCATAGACCCTTTGGTCTCTCTGTACCAAGCGGAATCTTTGGGGTTGATCAATGCCTCATCGCTTTCAAATACCTGCAGGGATTCACCATAGTGACTTTGAAGAAAGTCCATCAGTTCCTGCGGAACGGCGCCCTTGACCTCAAGGACCGGCTCATTAGTACGGAGCACTTTCACGGCTGCCAACATAATACACCTCTATTAGGATGGTTTCTTCTGTGTGTGTCCAACAGGCAACCCAGGAGTGATGGAGGTGGCAATGATGTTTTACCGAGCCTCCTTTCATTTTGCCCAGTTTGCTGTATTTGGGCCAGTTTCGCCGAACAGGCCCCATGTCTTCAAGGTCGGCGATAAGGGCAAACAATCTTCGATTGATCTTTTTGGGGAGCTTGTTGATTTGTTTTTCAACTTTCTTTTTGTATTGAACTCGAAAACTCATGGCTTAGTGTTCTCCATTTTGGGTAACATTGTCAAGGTAAAATAGATGGAATGCCACAGGCAACGGTCAATGGGACCAAGGCAGGCTATAATGAGACAACCGGCAGCGGTGCAGCCAATTTGATAAGGGACTGTGAAAATCATGAAAATCATGATCGTTGACGATGATTATTTGATTTCCGAAGAACTGAAGGAAATACTATTGGATCTGGGATACGAGATGGCAGGAGTTGTCGCTTCAGGGGAAGAGGCCATCCAAATGGCGCCTGACCTGCAGCCCGATGTCATCCTGATGGATATCGTCATGCCGGGTGGAATGGATGGAACGGAAGCTGCACGAAAAATAATGGACTTGATTGATTGCGCCGTCGTTTTTGTGACCGGCTACGGAAACGATGAAATTGTGGAGAGGGCGAAAAATACGGAACCCCATGGCTATCTCCTCAAACCATTCGAACCCTATGAGATCAAAGCCTCCATAGAGATAGCCTTTCACAAAAAGAAAGTCGAGGATCGATTGAAAAAGGCCTACAAAAAACTGGAACAAGACGTGGCAGAGCGCGCAACTCTGTTATCCCGGGCAAACGAGCAGCTAAGCGCCCTGATGAACGCGACTTCAGATACAGCCGTGCTGATCGATCTTAAAGGGAACGTCATCGCCGCCAATACCATCGCAGCTGAGCGCTACGGCATGCCCTTGGACCAGTTCATCGGGATATGCGCATATGACCTGATGCCGCCCGCCTTGGCCGAATCCAGAAAGTTGAAGGTGAATAAAATCATTGCCACCGGAAAACCCCTCCGTTTTGAAGATAGGCGGGGGGGAATAGTCTTTGACAGCAGCATCTCTCCTGTTCACAACGAAAACGGTGAGGTGGACCAATTAGCGATCTATGGCAAAGACATTACCCAACTCAGAAAAAACCTGGAAGCCCTGAAGACAAGAGAAAAAGAACTGAAAGGAAAAACGAAGGGCCTGGAAGACGCGAACACGGCTCTGAGCGTACTTTTGCGGAGGCGGGAAGAAGACAGGATCGAATTTGAAGAACGAATCCTCTCTAATGTGAAAACGCTTATACGGCCTCACTTAAAGGAGCTCAAGAAAACCCCTTTGAGTGAAGATCAAGATGCCCGCATAAACGAACTCGAATCGAGCCTGGAAAAGATTATATCCCCCTTCGCCCGGGATTTGTCGTCAGCAGTATTGGATTTAACCCCCATGGAGATACGGGTAGCCTCTCTCGTAAAGGAAGGAAAGACCAACAAGCAAATGGCCGAACTCCTGTCTGTTTCAAAAAATACCATCCTCACTCACCGGTACAAAATCAGGACCAAGCTGGGCATAAAAGGGAAGAAAGTTGATCTTAAATCCCACCTCTTAACATTTCATAAGTAAATCTCTCGCAGAGTTCGCAGAGCACACGGAGAAAAGCGAACAGCACATTTTTATTTGACATTTCCCACTCGGGTAAAGCATGCTGGGAAAGATGAAACAAACAAGCCTTGATACGGGAGGCGACATGCCCTTTCTGAAACTACCCATCGACCTGCAATCCTTTGAGATCATCCGTGAAGAAGGTTTTCTCTATGTAGATAAGACCCGGTACATCCACCGAATGCTTAATGAAGGCCGTTATTATTTCATGGCCCGACCTCGGCGCTTCGGCAAAACCTTGATGGTATCAGCTCTCCGCAACTTGTTTGCCGGGCGAAAAGAATTATTTTCAGGGTTGTGGATTGACATCAATGGCAACTGGTCCTGGCGGGAGTTTCCGGTAATCCTCCTGGATTTCAATGGGATCAGCCATGATACGCCCGAAAATTTAAAAGCAGGTCTCATAAACCGAGTAAACCGGATTGCAAAGGAAGCCGGCGTAGAAACTCAGACAAACTTGCTAAAAGAAAAATTTCAGGAGTTGGTACTGGGCCTTTTTGAAAAGAACGGCCAACCCGTAGTCATCCTCATCGACGAATATGACAAACCCATCATCGATCATCTCGGAAAAGGCGAGGCGGGCCTTGAAATCGCCAGGGCCAACCGGGATATCCTGAAATCCTTTCTTGGCACCCTGAAAGGCGCGGATGTGGCCCGTTGCACCCGCTTTGTGTTTATTACCGGTGTTTCCAAGTTCAGCCGGGTATCGATCTTCTCTGATTTGAACAACCTCATCGACATCAGCATGGACGATCGTTACGCTGCCATGCTTGGCTACACCGATAATGAACTAATGAGCAATTTTGAACCGTACCTTGAACGATTGAGCCAGACCATGAAGTCATCCCTTTCAGAAATACACAACCTGTTGCGCCGCCATTATGATGGCTATCGTTTTTCTGAAGCCGATATTCAAGTGTACAACCCATTTTCGATATTGCGAGCCCTGGAAAGTTCCAAACTGAAAAACTACTGGTTTGAGACGGGCACGCCTGCCTTTTTGATCAACCTGCTCAAGGAACGGAACTACCCCCTGCCGACAATAGAAGATCTGGCAGTTGCCGAGACCATTTTCAGCGTATACGATCTGGAACATTTAAACATAGAGGCCCTGCTGTTTCAGACCGGTTATCTGACCATCAAGAGGCCTGCCGACCCGCTGTGGCATCTGGGATATCCCAATCTGGAGGTAAAATGCGCGTTTTTGAAGCACCTGTTCTATTCCTTTACTACCAATATGGCGGGAGCCGAACAATCGCGCTTCATGCTGCTCTCAACCTATCTTCAGTCGGAGGATGTAGACGCTTTTTTTGATGCCATCAACGCCATTTTTGCATCTATTCCCTACACCCTCAAAGGCGAACCCAACGAGGCCTGGTTCCACACCCTGTTTTATCTCATGGTAGCGGCATCGGGCGCACAGGTCCAAAGCGAGGCGTTGACGAGTCACGGGCGTATCGACCTGATGGTGACATTTTCCGATAAGATCTGGATTATGGAATTCAAATGCAATCAGTCGGCCCAGACAGGGCTGAAGCAGATCC